>NZ_JBIISY010000198.1:0-10995 GCF_044340795.1 Tardiphaga sp.
GTGACCGTCAATGACGGAATGGATACTGACATCGATCCGGCTGCGATCGTCTGGGTGAATGTGCTCGATCCACCATTCACCGGTCGGTGCCACCTGCGAGAGATCATGACCATAAACATGCGTCAGAGCGACGTTCCAGGTCACATGGTTCGAACGGAAGTCCCAGTCCCAGACCGCATCATTCGTCGCGCGTCCGGCGAGCCTCAATCGCTCCTCGACTTCGCGAAGCGCCGCTTGCGCGGTTCTATCTGCCGTCACGTCCTGCACGGTGCCGATCAGACGCGTTGGCATATCGCCCTCAAAGACCACACTGCCGCGCGCGTGGATATGGCGCTCGATGCGGTCCTCGATTCCGATCGTCCGATACTCCGTGTCGAAGATGCGCGAACCGTTCGGGTCCAGGGCCGCGCCCACGGCTGCATCGGCTTTCGCACGATCATCGGGGTGAAGGCCCGCAAGATAGGCGGTCTCATAGCTGACCGGAGCGCCCGGATGCAGGCCGAACAGCTCACGGCAACGGTCGTCCCAGTCAAGACGGCCGGTCTGAGGCCAGAAATCGAACTGTCCAAGCCGCGCAGCGCGCGTCGCCAGTTCAAGCTTTTCGCGACTTGCGGCCAAAGAGGCTCGCGCTTCATAGGCCTGCGTCACATCGGAGGCAGTTCCAAACCACTCTGTAATCTCGCCATCCGCACCAATAATCGGTACAGCGCGCGAAGACGTCCACCCGATGCTGCCATCAGCTTTCCGAACCCGATGCTCAAGAACGAAAGGCGCCTTATCGGCGACAGCTTTGGCAATTGCGCTCAGAACTGTCGGTCTCTCGTCCTCCGGGACGTGCGTCTCAAGCCAACGAGCCGAAGGCTGTTCATTATCGGCGAGGAAACCTCGCCCATCCATCGGGCGAGATTCACGCCAGTCAGCGCTCATCCGGTAGATCACATCGGACGTTGCACCGATCAAAGCGCGGAAACGCGCTTCGCTTTCTGAAAGCCTCGTCGCCTCCTGCTCAAGGCTTCTGGCATCGACGAATTTCTGCGTCGTATCCACAGCGATGTCGAGCATGCCGACGATCTCGCCTGCGTCGTTGCGCAGTGGGTTGTAGGAAAAACTCCAATAGGTGCTCTCCGGATAGCCGTTGCGGGTCATGACCAGATGAAGGTCTTCCATCGCAACGGTCTCGCCAGCGAGCACCCGATCGATCATCGGCTCCAGGTCGTCCCAGATCTCCGGCCAGACTTCCTTTATCGGTCTGCCGAGCGCGGACGGATGCCGAGCGCCCAAAAACGGCGCGTAGGCGTCGTTATACAGAAACGTTTGCTCTTGCCCCCACGTGGCGCACATGGCGAAACGCGATGACAACATCAGATCGACAGCCGTTCGAAGCGAAACGGGCCACGCGCTTCGGTCCGCAAGCGGTGTCGATGCCCAATTGAAGGCCTCAAAAGCGGCCTTCATTGCGTCAGATGCCTGCGGACTACCGGAAAAAATAGAGCTCATCGGAGACGATTATTTCGTCACCGCCGCAAAGTCACGGCCGACCTTGGACACATGCCCTACCCCTGCCCCGCCGTCTCGCGGGCAAATTTCAGACCTTCAATTGCTAACTTGTCGCTGTCCGTCTCTGGGCTGGTCGCGAGGTATGAGGTTACAGCTTGACGCAGATTCCTCTCAGCCTCCGGGCTTAGCTGGGCAATCATGCCGTAGGTCACCATCACGCGATCAATTGCTTCTTGCATCGGAAATCCCCCGATAGTCTCATCGTAACAGGGACGAGAAACATTGGTTCCCGCTTCAAGCGTTGGCGGGTCAAAATCGAAGACAGACCCGGGCGGTCATCGTGATCTTTGCAGCGTTCTGTGCACATGTCGCAGCCTGCGTCCGCTAACGGACTCTTTGGAGTTATGGCTGGGGATGTCGTTCTTGTCTTCAAACGCACGGGCTCGATCAAAGCGCAGTGCAACGGCCAGCGGCCGACGCACGGTCAACAAGATATTTTGCGGTTCGGCTTTCGGCGGCTGAGGCAACCATCTCTGGCGTCCCGGCGACCACGACCTTGCCACCTTCGTCCCCGGCTCCCGGTCCGATATCGATGACCCAGTCACTCGCCGACACGACGTCCATGTCGTGCTCGATCACCACGACGGAATTGTTGGCCGCCACCAGACCATCGAGCTGGGACAATAGCCTGACCACGTCAGACGGGTGCAGGCCCGTCGTGGGCTCATCGAGCACGTAAAGGGTTCCTCCTCGCTGCACCCGTTGCAGCTCGGTCGCCAGCTTGATGCGCTGCGCCTCTCCCCCGGACAGCTCGGTGGCCGATTGCCCGAGCCGGATATAACCGAGGCCGACCTCCCGGATGACGCCCAACGATCTCCGCAAGGTTTCGTCGCCGCCGAAGAAAACGAAGGCATCATCTACCGTCATGGCAAGTATGTCTGCGATCGACTTCTCCCTAAACTTCACCTCGAGTGTCTTGTCGTTGTATCGCGCACCATGGCAGTCAGGGCATGGCGAATAGACGCTTGGCAGAAACAGGAGCTCGACGCAAACGAAGCCCTCGCCTTCGCATGTGGCACACCGCCCCTTGGCAACGTTGAATGAAAACCGACCGGCATCGTAGCGCCGGGCCTTCGCCTGTTTTGTCGAGGCAAACAGTTTCCGGACATGATCGAACAAGCCGGTATAGGTCGCTAAATTGGATCTCGGCGTGCGGCCTATCGGCTTCTGGTCCACAACGACAAGTCGCCGGACGTTTTCCATTCCGGCAACGATCTCACCGCCGACGGTCTCGATCGCTGCTTCAAGAGGACCGCTTTCGTGATCCGCATCCTGTACCGCTCGGTCGTGTCCCAGGTTGTCTGAGATCGTATCGACCAGAAACTGACTGATCAGACTCGACTTTCCCGACCCGGATACGCCGGTGACCGCGGTGAGGACGCCCAGCGGGACATCGACGTCGAGCGCTTGAAGGTTGTTGCGCGTCACGTTCCTTAACTTCAGGTGCCCTGATGGCGAACGCCGCTCGCGCGCGACCGGAACCTTGGAAGGAAACAGATATTGCCGCGTTTGCGAATCTCCGACGTCAGCGAGCCCCGCAGGCTTGCCGCTATAAAGGACTTGGCCACCGTGGATGCCAGCGGCGGGCCCCACATCAACGATCCAGTCAGCATGCCGGATGACATCAAGCTCGTGCTCGACAACGAACAGGGAGTTTCCTGATTCTTTCAAACGATCGAGAGCCCTCAGCAGCGCTTCGGTATCCGCGGGATGCAGTCCTGCTGACGGTTCATCCAGAACATACACGACTCCAAACAGGTTGGACCTGACCTGCGTCGCAAGCCGGAGACGTTGCAATTCGCCAGGCGACAGCGTCGGCGTATTGCGATCAAGGGTGAGGTAGCCAAGGCCGAGGTCGAGCAGAACTGCGAGACGGGCAACCAGGTCTTCGACAATGCGATGGATGACGACCGCCTTCTCCGGATGCGCGGCCGATCGGGTCGCGTGATCCGTGATAAACGGGCGCAACAACTTATCGAGCATTTTCAAGGGAAGCTGCGCGATCTCGGCGATATCGTATCCCGCGAATGAGACCGAGAGCGGCTCGGGCTTAAGCCGTTTGCCATGACAGACGGGACAGTCGCTGCTGAGGAGAAAGCGGGAGACACGGCGCTTCATCATCGCGCTCTGGGTCGTCGCAAAGGTCTGCAGGACATATTTGCGGGCGCCCGTGAACGTGCCCTGGTAGCTTGGTTCTTCCTTCCGCCTGAGCGCCCGCTTGACTTCGGCGGCATCATACCCGGCATAGACAGGAACCGTCGGTTGTTCGTCGGTGAACAAAATCCAGTCCCGCGTCTTTTTCGGCAGCTTGCGCCAAGGCGTATCGACGTCATGCCCCAGCGTGACAAGGATGTCGCGCAAGTTTTGCCCCTGCCAGGCGGTCGGCCAGGCTGCCACCGCGCGTTCACGGATTGTCAGATTTTCATCCGGAACCATCGAACGTTCCGTGACATCGTGAGTTCGACCGATGCCGTGGCAGTGGGGACAAGCTCCTTCCGGCGTGTTCGGCGAAAACGCTTCGGCATACAGCAGAGGTTGGCCACGAGGATAATCGCCTGCGCGAGAATAGAGCATCCGGAGAAGATTTGAGAGCGTTGTGACGCTTCCAACCGATGAACGGGTTGTTGGCGCTCCCCGCTGCTGCTGCAGCGCCACGGCGGGCGGCAAACCTTCGATGTCATCGACCTCTGGCACAGACATCTGATTGAACAGCCGACGGGCGTACGGTGACACCGACTCCAGGTACCGGCGCTGGGCTTCCGCATACAATGTCCCGAACGCAAGCGACGACTTTCCCGATCCCGATACGCCAGTGAAGACCACCAAGGCGTTTCGGGGGATGTCGAGGGATATGTTCTTGAGATTGTGCTCACGTGCGCCACGGACCCGGACGAACTCACCGGGAGGGCACACAGGCAGATCGGCCGCATCGATCGGATGCTTCAAGTCGGAATCTCACTGTTTTTGCGAAGTTGCTCTAGAACCTTGGAATTGCGGCCACGTTCCAAGTTGATACCGCTGTGGTCCAACTCGTGAACCGAAGCTTTAAGGAGCCATCATTTGGAGCCCCAAACCACCGATCGTTTCGATCTGCAACGCTTCGTAATCGCCCAGCAGCCCGTCTACGCCACTGCCCTCGCTGAACTAAAGGACGGCGCAAAGCGGAGCCACTGGATGTGGTTCATTTTCCCGCAAGCCGAACGGCTCGGACATAGCGCGATGGCGCAACGCTATGCGATCAGATCCATGGACGAGGCGGTGGCGTATCTCGCCCACCCATTACTCGGACTACGGCTTCTCGAATCGACAAATGCGGTGCTCAGCGTGACCGGACGGTCCGCGCATCAGATCTTCGGCTCGCCAGACGATGCGAAATTCAAGTCATCCCTGACCCTGTTCGATCGTGCAGATGGCCGCGGCCCGTACAGAGAAGCTTTGGACCGCTATTATGATGGCGAGGAGGATGCGGCGTCGGTGCGGATCATCGAAGGCTGGCAGCGATCCTGAGCCGCTGCCTCACGTCACGATAATCCAAGCCGGCGCGTGATCGCTGGCGTCGGCTTTCCCCCGGATTTTGCGATCCACCCCGGCCTTTTCTAGACGATCCGCCATCAGCGGATCCAGGAGCAAATGATCGATGCGCAATCCCGCGTCCCGCTCGAAGCGGCCGCGCCAATACGTCCAGAACGTGTATGGCGCCTTGTCGGGATACATCTCACGAAGCGCATCCGTCCATCCTTTTGCGAGCAGCGCCGCGAACAGTCTGCGCGCCTCGGGCTGAACGAGCGCGTCCTTGTCCCACGACTTCGTCGGATAGATGTCATCCGCAGTCGGAACGACGTTGAAGTCGCCGGCGAGCACAACGGGCGCACCGGTCTTGCGGAGCGTCACCGCATGACGGTTCAATCGTCTCAGCCAGGCAAGCTTGTAGTCGAATTTCGGTCCGGGGCGCGGATTGCCATTAGGAGCATAGAGGCAAACAACGATGATCCCGTCGATGACGGCCTCAAGATAGCGGCTCTGCACGTCCTTCGCGTCGCCCGGCAGCTTTCGACGCGTGACGACGATCTCCGAACGGTGGGACAGAATTGCGACGCCATTCCAGGTCCGCTGTCCGACCCATGCGGCCGAGTAGCCGGCCTTGCGCAGGGCAACCTTTGGAAAGCCAGCCTGATCCGCCTTAAGCTCCTGCAGGCACACGATGTCAGGCTTCGACGACTTCAACCAGGCGATCAGGTTCGGAAGGCGCTTGTTGACGTTGTTGACGTTGAACGTCGCGATCTTCATGATTTCGACTTTCGGCGATGTCGCAACCCTGCAAACCACTCAGCGTAAGGGGTGTTTTTGGCCATATGCCTATTCAGGTCTGGAGCTCCGTCGTCCCACCAGACCGGCCCCCGCTCCCCGAGTGAACGCTTCGCGTCGTCCACGGCCTCACGGGCGGCGGCCTCTCCCGTTTTATCACCCCGGCCCCTCGCCTCCTTGACCGCCCGACGGGCTGTCATGAGCTGAGAGACCAGCGCTGTCTTATTCTTCTCGGATATCCGGGGATCCGCGAGACGCCACAGCCGCCCCCGCACCACGAAGTACCGTCCGTCGGGCGTGACGGGATGCTGCATCGTCATGGGGGCACCAAAGGGGGCGCTGCGGACTACCGCAGCGACCCTATATTGCAAGGTTTAAGCGACCGCTTTCTTGTTCACGCCCTTCCGGAGCGCGATCGTGTTCAGCTTGGTATTCGCGGCCTTTTCCTCGTTCAGATTGGTGGTCAGCAAACGCACCACATCGTCGTGGCCAAGTTCTTCGGCCCATGCGATCAGCGTACCGTACCGCGCGATCTCATAGTGCTCGACGGCCTGCGAATTGGCGACGATCGCGGCATCCAGGACGGCCTTATCGGCGATCTCGCCGGCGGTCTCGTCGGCCTCCTTGATGATGCCGTCGATAGCAGGACAGTCGGTAGCGCTCGGCTCCTTGCCGAGTTTCTTGAACACCTGCTCCAGGCGGCCGATCTGTTTTTCGGTCTCCTCGAGATGCGCCTTTAAACCGGTGGTGAGATCCCTGTTCGTGGCCTGATCGATCATCTTCGGCAGTGCCTTCGTGATCTGGTTCTCGGCGTAGTAAATGTCCTGCAGACCATGGACGAACATGTCTTCCATTGTCTTGATGTCTTTGCTGAACAGTCCCATTGCATCCTCCTCGGGTTGTTCCGCCAGCCCGGCGGGCGCCCCAGCAACGCATTTCCACGAGCAGCGTTCCCATCCCAAAGGGGGAATGGAACGGGTCGAGCGTTTTGCGGTTGAGCCGCCACGGAGGACCAATGCAATACGTCATCGTTTATTTGAGCACGCTCGCCATACTGCTTCCCCTCGACTTCGCGTTTCTCGGCACCGTGGGCAAAAAGATGTACCAGTCGCACATCGGCGACATGATGCTCGATACGCCTCGATTGCCCGCAGCACTCCTGTTCTACGCGCTTTACTTGGCGGGAATCGTCGTATTCGTGAATGGTCACAGCCCCAGCAACTGGTCGTCCAATCTGGCGTTTGGCGCTCTTCTCGGCCTCTTTTGCTATTCAACGTTTGCGCTGACCAACATGGCGATCCTCAAGCAGTGGCAATGGACTCTAGTGATACCCGACGTCGCTTGGGGCATGGTCGTCACAGCCGCAGCCGCAACGCTCGGCGGACTGCTCGCCAGCTTCGTCATTTCCCGCATCTGAAGGCGCCCAATGTCCGACGCCTATGACTACTTCCTATCGCACGCGGTCGAAGCCATCCGGAAAGCGAGGAATGTGCCTCGTGGCCGCATCCGCGACAAGCAACGGACGGTCGCGCGGATGTACCATCTTCTGGCGAAGGAGGCCGCAGTCGATTGCAACGTCCAGCATCTCGACGACTATCGCGCGCCCCGCCGGACCGAGTGCCAAATCGAAGGGCAATAATTCGACCAGTTGCGATCTGGCTAACTCTTTCTAAACGCCAGGCGAAGCTATTCCGGCAATCGGGGACTACCGGGCGCACCGCCCCGCGCTTCCCCGATCGAGCGCCGCAACACTCGCGAGAGCAGCTCCACCGAATAAGGCTTTTGGATGAGCTCAAACCCCTGATGAGCATTCTCGGCGAGCACGCTGCTATAGCCGCTGGTCAGTACTACCGGGAGCCCGGGATATCGATCGCGAATGATCGTCGCCAGTTCGACCCCGTTCATGCCCGGCATGATGACGTCTGAGAAAACGAGATCGAAGGCGAGTTCATCGCTTTCCAGAATTGTGAGCGCTTCGGCCGCTGACCTGACCCATTCCGTCGCATAACCCAGATCCTGCAACAGCTCTGTCGAAAATGTCCCGACCTCTGGATTATCCTCAACGACCAACACGCGGTGTCCGACCCCACGAACAGTATCTCCACTCCCGGCAGAAATCGCAGTTGTGACTGACGACGTATCGGAACGCGGTAGGTAGATCGTAAATGTCGCCCCCTGTCCGGCGATACTGCTCACCAAAACGTCTCCGCCTGATTGCTTGGCGAATCCGAAGACCTGGCTCAGGCCGAGACCCGTGCCCTTCCCGACTTCCTTCGTCGTGAAGAAGGGCTCGAAAATGGTCTGCAGATGTTGTTCGGGTATCCCCACGCCGTTATCCGCGATAGAGACAGCGATAAAGTCGCCAAGCCGCGCTCCCTGCGCGCGCACGGTTGGAATTTCAACGACATGCTCCGCCGAGATGATGAGCCTTCCCTCACCGTTCATGGCGTCGCGAGCATTGACGGCAAGGTTGACCATCGCGGTTTCGAACTGGCCGACATCCGCCAGCGCAAACAGGGTCTCCGAGGGCCTCCGAACTTCGATCTGAATTCGTGCCCCCACCAGCGGACGAACGAGGCTTGCGACACTCTCGATCTGGTTAACGACATCGAAAGTCACAGGGGCCAGCGGCTGTCGCCGCGCGAACGCCAGCAATTGCGCGGTGAGACGCGATGCCCGATCAACGGTGTCCGAAATCGCATCGACATATCGGCGGCGGCGCTCATCCGGAAGATCTCGGCGGCGAAGGAAATCCGTCGCTGAGCGAATAATCGTCAGAAGATTATTGAAGTCATGCGCCACGCCGCCTGTCAGTTGTCCAACGGCCTCCATCTTCTGGGCCTGTCGAAGCGCTTCCTCGTTCACACGCCGCTCGGTGGTATCGACGCCTTCTGCGAGCACGGCAGTCACGCGACCGGCCTCGTCGGTCACGGGCCGCAGCTCAAGATCGAGATGCCGCCGGCCAACCGGAAGATTCAGCTCCAGCTCAGTCCGCGACGACGATCCACCGGCAGCCTCGCGAAAGGCTTGTTCAACCATTTTCGCGCCCAGCGGTGTCTCGCGAAACCAGAGCGTGTGCCAGAACGGCTGGCCAACAACGTCAACAAGCCGCGCATTGCCAGCGGCGAGCGCGGTTGCGTTGGCGTAGAGCACCTTGCCATCCAGATCGAGTAACCCCTGATGCTGGTTTGTTGTCTCCAGGATGGCGCGAAGCTGGGACTCCCGGTTACGGAGCTGCCCAGTGCGCTGAGCGACCAGACTTTCCAGCCGATCGTTTATAGCTCGGAGATCAATCTCGGCTTGCTTGGCAGCCGTGATGTCATGCGCAACGCCGATGAAGCCGATGTGTTTGCCGGTGGGATCCCAGCGTGGCTGCGATTCCGACTTGACCCAACGATAATGTCCATCGGCATTTCGGTACCGCGCCTCTAGCACGAACGGCTTCAGCGAGGCCTCGCCTGCAATGCTTTCCTTCACCACTCGCGCGGCGTCATCCGGGTGCAAGATCGCGCGCCAGTCGAACGCCAGCGCTTGCTCGTATGGTACCCCCACAAACTCGACATAAGCTCGGTTGGCAAAGCTTCTTGTTCGATCCAACCGGGTAACCCAGATCGGGACAGGCGCGCTGTCGGCAATCAGCCTGAAACGCTCTTCGCTCTCCCGCAGCATTTCGCGGGCAACCGCCCGCTCGGTGATGTCAATATGCGCTCCGACCATGCGCACTGCGCGCCCACGCGCATCGCGCTCTATGCGGCCCTCAGCGGCTATCCATCGCACCTCGCCATCGCTAGGCCGAATGATCCGGTATTCCGATGAATATCGATCCGCTTGGCTCTCCAGAATGTCGAAAAATTGCCGCTCGGCGCGGTCGCGATCTTCTGGGTGAAGCCGCAATGCCCAGTCGCCGTGGGTTTCATTGACGGCCTCTGGCGGGAGACCGTGGATCGCCAGATATTCCGGGGACCGCCGGTTATGCATCCCGCCGACCAGATCTACCACGACGCCGCCGACCTTTGCGATCCGCTGGGCCTCGGCAAGCTCGGCCTCCCGTTCTTTCAGCCTGCGTTCCGCCGCCGAAATGTCCTCGCCCATCCCACTGCCCTACTCGCTCTATAAGAAGAGCCTAGCCCATCGGCACGCTCGCCTCCAGCCGACTGTTCCCGGCCAATGAAGGTGACGCGACGATTGGACCACATGCGGCAATGATCGCCTTACGTGAACGGTCGGGTTGAGCTTTTGAGCCGACGAGGAGGCAAACTCCTCGGGAGGTCTTTCGTCGTTCTGCGCGGCCTCGATGACCCTATCGATATGTCGGATATCGGACCGAACAACTGGTGCTCAGTCAGAGGTTTCCAGTATGGCTCCATGATCGCAGCAACGTCCTGAGGCATATTTATCCCCTGATCGCCGCACGCGATGGTGGCGTTAGCCTCGCCTTCGCATAAGCGCTTTATCGCGGTGCCATGAGCCTGCGAAAAGAAAAACGGTCCGAGCATCGGATGCGACGAAGGACGTTCGCATGGGTGCATCTCTCGTCAGGAAGGGTTTTGCAGCTTCCTGTCTTCGACGTGAGTGCGAATGGTGTTCGCGTAACCATTGGCGACAATTTCATTTCGCCATTGGTGAAGGTCCGCCTCATTCCAACAGAGTCTCCCCGGCCAGCAAAAGTGGTCTGGTGCAAGTGGGGCATGGCGGGAATCGAATTTGTGGAGGAGTGAAACGTCTTTCGCGGCAAACCGCGTCATTACCCATCGTCGCGGCATGCAGCGGCCGCTTCAAGCGCCGCACGCGCCAATTCCTCGACCCGATGCGCCGGGAAATTCGTACGCAGCAATGACTGGAAACCACCATCATACTCGTCGAACATGCCGGCCCGGATTGCCTGGGCCGCAGCGACGATTTCCGCCTGAGAGATTTCGCGGATGCTTTCGGACGCATTCTTCGCTGCGGGTTCTTCCGATGCAGAAATCCCAGCCACGGCATCAGCGAGAATGTTGCCGAGTTTGACCTGCAAAGATGCCAGATCAACGAGGCCTTCGACCAGTTCCTTCGCAACGTCGCTCACTGTGTTCCTTCGTAGCTGTATCCCAGCCGAATAGAACCGGCTACGCGCCCAACCGTTCCGGTATGGAC
>NZ_JBIISY010000199.1:0-10980 GCF_044340795.1 Tardiphaga sp.
GACGATGGCGGCGGTGGGCCTGCTGGAATCGATGATGACCGCGCAGATCGTCGATGATCTGACCGACACGCCCTCGAACAAGCGGCGCGAGATGAAGGGGCAGGGCATCGCCAATTTCCTGACCGGCTTCTTCGGCGGGATGGGTGGCTGCGCGATGATCGGACAGTCCGTCATCAACGTGAAGTCGGGCGGCTCGACCCGCCTCTCGACCTTCGTGTCGGGCGCGTTCCTGCTGTTCCTGATCGTCGTACTGGGGCCGCTGGTCGCCCGCATCCCGATGCCGGCGCTGGTCGCGGTGATGATCATGGTGTCGATCGGCACTTTCTCATGGGGATCGATCAGGAACCTCAAGAGCCATCCGTGGCAGTCGTCCGTCGTCATGTTGGTGACGGTACTGGTCGTCGTCTCGACGCACGATCTGGCGCAGGGCGTGGTCGCAGGCGTGATCCTGTCTGGGCTGTTCTTCGCCAGCAAGGTCAAGCGCCTGTTCGACGTGGCAACCGAGCTGAGCGCGGACGGCAGGACGCGGACCTATCGTGTCTCGGGTCAGGTGTTCTTCGCCTCGTCCGAACGGTTCGCAGACGCCTTCGACTTCAAGGAGGTGCTGGACAATGTGGTCATCGACCTGACCGCCGCGCACTTCTGGGATATTTCGGCGGTGGGGAGCCTCGACAAGGCGATCCTCAAGTTCCGCCGCGAAGGCACCCATGTCGAGGTCATCGGCCTCAATCAGGCGAGCGCGACGATGGTCGATCGCTTCGCCGTCCATGACAAGCCAGGCGCCGAAGCAGCGCTCGGCGCCCACTAAAGGAGAGGGCTTATGAACCGCATATTGGCCTGCATCGACGCATCCACTTACGCCACCAGCGTCGTCGATCTGGCGGCCTGGGCCGCTACCCGGCTCGGTGCCGATGTCGAGCTGCTACACGTCGTCCAGCGCAAGGATGCCGTAGCATCGCGCAACGACCATAGCGGCGCGATCGGCCTAGGCGTCAAAAGCGAGCTGCTGGAAGAGCTGACCCGCATTGAGGAAGCGGCGGGGCGTCTTGCTATCGAGGAAGGACGCATCCTGCTGGACGCAGGCGGTGCCCGCCTGAAGGAGCAGGGCATCACGGTCGCGTCCATGCATCTGCATGGCGGAATCGTGGAGACGATCGTCGAGCGTGAAGCCGATGCTGAATTGGTCACCATCGGCAAGCGCGGCGCGTCAGGCGAGTTCGCGACCGACCATATCGGCTCCAAGGTCGAACGGGTCGTGCGCGCCAGCGACAAGTCGGTGCTGATCGCCTCGCGCGAAGCCAAGGCACCTGGCGCGGTGGTGATCGCGTTCGACAACAGCCCGGCCGCCTGCCGTGCTGTCCGTCACGTCGCTACCTCGCCGTTGTTCGGCGGTTTGCCGGTCCACCTCGTCATGGCGGGGCCGGATGATAGCAAGCATCGCGATCAGCTCGACGCAGCGGCAGCCACGCTGCCCGCCTGTTCCGAACCCGTCCTGCGTGACGGCAAGGTCGAAGCGGTGATCGGCGACCATATGGCGGCGCATCCCGGCGCGATGCTGGTGATGGGTGCCTATGGACACTCGCCGCTTCGCACCCTGATCGTCGGCAGTACGACGACGACGATGATCCGCACCGTCCGCGCGCCAGTATTGCTGGTGCGCTGACATGGCCGGGGACGCAGCGATCCTCGATGCGCCGCGTCGGCAACTGCTGGCGCTTCGCGATCAGCTCGTCGCTGACGATGCAGCGGCCGAGGAAACACGCGCCCCGGTCGCGCTCGATCAGGAAAGCGTCGGCCGCCTGTCGCGGATCGACGCCATGCAGGTACAGGCGATGGCTCTGGCGGCGCAGCGGCATCGCCAGGCCGAACGAAGCCGCATCGATGCTGCGCTGATGCGGATCGACAGCGGCGACTATGGCTGGTGTGCGCGCTGTGGCGAAGAAATTGAGGCCAGGCGCCTCGATCATACGGCCGCGACGGCGATGTGCCTCGCCTGCGCCAAGGAGGGCTAAGCTCGGAAGGAAGGCATCATGCCGACCGGAACGATCAAATATCTCGACCGTGGCGGAGCCTGGGGCTTCATCTCGCGTGACGACAAACAGCCCAAAGTCTTCGTCCACGTCCGAGCGGCCGAGCGCGCCGGCTTTACCGAGCAACGACGCGGACAGCGCTGGCGCTTCACCCTCGTCGAGCGCCCCAAGGGCGGATTTGAAGCCGACAATCTCGAATTGCTTTTCGACGACCCGCCACCGCCCGGACGGTAGATGACGCAAAGCCGGATTTCATAGTATCCCGGTTGTAATCGGTCCGAGGCAATGCAATGAATGCATCTGGGTGTCCGCTACATTTGGAGCAGGCAGGTTCTTTACGTTGGTCGGGCCGCCAACGACGAACCCTTATGCCTGGAGTATCGGCTTGCCCGATCAGCCCCCTTTTTGCCTCACTCTCACTGTTGGTGCCGCCGGCATGATCCCAATCCGATCTGTGCTGCCCGAGGCGATGCAGCCATGACCTTGCTGACCCTCCTCTGTTTGCCCTTCCTTGCTGTTGTCGCTCTGATGGCGGCACGTTGCGCATCTCGCCGCACCCATATGCTGATTGCTGCGACGGCCAGCGTGGCCGGGCTGGTGATCTTGCTCTCGCAGGCAGGAGTTGCGCTGTCAGGGCGTCCGCTGATGACGACGATCGCGTGGATTCCGGCGCTGGGCCTCGACTTCGCGTTGTGGCTTGACCCGCTGGCTTTGCTGTTCGCCGGCCTGATCCTGGGCATCGGACTGCTGGTCGTTATCTATGCGCAGGGATACCTGAAACCGACCGAGCCGACTGCGCGCTTCCTGTCGTTCCTGATGCTGTTCCAAGGAGCGATGGTCGGCATCGCCCTATCGCGCAACGTACTGCTGATGCTGGTATTCTGGGAGATGACCAGCCTTGCCTCGTTCCTGTTGATCGGCTTCTGGCGCGACAAGGCGGAAGCGCGGCAGGGCGCACGCATGGCGCTGACCATCACCGGTGGCGGGGGCCTTGCCCTGATCGCGGGGATGGTGCTGCTGGGCAAGGTTGCCGGCAGCTATGACCTGGCAGCCATCCTGTCGCGCGGTGATCTGGTCCAGGCCTCGCCCCTATACCCTGCGATCCTGCTCCTGATCCTCGCCGGCTCGTTCACGAAATCGGCGCAGTTCCCGTTTCACTTCTGGCTCCCGCACGCGATGGCCGCACCGACGCCGGTCAGCGCCTATCTTCATTCGGCGACGATGGTGAAGGCAGGCGTGTTCCTGCTCGCGCGGCTGTGGCCGGTGCTGGCCGGAACCGATCTGTGGTTCGGTATCGTGACGACCGTTGGGCTGGCGACGATGCTGTTCGGGGCGGGCGTCGCGCTGTTCCGCCATGACCTGAAGGCGATCCTTGCCTATTCGACGATCAGCCAGCTCGGGCTGATGGTGATGCTACTGGGCTTCGGCACCGTCGCGGCGGTGAGCGCGGCGGTGTTCCACGTCCTGAACCACGCCGCGTTCAAGGCGGCTCTGTTCATGCACGCCGGGATCGTCGACCATGAAACCGGTACGCGCGATATCCGCCGGCTAGGTGGGCTTGCTGCCATCATGCCGCTGACTGCAACGCTCGGCGTACTGGCGGCGGCCGCAATGGCGGGTCTGCCCCCGCTCGGCGGGTTCATTTCCAAGGAAATGATGCTGGAGGAGGCCACGCACACGTTGTTGGGCGGACAGGCACTGCTCGTGCCCGTGCTCGCCACCATCGCGGCCTTGCTGTCGGCAGCCTATTCGATACGCTACGCCGTCGCCCTACATTTCGGCGCTCGCCGCACAGGGGACGTGGTGGCTCCCCATGATCCGGGCACGCTGCTGCTCGGCCCGCCTGCGCTGCTCGGCCTATTGGCGCTGGCCTTGGGGTTGCTGCCCATGACGCTGGCGGGGCCGCTGGTCGCGGCGGTTGCCGCCGCAGTGACCGGTGGCACGACCCCCGAACTGCATCTGGCGTTGTGGCACGGCATCAATCCGGCGCTGCTCATGAGCCTTGGCGCTGTCGCGGTCGCAGTCGTGCTGCTGAGCCGCTACCGATCGGTCGCGGCGCTGGTGACCCGGCTGCCGTCACCCGATGCCAAGCGCTTGTTCGATGCCACGATGGCACAGACCGTCGCAGCGCTGCGCCGTCTGTTGGGCGTGATCCATGTCGCGTCGCTGCAACGGTATCTCCTGATGCTGTTTGCGGTTGCGCTGGCGTTCGGGATCGAGGCGGCACTGCGGAACGGTATTTACGCTGGTACGCGCCCGACGACCCCGGCATCCCCCGTCGCCGTGGTTGCCTGGTTCGCGCTGGTTGCCGCCACCATCGCCGTCGTCACGGTCGATCGCCGACGCTATCTGGCGTTGATCTTCATCAGCGTCATCGGCCTCGTCATGGCGCTGGCCTTCATCCACCTGTCCGCGCCCGACCTTGCGTTGACCCAGATTTCGGTGGAGGTCGTCACGATCCTGCTGATGCTGCTGGCGCTGCACTTGTTGCCGGGCAATCCGCCGCGCCTGTCGGCTCTGCCCCGCCGACTGCGCGACGCGGCCATTGCAGTGGCGGGGGGTTTGGGCGTCGGATGGTTGGCCTGGGCGATAATGACCCGGCCGGAGCGCGAGGGCATATCGCGCTTCCACTGGGACAACAGCTATTCGGGCGGAGGCGGCACCAACGTCGTCAATGTGACGCTGGTCGATTTCCGTGCGTTCGATACGCTGGGCGAGATCATCGTGCTCGGCATCGCCGGGCTTGCCATCTACGCGCTGCTCGAACCCGCCGCACGGGGGGTCGCCGGACGACGACTGCGGGAATGGCGATCGAACGACCGGCACTCACCCGAACGGCATCCGATGATGTTCGTGATGGCAACGCGCCTGCTGCTGCCGCTGGCGCTGCTGGTCGGCAGCTACATCTTCCTGCGCGGTCATAATCAGCCAGGGGGCGGGTTCATCGCCGCGCTCGTGTTCTCGATCGCGATCCTGCTGCAATATCTGGCGTCCGGGTTCGACTGGACCGACGAGCGGCGCAAGTTCGGCGAACATGCGCTGATCGGCGCTGGCGTGCTGATCGCGGCTGCCACCGGCCTTGGGTCGCTGCCATTCGGCGCGCCGTTCCTGTCGAGCAGCTTTGGTTATTTCCATCTGCCGCTGATCGGTGAGTTCGAGCTGGCCACCGCGATGGCGTTTGACCTGGGCGTCGCCTGCGTCGTGGTAGGGGCAGTGCTGATGGCTTTGGCCCAGCTCGCCCAGGTCGCCCAGCGCGCCGCCAAGGCCGAAGCGGAGGAGCAGGCATGAGCCTTGAGTTCCTCGTCGCGTCCACCATCGCCGTGCTGGTCGCGGGCGGCATCTATCTGGCGCTTCGCGGGCGGACGTTTCAGGTCGTGCTCGGCCTCACGCTGCTGTCCTATGCTGTCAATCTGTTCCTGTTCGCGATCGGGCGACTGATCGTCGACCGGCCGCCGCTCTATGCGAAGGATGTCGTGCAACATGCCGACCCGCTGCCGCAGGCGCTGGTACTGACCGCAATCGTCATCACCTTCGGCATGACCGCGCTGACCGTCATCCTCAGCCTGCGCAGCTTTCTCGAAAGCGGGTCGGATCAGGTCGACGGCGATCCCGATCCGGTTGGGAAGGATGCGGCATGACGCTGATCGATCATCTGTCGGTCGCACCGGTCGTCATCCCCGCCATCGTTGCGCCGGTCACGATGCTGGTGATGCGCCGTCGCCGGGTGTTCAGCCTGATCCTGTCGCTCGGCGGCTGTGTCGCGATGCTGGCCGCCGCGTGCGCGCTGTTCGGCATCGCGCAGGACGATGCGATCCGTAGCTATGCGCTGGGCGCATGGGTCGCACCGTTCGGGATCGTGCTGGTAGTCGACCGGCTCGCCGCGACGATGCTGGTGCTGGCGGCGGTGCTGGCGTTGGTGGTGCTGCTACATGCGATCGTCACCGGTGCGGATCGCAAGGGCTGGCATTTCCACCCAATGTTCCATTTCCAGCTATTGGGGTTGAACGGCGCGTTCCTGACCGGTGACCTCTTCAATCTGTTCGTGTTCTTCGAAGTGCTGCTGATCGCCTCCTATGGCCTGATGCTGCACGGGCAGGGCGCGCTCAGACTGAAGGCGGGGATTGCCTATGTCGTGATCAACATTGCCGGCTCGGCGCTGTTCCTGATCGCGCTGGGGCTGCTGTATGGCCTGACATCGACGCTGAACATGGCCGATCTGGCCGTCCGGGTCGCGAACCTCCCCGCGGAGGATCAGGGGTTGCTGCGTGTCGCCGGACTGCTCCTGATGGCGGTGTTCGCGCTAAAGGCGGCGGTGGTGCCGATCCACCTGTGGATGCCGCGCACCTATGCCGCGACGATGCCGGTGGTAGCCGCGCTGTTCGCGATCATGACCAAGGTCGGCGTATATGCGATGATCCGCACCGTGCCGCTGATTTTCGGCGGCCAGGCCGGCTCGGCAGCATGGGTGCCCGCGCCTTATTTGCTGCCCGCCGCGATGCTGGGCGCGGTGCTTGGCTTCGTCGGCGTACTAGTGGCCCGAGGAATGCGTGAGCAGGCGGCCTATGCCGTGCTGGCCTCGACCGGCACGCTGTTGATGGCAGTCGCGACCTGGCGGGAGGCGACCTTGGCCGCCGCCCTCTATTATCTGGTACAGGCGACGCTGGCCGGTGCCGCGCTGTTCCTTGTTGCCGACGCGACGATACGTCGCCGAGGGCAATATGCCGACGCAATCGCGCCCAGCCCACGCTTCGCCGGACAGGATGTGACGGGCCTGCTCTATCTGGTCGCTGCCGTCGCTGCGGTCGGCCTGCCACCACTGGCAGGATTCGTCGGCAAGCTGCTGATTCTCGACGCGAGCTTCGCCGTCGCGTGGTGGGGTGCGATCTGGACCACCATCCTTGGCTCGACGCTGATCGGCGTGATCGGTTTCTCGCGTAGCGGATCGACCCTGTTCTGGAAGGCGGCACCGCCCGGCACCGATGTCATCGCTGCGCCTGCACGGTCGCGCGCAGATTTCACCGCGCCGCTCACGCTGCTGATGTTGCTGGCGGTGCTGACCGTTGCCGCCGGGTGGGTGACCGCGCAGACCCGGGCGACCGCGCGACAGGTAATGGCCCCCGATCGCTATATCACCGCCGTGCTGGGGCGCGCGGGATGAACCGCCTGTTGCCGCATCCCGCGCTGTCAGCAATGCTGCTGATCGTTTGGCTGCTGATGGCCAACAGCATCACCGTCGGCGGTATCGTGCTGGGCGGCGTGTTTGCGCTGATCCTGCCGAAGTTCACGCAGCCCTTCTGGCCCGACCGACCGCGGATGCGCTTCGGTCGCGCCCTTGTCGGTTATCTGGTGATCGTGCTGTTCGACATTCTGGTCGCCAATTTCCAGGTGGCGTGGCTGATCCTGTTTCGCCGTAACCGCGACCTTCGCGCCCGCTGGCTGGTCATTCCCATCGACCTGACCACGCCGGAGGCGATCACGATGCTGGCCGGCACGATCAGCCTGACGCCGGGCACGGTATCGTCGGATGTCTCGGCCGATGGTCGGTTCCTGCTCGTGCACGCGCTCGACGTCGATGACGAAGCGGCGGAAATCGCGCGGATCAAGAAGCGCTACGAGGCGCGGTTGCAACGGGTATTCGCATGATCGGGATCGCACTCCACATCGCTGCAGGCTGTATCGCGCTCGCGCTGCTGCTCAACGGATGGCGATTGCTGCACGGACCGGCCCTTGGCGACCGGATCGTCGCACTCGACACTATGGTCATCAACGCCATCGCGCTGATCGTGCTGATCGGCATGATCGGCGGCAACGATACCTATTTCGAAGCGGCGCTGCTGCTGGCGATGGTAGGGTTCGTCAGCACCATCGCATACTGCAAGTTCATCCTGCGCGGGGATATCGTCGAATGAGTGTTATCGCCGACATTTCCATTGTTGTCCTGCTGCTGCTCGGCGCCGGCTTCGCGCTGATCGGCAGCTGGGGGCTGGTCCGCCTGCCCTCGACGATGGAGCGCCTGCACGGCCCTACCAAGGCGACGACGCTGGGCCTCGGCGCGCTGCTCCTCGCCTCGGTCGTGTATTTTCAGGCGCGGCTCGGGATCTGGACCGCGCACGAACTACTGATCTCGCTGTTCCTCTTCATCACCGCGCCGATCTCGGCCAACATGATCGCCAAGGTCCATCTCCATCGCGTTCGCGTCGGTGCGATCAGCGAACCTGACAGCATCGCCGGAGCGCCGCCCCGTCCGGGCGGGGAGGGCGACTGGGCAACGTTTGAGGCGCCTAAGCGCGACAATCCCGCCTCGACCGCCAATACCTGATTCCTGGTCGGCCATGGACGGAAGCGACGCGACGCCACACTATCACCTGTACCGGCGCAGCCGGACGCCGGTCTGGTTGGCCCTGTCGTGGCGGGCTTTGCTGGCATTCGCGCTGATCGGCATCGCGCTGGCGGTTCACTGGTTCGATCGCGACGGCCTGCGCCAGTCGTCGGGTGCGCCGGTCACCTTCGCCGACATCCTGTACTTCACCATGATTACCGTCACGACGGTCGGTTATGGCGACATCGTGCCGGTCACGCAGCAGGCGCGCCTGTTCGATACCTTCGTCGTCACGCCGATCCGGCTATTCGTATGGCTGATCTTTCTGGGAACCGCATATGATTTCCTGCTCAAACGTGTCTGGGAACGGTGGCGCATGTCAGTGATCCAGAAGCAGCTTCGCGACCATGTCGTCATCGCAGGCTTCGGCAACAGCGGATCGGAAGCAGCAAGCGAGCTGATCCGTCGCGGTGCCCATCCCGATACGATCGTCGTCATCGACGAGAACCCTGCCGCGCTGCGCAGTGCGGAGGCGCTCGACGTTGCCGTCATGGAGGGTAACGCCACGCGCGATGCCGCCTTGCAGGCCGTCCGCGTCGCCACCGCCAGCGCCATGATCGTGGCAGCCGGTCGCGATGATACATCTATTCTGATCGTCCTCACCGCACGCCGGATTGCACCCACGCTACCGATCAGCGTGGTGATCCGGTCGCAGGATAACGAAGCGATTGCACGCCAAGCCGGGGCCGACACCGTCATCAATCCGGCGAGTTTCGCCGGGCTGCTGCTTGCCGGATCGACGCATGGCGCGCATCTTGCCGACTATATGGCCGATCTCGCGGCGACCCATGGTCGCGTCGCGCTCCGCGAACGGGCGGTCACCGATGCGGAGGTCGGCATTGCGTTGCGCGCGATAACGACCGGCCTCGGACACCGCGTCTATCGCGGCGATGCCATGTACGGTTTCTGGGAAGCCGAGGTCGAGCGACTGGAGGCGGGCGACATCATCCTCGAAGTCATTCCCGCCACGTCCGCCGATGCGACGCCGCGCCGGTGACCCACCTGCTGGCGCTCATAGCCGCGCATCGCCCGATATTGGGGCTGGTAGTCATCGTCGCTTTATTCGTCGCGTTCGCGCTCGAACGCTTCCCGCCGGTCACCATCGCTGTCGCCGGGGCAGCGCTGATGATCGCGCTGGGCTGGCTCACCCCGCCGCTCGTCACCGCCGCCTTCGCCAATTCCGCGCTGATCACCATCGCAGCCTTCTTCATCCTGTCGGGGGCGCTGGTCCGTACCGGCACGATCGAGGCGCTGGCCAGTCTGATCGTCCGGCGAGCGGGTAAGGCACCTCGGCGCACGGTTGCAGAAATGCTGACGGGCGCCGCGATCGCGCCGGCGTTCATTAACAATACGCCCGTCGTGATGGTGCTGATCCCGCTGGTACGCCGGCTCGCGCGATCAGTGGGGATACCTGCCACGCGGCTGCTGATCCCGCTGTCCTATCTCTCGATCCTTGGCGGAACGCTGACACTGGTCGGAACATCGACCAACCTGCTCGTCGACGGCGTTGCACGCGCGAACGGGCAACCGGGGTTCGGCATCTTCGACATCACGCTCGTCGGGCTGGTGACGATGGCAGCGGGGGTTGCGACCATGCTGCTGCTCGGACCGAAGCTGCTGCCCTCGCGCCCCGACAATGCCATCGCCGACCGACATCAATTGCCCTATCTTACCGAGATTGCGCTGTTACCCGAAGTGCTGGGCAAATCTGTTCGCATCACCGACCTGCCCTTCCTGCGGCGTGATGCAGTTCGCTTGATCGCGGTCCGCCGGGGGACACGCGTCGACCGGAATCCGTCGCTCGAGCTGACGATCAATGCCACCGACCGGTTGATCGTCAGTGCGACCGCCGATGAGCTAGACGACCTGGCGCGTAGCGAAGGCTATCTGGTCGGGTTGCAGAATGTCGGTCGCCCGATCCGCCTTGCCGCCAGTGCGCGCAGCGACGACGTGCAACTGATCGGCCTGACGATCAGCCCGACCCACCCTGCGCTCGGCCGTGAGCTGCGCGACATTCCCTTACTGTCGAACCTGCCCGCGCGCGTCCTAGGGATCGGGCGGGCGCGGCACTTGCCCGGCCCTGATCTTGGCAGTGTCCGGTTGCGCGCGGCCGACAGCCTGCTGGTCGCGGCAAACGATGCCGCCATTACCGAACTGCGCGCGAACACCAACCTGATCGCGGAGGATACAAGTCATATCCGCCGCTTCCGCCGGCACCGTGCGCCGATCGCGATCGGGACGCTGGCCGGCGTCGTCGTGCTAGCGGCGCTAGGCGTTCTGCCAGTCGCGCTGCTGGCGATGGTCGGCGTCGGTATTGTCCTTGTCACGCGCTGCGTCGATGCCGAGGAAGCGTGGCGATCGATCGACGGCAGCGTGCTGGTGCTGATCTTCGCAATGCTTGGTATCGGCAGCGCGTTGGAGGCGATCGGGACGATAGATCTGATCGTCAGCGCAATCTCGCCATGGCTGGCCACGCTGTCACCGCTGGGGTTGATCCTCATCCTCTATTTTCTGACTTCGGCGCTGACCGAGACAGTGACGAACAACGCAGTCGCGGTCATCATGACCCCG
>NZ_JBIISY010000200.1:0-10975 GCF_044340795.1 Tardiphaga sp.
ATTGAAGAATTTGACTTCGATCCCGAAAAAGCGCGCGGTTTCATGATTGATGCGATGGAAGTTTTGGCGGCACCGGAAAATACCAGTAAGATCGTGATCGCCGCCGTGAATGGCATAGCTTACGGCGGCGGCTTTGAGCTCGCAATTGCCTGCGACTTCATCGTCGCATCCGACCGTGCCAAGTTCGCTGTCCCTGAAATTAAACTCGGCCTGCTGCCAGGTTTTGCGATCGTGCGGCTGCAAGACATCGTCGGCCGCGCTAAGGCCAAGGAAATGAGTGTTATCGGCGATCCAGTATCAGCGGAAGAAGCTTGCCGGCTCGGTATAGCACTGCGTGTTGTACCGCATGCTGAATTACTCGCTAATGCGATGATCTTCGCGGAGCAGATCGCCGAGAAACCTCGGCTCGCCGTACGTATGGCCAAGTCTTTTTACAATCGCGGCTTAGGGGGTAACGAGATGCGTCATGCGATTGACGGTTTTCCGTTTTTGTTCATGCACGAAGACGCGCGTGAGGGTATCTCCGCGTTTCGTGAAAAGCGGAAACCCCACTTTGGCAATCGGTAAAAGGTGCATCGGTTAACTCTGCGCCCATCGACAAGCTGTCGCACCCATCCAACTTGCTTTAAAATCGAACGTTTGTTAGATTTAACGATATTCAATTGGCGGGCTTTCGAGCACCAAGCCAAGCAAAATAAGCTCGGGAGAAACGAATTGCCTTTAGCTCGCGAGCTATCAGGTCCGGTATTGCAGTGTCGGTCTGTCGAACGACGGTTCGGCGGCATCGTTGCCCTTAACGGCATCGATGTGGAGATTGAACGCGGTGAAATTTTCGGACTGGTCGGCCCTAACGGGTGTGGGAAGACGACCCTCACGAACGCGATTACTGGATTTTATCCTCCGCAGCGCGGAAGCATCCTGCTCAACGGTCGCGATATTACGGGGCTCGCTCCACACCGCATTGCGAGGTTGGGCATTGCCCGCACTTTTCAGAACCTTGCGCTCTTCAATGGTATGAGCGTACTCGACAACATTCTCCTTGGCCGCCACATTCACATGAAGCCAAGCGTCTCGCGCACCGCATTGTACTGGTGGCTGGCGCAACGGGATGAGACAGCAAACCGTGCCGCCGTTGAGGAAGTAATTGACTTCCTTCAACTCGAAGGCGTGCGAGACGAGCTCGTCGATACTATTCCGATCGGCCTCAAAAAACGTGTTGAGCTGGCTCGAGCGCTTGCGGCAGAGCCAAGCTTTCTGGTTCTTGACGAGCCCATGGCCGGCATGAACCAGGAGGAGAAAGAATTCATGGCTCGGTTCATACTCGATGCGCGTGACGAACGCGGCGTGACCGTCCTCATCATCGAGCATCATATGGATGTCATTACGGGCATCTGCGATCGAATGCTGGCATTGAATTACGGCGCGATGATTGGTACCGGCGTTCCAGCTGACGTCATCGCTGATCCCCGTGTGATCGAGGCGTATATCGGGGGGGCGGGTGGCGCGCACTAATCAAATACAAACCTGGAACTTCGAAACGGATACCACTCTCATTCGTGTTCTCGATCGCAATGCCGAAGCGTGCCCAAACCGGGTGGCGGTGCGTGAGAAGAGCAAAGGGATTTGGCAAGAAATAACTTGGCGCCAGTTTAGAGACGCCGTTATGCGATGCGCCGCCGGGCTGGAAGCGCTTGGCTTCAAGCGCGGCGAAGTGTTGCTCGTGCTGGGTGACAATCGGCCGCGTCTGTACGCAGGCATGCTGGCTGCTGGCGCGCTCGGCGGTTACGCGATGCCAGCTTATCCCGATGCGACGATCGATGAGATACGGCATTTTGTTCACGAAGCCAGCGCACGGTTTGTTCTGGCTGAGGACCAGGAGCAGGTGGATAAGGCTCTGGAGTTGCGTGAGCAAGGATCTGCAATCGATTTCATCATCTACGACGATTCCCGTGGTCTCGGCTCGTATACAAGTCCGGGCCTGACTTCGTGGGAAGAGATTCAAAACCGAGGAAACGAGAATCTCGGAGATAGCGCCGATGCCCTAGCGCAGCTTGTCGCGCGTGCTCAACCAGATGACCCTGCTGTATTTGTCCATTCGTCCGGTAGTACAGGAAAACCAAAAGGTGTCGTGCTGTCGCATCGGAACCTCTTGTCAGGCGTGCGCAATGCCTATGAAGGCAAGACGTTCGGTTTCGGTGAAAGTATCCTTGCCTACCTGCCTATGGCGTGGGTTGGCGACTTCGCGGTGACGATGGGCGCAGGTATCGCCTTGCAATTCTCCATCAACATTCCCGAGCGGCAAGAGACTGTTTTGCAAAACCTTCGCGAGATTGCCCCAACATTCTATCTGGCGGCGCCTCGAAGCTGGGACAATCTGCTGACAACCATTCAGGTGCGCGTGGAGGATTCTTCCTGGCTGAAACGGCGCAGCTATGATCTGTTGATGGGGGCTGCGATCTCTGCTGAGAAGCGCAAGCTCGCTGGAGAAAAGCCCAAGCTAACGCACCGATTGCTCAGTCCGCTCTGCGAGCTTCTAGTTTCTGGCCCGATCAAAGACCAATTCGGGTTGACCCGTCTGCGCGGCGCCTTCACTGGCGGCGAAGCGATGGGGGAGGATACGTTCGTATTCTACCGCGCACTCGGAATAAAGCTACGGCAGCTTTACGGCCAGACAGAAAGCAGTGCCTACAACGCTATACAAGGCATCGATGAAGTTCGGCTGCACACCGTCGGACGTCCGCTTCCCGGCGTCGAAGTAAAGATAAGCGCGTCCGGCGAGATTATGATACGCTCTGGCAGTGTCTTCAGCGGTTACTATAAGCAAGAACAAGCAACCCGCGACAGCCTGGAAGATGGTTGGCTCCATACCGGCGATGCTGGTTATTTGGAGCCGGATGGGCATCTCGTCGTTTTGGGGCGGTTGTCCGATGTCGTCCACACTGCTGAGGGCGAGCGGTACATCCCGAATTATATCGAGAACCGCCTAAAGTTCAGTCCGTACATCAAGGATGCTGCGGTTCTCGGGCGTGGTCGCCATACGCTGGCGGCTCTTATCTGTATTGACAAAGACGCCGTCGGGCTCTGGGCCGAGCTGCGAGGAATTTCATACATGTCATACGCGGACTTATCGCAGAATCCGCGGGTAATCGAGCTAATCACTGCGGCTGTCCGTCACGTCAATAGCACGTTATTGGAAAAACTTCAGCTCCGGCACTTCGTTTGCCTTCATAAGGAATTTGATCCAGACGACGGCGAAGTAACGAGAACCCGCAAGATCCGGCGCAACGTCGTTGAAGAGCGATACAAGCCAGTCATCGACGCAATCTATGATCGAAAGAGCAGCGTTTTGATGAGAGCGAAAGTCGCTTATGAATCTGGCGAGGTCAGCGTCATCGAGCGCACTCTTTCGGTGCAGGAGGCGTGAAGATGGACTGGGCGTTACTGGCTGAGACCGGGATAAACGGAAGTCTGATCGGCCTTATGTACTCGCTGGTCGCGATGGGTATCGTGCTGATCTACAAGTCATCGTCGGTGCCGAATCTTGCTCAAGGCTCTATGACGATGCTGGGTGCCTACATTGTTCTCGCCTATTCAAGTCGATTTGGCGCACCGCTTTGGCTTGCGATTATTTTGGCAGCACTCTCGATGTTCGGAATCGGGATCGCCATCGAACGAATTGCGTTACGTCGACTTGCCGGGCGGCCGATTATTATGATCCTTATGATGACACTAGGCCTGGAAATCCTTCTTCGCGCCGGTTCACTTACGATCTGGGGAGCCACCGGACGTCCTATGCCAATCGGCATCAGCGACGACCCGCTTTTCCTGGGGGCGCTGCTGATCAACCGCGCCTACGCAGCCGGTGCGGCGGTTGCCATCGTGATGTTCGGTTTATTTGCGTTATTCTTTCGAACTCGGATGGGCGTAGTATTACGCGCAATTTCCGATGACTACACTGCAGCTTGGTCAGTGGGAATCTCCGTTGAGCGAGGCGTTGCTTTGTCTTGGGCGATGGCATCGGTTGTAGCGACAGTGGCAGGCGTTCTGTGGGCTTCGGTACAAGGCGTGGATCAATCACTGGCCCACTTACTCTTAAAAGGCGTAACCGTCGCTGTCCTCGGTGGGATGGATAGCCTGGGCGGAGCGCTACTTGCAGGTTTGCTACTCGGCATCGTTGAAGGTATCGCCGGAAGTTACCTTGATCCTCTGCTTGGTGGCGCCAGTCGGGACCTCGTCGATGCAGCGATGCTGATCGTCACTATCATGCTGCGACCGCATGGCCTTTTTGGCCGACACGACATCGAGAGGATATAAGTCGATGTTTTTCAGGCAAGCCGGCGTATATCATACAAACTACGTTGCTGATCGAGCATTATTCCCGGTAGCAGCCGACCGATGGATCATCGGGATGCTCCTCGCATTCGGCGTCGCAGCCCCTTTTCTGTTCAGTTCACTTTATCTGAGCAGTTACCTTCTCCCCTGGCTGGTTTGGACCGCCGGCGCGCTTGGTCTTAATCTCATTCTCGGTTGGGCCGGACAATTTCACTTGGGGTATGCCGCCATCATGGGGATCGGCGCTTATGCAACTGTGCATGCCAACCGATTCGGCGTTCCGTGGGAATTCTCCATCGTCATCGGCGGCGTGTCAGCCGCAGTCATAGGCAGCTGTTTTGCTTTTGCGGCTTTGAGGGTCAAGGGACTTTACCTGGCATTGAGTACGCTCGCTCTTCAGTTTGTCATGGACTGGACCATCTCCCATGTCCCAGCTATCAGCGGGGGAACGCAAGCCACTTTGCAGGCACCGGACATTCGCGTCTTAGGACAGCCCATCGTCTCCGACGCCGGGCTGTATTACGTGGCGCTTGTATGGTGCGTTTTGGTAACCCTTTTTATGTTGAACCTGCGTCGCACAGCGCTTGGCCGCGCACTAGTTGCGGTTCGAGAAAAGGACTTTGCCGCGGCTGTCATCGGTGTAAACAGCTTCTATTTCAAGCTAGTCGCCTTTTCGGCTTCCTCCTTTATAGGAGGCGTCAGCGGCGCGATCCTTATCGGCACATTTTATCATGCCGTGACGCCCGAGCAGTTTTCTGTCGACGTGTCTATCCAGGTGCTCGCGATGGTCATCGTTGGTGGCCTGGGCAGCATCATCGGAAGCTACTTCGGCGCAGCATTTATTCTGCTTATGCCTGGCGTCATGAATAGTTTTATTTCGTGGGGAGCGGCGCGGTTCGGCGTTTCGCTAAGCATTGAGGCACTCGCACATTTGCCTCAGGCGCTCTATGGGGCTCTGATTATTAGTTTTCTGCTTGTCGAACCTTTAGGGCTCGGAAAAATATACAAAAATGTGCGCGATTATCTTTTGGTGTGGCCATTCGGCTATGTGAAGAAATAATGCAATGATGACTGAAACGAGCCCAAAGCCAACGAAGAGCGCAGTGCTATCGCTGAACAATATCGAAGTCGTCTACGACCATGTCTCTCTTGCGATCAAGGGCGTTTCGCTCGAGGTTCCTGACGGTGGTATGGTGGCATTGCTCGGCGCCAACGGAGCTGGAAAGAGCACGGCTTTGAAGGCGATCAGCGGATTGCTTGTTGCCGAACGTGGTGAAGTTCGCCGAGGCGAGATTCAGTTTCTCGACCGTAACTTACGCTCGCTGTCGCCTCAAAAGCGGGTCGAACTCGGAATCGCGCACGTGCTCGAAGGCCGTCGAGTCTTTGAACATCTCACTCCAGATGAGAATCTAATTGCAGCTTCAGCGATCCGAAGCCGTCACGATATGATCCGCAACAAAGATAAAGTTTATACTTATTTTCCACGCCTCTACGAACGCCGTTTCAGTGCCGCAGGCTACCTGTCGGGCGGCGAGCAGCAAATGTTGGCAATTGGAAGAGCTCTAATGACGCAGCCAAAGCTGCTGATGCTCGATGAGCCCAGCCTAGGGCTTGCGCCATTTCTGGTGGCGGAGATTTTTCAGATTATAAGCCAGATCAACCGCGAAGAAGGTCTGTCGGTACTGCTGGTAGAGCAGAACGCAATCGCCGCTCTCGAGATCGTGTCGCATGGATATCTGATCGAGAGCGGCCGTATTGTGATGCACGACACGGCACAAGCGCTGAAAAGCAATCCCGATATACAAGAGTTCTACTTAGGTGGAGCGCAAGCGAAAAATTTCCATGACATCAAGCATTACAGGCGCCGTAAGCGCTGGCTAACCTGATCTCTGTCCTAAATGGTACAACAAGCTAAATAAAACGGAGGAAGCAAATGAAATTTTTGTGCATCGCAGCTGGTGTCGCCTTGAGTGCGGTCTCCGTACTTTCGGCGAAGGCGGCCGACCCGATTCGTTTTGGCCTGTGTTACGACCTTACGAAGGTCTATAGCTTCGTCACTCCTCAAGTGGCGCAGGCTGCGAAGGATTACGCCGACCTGGTGAACAGTAAAGGTGGATTAGACGGACATCCAATCGAGATGGTTGTCCAGGATCATGGCAACGAGCCGCAGCGCGGCATTGAGTGTTATGAAAAGTTGAAGCGAGAAGGTGTGATGGTGTTCGACACTCTGTCAACCCCAGTTTCTCGTGCGGTCCTCCCGCGGATCATGAAGGATGGCAACATACTACTTCAATCCCTAGTCGGGCGCGGAGACGCGGTGGATGGCGATGTCTTCAAATGGGTTTTCCCGATCGGTCCGACTTATTGGGGGCAAGCCGCGAACGACATCGAGTATATCAAACAGAAATCCGGCGGGACCCTCAAAGGAGTGAAAATTGCGTTCCTTTACGTGGATTATCCGTTTGGACAGGAGCCGATTGGCATCATCAAAACGCTCGCCGCTAAGGAAGGTTTTGATCTTCAGCTGTTTCCCTATCCACTGCCGGGCAACGATCAGGCCTCCGCCTGGACGCAGATGCGGCGATTTGCACCTGATTGGATCATTAGTTGGAGCCTGTCAAATATGCACGTGATCGCATCACGTGAAATGAAGCGTAACGGGATAGCGCTTGACAAGTACATTGCCGTTAATTGGATGAACGAGGTCGATATTAGCAACATAGGTGCTGCTGCGGCGAAGGGTATGAAACGTGGCACAAACGTCGCCGGAGGGTCGAACCATCCGTTGATGCAGGAGATTATCAAGCAGCTGTACGAAAAGGGTAAAGGCAACGGCGATCGCAAAAATCTGGACGATGTCTATTACAATACGGGCCTCGCAATCTGGTCAATTGCAATTGAAGGTGCACGCCTCGCTCTGAAGAAGGACGGATGGCCGTTAACGTCCGAGAAGATCAAAAATGGCCTCGAGAGTATCAATGGCTACGACGCGAACGGCATGATCGCGCCGGTTACCGTAAGCGCTAAAGATCACGGCGGTGGCGGTAAAACCCGTATCGAAATGTGGGACGGCAGCAAGTGGGTGCCACAAACAGACTGGATTGCGGCCTACACGGACGAGGTTTGGAATGTGGTAAAAACTCAGTCAGCCGACTACGCTAAATCGGACGCGGCTAAGTAAAGAAATTGATTCATCGAAATACGAGCTAAGCGAGAGAAGAGTGCGGCGATGAAAGCTCATCAAAGCGCTCTTCTCTTTGTTAACGAACACAATTTATCTGAGCGTCGCGTTACAAGCCGCAGAAATCTGAAAAATTCGCAGCGACGGGTGGCTTGCATTAACTGGTCCGAAAAGCCGTTGAAAAGCGGCCAAGTCCGCCTCATCTCGACGCGCCTCCGATCTTTTCTGTCAGCGGCTGCAAGCTATAAGACATTATGCCATTTCCCGCCAATTCGACCGTTTCTTTACAGATGCGAAACTTCGAGCGCTGCAGCCACCATCGCGCTGTTTGGATTGCGTTTTGAATTAGCGGCTCTACCAATAGCGCTAACCAGCGCTGCCTCTCGCGGTATCTGTGGCCGATAACCTAACGATGCGAGCGTTCTGACCTGGCTCTCCAATAACTAGAAATTCTGCCGAGCCATACCCCGCCTCCATTGGGATGCGCAGTATCCTACCGTCTGCAGACGTCAATACTTCTGGCCTAACTGTCACGATTCTGTCGTTCTTTGTGGCCGCAAGGGCGGCCGTGACGGTGCGGTGACGATCAATTTTCTCGAGATTTAGCAGAGTAGGAAACAGCACCGTTCGCCTGTTGGCGTCGGCGTCGATGCGCGCTTCGCGTGGGGTGATCCATACGGAGTCGACGGCCTCGTGCCCATCGTGCTGCAGGACATGATTCATCGGCGCTTCTGCAAGGAAAAAATAAGTATCGAAGCGCTTTGGCATATGTGCAGGCGTAATCCAGTGTGCAAAATGCACGAGCCGATCGAAGGCCGCAACAAGCCCTTCCCGCTCGATCATGTCTGCGAACCCTAGCTGACCAGCTTCAATCTTCTCACGATATGCAGTACCCAAAGTTTCTGCACGCTCGCCATCAACCAACGCGCCCCCTCGAGCCTCGCGAGCGAAAAGCACGCCGCATTCTTCGAAAGCTTCGCGGGCAGCTGCAGCCATAAGACCTAGCATCTGATCAGTAAGCCCTTCGACCCCTTCAGCGAGCTGGCGCCATCTCGGATCGGCGTCAGATTGATTAACGGCGCCTCCAGGAAAAACTAAAGCCCCAGAAGCAAATTCTATCTCATGGTGTCGAACGACCATGAATAGCTCGATACCATCAGCGCCGTCGCGTGCAAGCATCAGTGTTGCGGCAGATCGCGGGTTGGTCTGTCCAGTCATGTGGCCCTCATTTGCAGCCCAGGAATTATGACAAACGCCGACAACCATAATTGAGCGGAGCCGACGACCTTAGTAGGAAAGCTCTACGGCATTATAATTCGCTCGCGGACTACTCTTGGGAGTCACACATGAAAATTGTTCGACGCCTATTGCAATATTGCATTGGACGAGAATGTATCAGCCAATATACGTTCCGCGACCGCTGCTGAGAAGTTTCCCCTCGTCATCTAGAACGCGTGTTTCAGCAACGCTAAGCTGACGCCCCAGCTTTATGGGGCGGCCGATCGAACGCAGCCGCCCAGGAATAGCAGGCCTATGGAAATCGACCTGCATGTTGATGGTTGCACGCGCTACTCCTCCAGCGGCAAGAATAGCATACAAGCCAGTCAAATCTATCAAAGCGGCCAATATCCCGCCATGGGCAGAAGAAAGCAGAGGGTTAGATACGACTTCGTGGCGCCAAGGCATTTCCAGCGTCAACTCATGAGAGTCAGCGGCGGTGAGCCGCAATCCTAGCCATTGATGAAAAGGTGAGATCAAAAGCCGTTCGTTCAACTGTGCAATAGTTAAAGCCAATATTCTCGCCCTCGCAATACCTAGGAACTCAGCTTAGTAATTATCCAGGATCTTGTCTTCGTATTTATCCAGAATATCAGCGCAGTGCTTGTTAGGAGAGCCTGACACACTTTGCCCGCAAGGAGCGTCGCCCCACCAGAGAACGGCTTTACGCCTATGCTCGGCTTGCAGGAGGCGGATCGGTTGTGGACCCAGACATAAAGCACTTCGATTGCAGGCAACGCCTGCACCAGACACGTCGTTCAGAACCATGCGTTTTGCGAATTTTCTAACGCGTGTTCGAAACTATGATGCTATCCTCGAGGCCGGTCAAGTCCCGTATAGGCTCAGTCGATCTTTCTAAGGCCTCTAAGGTTTTATCGTGCTTCGGAAACTCTCGTGCCTGTTAGGTTCTGAGTATAAGAGCGGCGACATCATGCGAAGTGCGTGTGATTCTAGATGCAGTTAAAGCTAGAGAGCAGGGTTTACTAATGGTAGGCGTTTCAAGTGGCTCGGGAGATCGGGTTGCGATAACTTGCGCCGGGACTAATGCATGCAGCCGCTGACCTGCTCCGCAATTTTTGCGCTGTTTTTGAGTAAAGTCCCTTCTGGGTTTGGCCCCTTTTGGGTTGGGCGGCAAAATTGGCCGGGGTGAGCCATTTGAGTTCGTTTGCGGTCGGTTAATATTGAGTACATCCTCCTCTCCTCGATTCTTCTATCCTCGATGATCTGGCGAGCCTCGTAGAAATTGCTGAACAAGTGCTTGTTGACGCACTCGTCGCGCAGGCGGGCTTTGAAGTTTTCGACAAAGCCAGTCTGCGTCGGCTTGCCGGGAGCGATGTAATGCCATTCGCCTCCAAGCTCCTCCTGCCAGGCCAGGATCGCAATTGAAATGAACGCGGCGCCGTTGTCACTGACGATCATGCGCGGGCAACCCAGGCTTTCGATAATCTGGCCGAGTCACGAACGACGCGCAACGCCGCGAGCGTGGTGTCGGTCACCAAGCCAAGGCATTCCCGGGCGAAGTCGTCGTAGAGATCCAGGACACGGAACCGTCGGCCGTTAGACAGCTATCCATCACGAAGTCGAGTGACCAGCGCGGATTCCGATCCTGCGTCATCGTTGCCCTCGTGCCCAGTGCCCGCTTGCGGCCTCCACTTATGCGCATCAACAACCCCTCCTGCTTGCGGAGCCGGTACACTTCCGATTGATCCCTTGCAAGCCAAGCTCAGTCCAGGCGGTGGTACGCAGCTGATGCCTTCCTGTGTGGAAGCTCCGATCGTCACCTCTCGTCCATTAAGTGTATCGTCACCTCTCGTCCATTAAGTGTGATGATTATCAATGTTAGGACATGAGTTCGCCGCAACCCCAGGAGCGGCCTGTCCTTATTGGGTCTCCGCGCTGCTGCCGGTCCTTTCTTTACATGGAAAAGACCGTCGCGCCGTAGCTCTTCCGTAAGCACGATTTTATCAGTCGGTTCGGTAAGCATCAGATCGCACGGATGTGTGTTTACCGTGAAAACCCCGTTCGACCGAGACGGCAACTCCGAATTCGGCAAGTATCGCGACAAGAAAATCTGGCTCGGCGAGGGAGCGCGAGGTATGCGAGCAGTTCTTTTTGGGTGGCTTTGTATCATGATGCAGGTAATCGCGCAGACCGATCACGCATGGTCACAAGATAGGCCGGCAG
>NZ_JBIISY010000201.1:0-10912 GCF_044340795.1 Tardiphaga sp.
CCTGGGCGGAAATTCTCAACTACAAGGTCAACCGACGCAGCGAGTTCTCGGGCGGTGATTACATCGTCCGGCTTTTTGAGGTCGAGCATGATGCTGCGCTTTCCGCAGTTGATCTGGCCATAATAGGTACTCTGCCCATCTCGTATTGGCTCTCGGCTTCTTAAGTAGTCTGCATCCGGCGACTCGACCTTAATCACCTCGGCGCCGAGATCTGACAGATGTCTCGTACAATAGGGGCCGGCGATCATTATTGAGAAATCAAGAACACGGATTCCTGCCAGAGGTCGTGGCTTATTTTTTGAGCTTTCGTGCTTCATATTGGTAAACCCGATCTGCGTGGCAGAAGAAATGTAGTGGCAGCGGATGAAGGCCCGGACCAAGTAATCACTAGCTACGATCGCGCTTTCGCGTGCGCACGCGTCCGTTCAATCGGCAATTCAGAAGCTCCATTCGAGTTGTCCTGCGCCAGTTCATCCTCCGTAAAGCCCCACTCAAGTAGCGGCGATGAGGTCAGGGTGCCGGGCGAATCTGGCAGCACGAGTGCGCCTGCTGGTGTTCGACTAAAGCGAGGAGCCGGAGCTGGCTGGAGTACACCATCGACCTTCACGAAAGCGCCGCGAGAGATATTGTGCGGGTGATTGACTGCCTCAGGAATACTCAGGACTGGCGCGAAGCAGACGTCGTGGCCATCGAATAGTTCACACCACTCTCTTCGAGTCTTGCTGCGGAATATGTGGCTAAAGCGAGTGTGTAGGATGGGCCAACTATCCCGCTCGCTACGCGGTGGAAGTTCCGTCTTGTCCAAGTTCAATAGCTTGAGAAGTTTATCATAGAACTTGTCTTCTACGGCAGCGATAGTAACGAAAAGCCGATCTCTGGTTTCGTACACGCGATACCAAGGGGATGCGCCATCAAGAAGATTCTCACCGCGGACATCGCTCCACTGGTTGGCTGCCCGCTTGCCGAAGACGTAGGTCATAAGCGCTGATACGCCATCGACCATAGCGGCATCGACAACCTGTCCAAGACCTGAGCGTGATCTTTCAAATAGAGCAGACAATACGCCAAACGCAAGGAAGAGGCCGCCGCCTCCAAAATCGCCGAGCATGTTGAGCGGAATTGCCGGTGCCTCGCCTCGTCGTCCTAGCGAATGAAGAGCGCCAGTTAGAGCGATGTAGTTAAGGTCGTGACCCGCAGTATTCGCCAATGGCCCAATTTGCCCCCAACCTGTTATGCGACCATAGATTAGTCGCGGGTTGGCAGAGAGGCAGGTGTCTGGACCTAGTCCCAGCCTTTCCATCACACCTGGCCTGAATCCCTCTATCAATACGTCGGCTTGGTCGATCAAGCGCTTCGTGATCGTGATTCCGCGGTCCGACTTCAAATCGATAACGATTGTTCGCCTATTTCGATTCAAGAGTTGGTGATGGGGATCGCCCTTATCCGCCGCAGCCGGGGCTCTACAGATGCGGAGAACTTCCGCGCCCATGTCCGCAAGCAACATCGCACAAAACGGACCAGGCGCGAGCCCGGCCATTTCAATGACCTTCAAACCCGTCAGCGGACCGGCCACATGGATCTCCCAAAGGTATGCGAGCTGTTAAGAGGGCTGATTTGGTTGTTAAAATGGTTAGACCAAAATACCAAAATCGTGTCAAGCTCGGTCAGGGATTTGTAGAGCGACAATCAAAGCGCTTGCCCTGAGCTTAGCCCGGCTCAGCTTCAGTGAACTTAGGATGGAACATGATCCAAATAAAAAAACTGACCGATTCCACCGCAGTCCTTACAGGGTCAACCAGTGGGATTGCGTTCGAGATCGCGGCCCAACTTGCGGAGGCTGGCGTACCGCGAATAATCATCAACGGTAGAAACGGAGCGCGGGGTGCCGATGGCGTTGAGCGGATCAAAGCGCGAGCCCCGAGAGCGGATATTAGGTTCGTCGAGGCAGATCCGACAGAGTACGCTGGTGCAGCCCGTCTAGCTGAAGAAGCCGAGAGGACATTCGGTGGTGTTGATGTTCTGGTCAACAGCATCAGCGGCCCGACGCCGCCGAAGGTCTTCCACGAAGCACGGCCAGAAGAACTAGTGCGATTGATCGATGCGCACTACCTTTCTGTGGTGTTCGTGTGTCACGCCATGTTGCCTCTTCTCATTAAAGATGGTGGAGGGTCTATAATAAACATCGCTTCTGACGCTGCGAAGATTGCAACTCCGGGTGAGTCTGTAATCGGTGGATGTAAGGCGGCTACTCTGATGTTCAGCCGAACGTTAGCACTCGAGACGTCCCGTTATGGGATCAGGGTAAACTGTCTTACGCCTTCAATCGTTCGGAACACGCCAGCTTACGACAGAGTGATGTCGAGCGAGTTTAGCCGCAAGCTATTTGAGAAGGCCGAACGGAAAGCTCGGCTAGGTGTCGTTGAGCCATCAGATATCGCCCCGATCTGCGTCTTCTTGGCGGGCCCGGGTTCATCAAAGATCACGGGCCAAGGTATCAGCGTTAATGGAGGGATTTCTGCGGCATGACGGTTGGAAGATGCGGTCCTTTGTTCTTCGGAATCGCCGAGAATAGCTTTCGGTTAAGATATCATCTTGCCCTACGCCTTCCAGATACGAGTTGCTGTGTATAAGAAGTCTGAGTACCGACGCAGGAAACGTAGTTTTCGTGAGGTTACATGGCGGCGATATCAACGACTCAGCGTCGCTCGAGCCACGTCAGACTGCGTCGGTCGCGCTTGAAAGCGCAACGAAGCTACGAGAAACGTGCTGATGCCAGATAGAAGTTAAAGGCCACGCTTCTTAAAAGTGCTCAGAAAGCTTTTCCGAAGCGCACCAGGCGATTTTCCGACGCTCTTAGAAAAGAACCGGTTAAAGTAGGCGGGATCGGAGTAGCCGAGTGATGCGGCTATTTCGGCAACGTTTTGGCTGGAGTAAAGCAGCTTGCGCTTTGCTTCGACCAGTAGGCGATCGTTAATCAACTCCAGTGATGATTTTCCCGTCGTGCTGCGGCATAAGGCGTTCAGCCGTGCGGTGGTAATGCCAAGCTTGCGCGCGAGCGCCGATAGCGGAAGGTGATTGCGATACGATACTTCGATCAGCTCGCGAAATCTTAAAACTGTATCGACGCCGTGTGTGCCAGCCTTTGCAGGCTTTTCTAGTTTTCCGTGAAGACGGCGTACCGTTATTGCAATGAGATGAAGGTAGGCGCGAATGGCTGCGCTGCGTCCCGGTGCCGCCCATACGAATTCGCGCTCGAGCGCGGCAAAAACTTTGTTCAATTCGATGCTGTCGCCCAGATCCTGCGGCAGAAACCGCGCCGGCCGCGCCAGGCTGCTGAGAAGGTCGGGGTCATCGCGCAGGATCGAGCGCAGATAGGACGTAGACACGGTGATCACGAGGCCGTTGGTGCCGCGCTTGAAGCGGAAGCCGTGCACGGTCATTGCCGGCACCATGATCAGCGTGCCCGGCGTCAGGCGCCAGGCTTCGTCCTCGACCTCGATGGTGCCGCCGCCTTTCGACAGCAGCAGGATCTGGTGATGATCGGGATGGGTGTGCGTTCGGATTATCCAATCATGGCGGCTGCTGCGCACCACGATGGGCTCGATATGCAGAAACGACGCATCGATCTCCTGCGAGCGCTCTTGATACAAAAAATAGTGCGGTATCATGCGCGTCGTCCCGATCGGTGAACTTGTTGTGCGCTGCAACGCAAAAGCGGGCGCTCACGAAAAGTACAATAAAATGATCAAATCGTCCATTGCGGAAGATGCTGCCGGTCTGGATGATCGCGGCAATGTCGAGCATAGCGCGGCGCCATGGCGCGCCGCTGGGGGAACGCATGGAACATGGCACGCAAACCTGTGAGGTTCTCGTCATCGGATCCGGTGCAGGCGGGTTGTCGACGGCGATCACGGCCAAGAAGCACGGCCTCGACGTCGTCGTCATCGAAAAGGAAGATCACTTCGGCGGCACCACGGCGTTTTCCGGCGGAGTGCTGTGGATTCCAGGCAATGCGCATGCGGCGCGGGCCGGCCATGCCGACAGCCGCGACGCCGCGGTCACCTATCTGCGCAACGAGACCGGCAACTATTTCAGCGAAAAAGCCATCGACGCGTTTCTGGACCAGGGGCCGCGCATGCTCGATTTCTTCGAGCGCGAGACCGAGGCCAAATTCGTGCTGTCCGGCTATCCCGATTATCATCCCGACGTGGCGGGCGGCGCGGCGATCGGCCGCTCGGTGACCGCCGCGCCTTATGACGCGCGAAATCTCGGCGACGAGATCAAGCGGCTGCGGCCGCCGCTGTCGACCATCACTTTCATCGGCATGATGTTCAATTCCTCCAACGAGGATCTCAAGCATTTCTTCCGCGCCACGCGCTCGCTGCGCTCCGCGGTCTATGTGGCCAAGCGCCTGGTCAGCCATTTCAAAGATCTCGCGCTGTATGGCCGCGGCGTGCAGATCACCAGCGGCAATGCGCTGGTGGCGCGGCTGGCAAAGACGGCGTTCGATCTGAAGATTCCCATCGTCACCGGCACGGCGGCAAAGCATCTGCTGATCGAGAACGGTGCCGTCACCGGTGCGGTCGTATCGTCGGGCGGCCGCGAACGACGGATCGTGGCGCGGCGCGGCGTGGTGCTCGCCTGCGGCGGCTTCCCGCACGATCTCGAGCGGATCGCGCGCGCTTACCCGCATTTGGCGCAAGGCGGCGAGCATGTGTCGCCGACGCTCGAGGGCAACACCGGTGACGGCATCAAGATGGCCGAAGCCGCGGGCGCGGTGTGCGATATTCGCTTCCCCAACGCGGCGGCCTGGATGCCGGTGTCGAAAGTGCCGATGGGGCAGGGGCGCACCGGCGTCTTCCCGCATCTCGTCGATCGCTACAAGCCAGGCGTCATCGCGGTAAACCGCCGCGGCCTGCGATTCGCCAATGAGTCGAATTCCTATCACGACACCGGGGCGGCGATGATCGCCGATCACGCTGGCGAGCGCGAGACCACCGCCTGGTTGATCTGCGATCACGCGACCATCCGCAAATACGGTCTCGGCTATGCCAAGCCGGCGCCGGTGCCGATCGGCATCTATCTGCGCAACGGCTATCTGCAATCCGCATCGAGCCTGCGCGATCTCGCGGCGAAAATCGGCGTCGATTTCGGCGGCCTGCACCGCACTGTGTCGGACTACAATATCGGCGCGGCGGCTGGCGAGGATCGCCAGTTTGGTCGCGGCACTACCGCCTTCAATCGCTTTCTCGGCGATCCCGAGCACAAGCCCAATCCCAATGTCGCGCCGATCGGCAAGGGCCCTTATTACGCGCTGCAGATTTTTATGGGCGATCTCGGCACTTTCGATGGCTTGACCACCGATACCGTGGGGCGCGTGTTGACGCGGGCGTCGCAGCCGATCCCGGGGCTTTATGCCGTGGGCAATGACCGCGCCAGCATCATGGGCGGCAACTATCCTGGCGCCGGCATCACGCTCGGGCCGATCATGACCTTCGGCTACATCACCGGGCGTCATCTTGCTGGACACGACGACGCGGCAAGCGCGGCGTGAGTGTTTCGACCAATCAATAAATCAAAATCCAATTTGGAGGGAACTACATGACCATCGATCGACGCACATTTGTCGCCGGAACGCTCGCCGCCGCGACTCTGGCCCCGTTGTCGCGGGTCCGCGCGCAGGGTGCCGCCAAGCCGATCAAGATCGGTGTCATCACCGATATGTCCGGCGTCTATCGTGACGTCTCGGGGCCGACCACGGTGGCCTGTGTCGAGCAGGCGATCGCCGAGTTCAAGAGCAGCAATCCCGATATCAAGGTCGAACTTCTGGTGGCCGATCATCAGAACAAGGCCGATGTCGGCCTCGGCATCATCCGCAAATGGTTCGATCAGGATGGCGTCGACATGATCCAGAATGTCGGCAACAGCTCGATCGCGCTCGGCGCCAAATATCTGATCGAGGGCCAGAACAAGGTCGCGATGATTACCACCGCGGGCAGCTCCGATCTGACCGGCAAGGGCTGCAGCCGCAACCAGGTGCACTGGTCGTGGGACTCCTGGTGCCTGTCGCATTCCACCGCGACTTCGGTGGTGCGCACCGGCGGCAAGAAGTGGTTCTTCATCACCGCGGATTACGCCTTCGGTCATGCAGCGGAAGCAGATGCGACCAAGTTCATCAAGGCCGCCGGCGGCACGGTGTTAGGTGCGGTGCGCTATCCGTTCGGCTCAACCACCGATTTCTCGTCCTTCCTGCTGCAGGCGCAATCGAGCGGCGCCGAGGTGATCGGCTTTGCCAATTCCGGCAGCGAACTGATCTCGGCGCTGAAGCAGGCGCAGGAATTCGGCCTCGACGCCAATGGCACGCGAATGGCGGCGATGATCGGCTATATCACTGATGTGGTCGCCATGGGTTTGCCAACGGCCAAGGGGCTCTCGCTCACCGAGACGTTCTACTGGGATCTCAACGACCGCACCCGCGCCTTCATGGAGCGCGTGAGGCCGCGGCTGGCGAAGAACACCTTTCCGAATATGAGCCAGGCCGGCGACTACGCCTGTGTCACGCATTACCTGAAGGCGGTGAAGGAACTCGGCGTCGAGCGCGCGCGGGCAGGCCGCGATGTCGTCGACCTCATGAAGAAGATGCCGACCGATGACGACTGCTTCGGGCAGGGCAAAATCCGCGAGGACGGCCGCAAGATCCATCCGGCCTATCTGTTCCAGGTCAAGCGCCCGGAGGAGAGCAAAGGACCGGGCGATGTTTTCAAGCTGGTCTCGACCCTGCCGACCGAAGAAGCCTTCCGACCGATCGAAGACGGCGGCTGCCCTTATCTGAAGGCGTGAGGTGAAATGCGATGACGTTTGACGCTCCGATTGTCGATCTCCGCACCTATACGATCCAGCTGCGCAAGATGGCGGAATTCATCGACGTGTTCGATCGCCTCGCGATGCCCGTGCAGCTGAAATATCTCGGGCGTCCGCTCGGCATGTATACCAGCGCCGTCGGGCCGCTGAACCAGGTGGTCCATCTTTGGGGTTTCCCGGATATGGGCGAATTCGAGCGGTGCCATGCCGAGCGCGACAAGGATCCGGACTGGCCCGCTTATCTTAAAGCCTCCGGACATCTGATCACAGCGCAGGAAAACCGGCTGATCCGCCGAGTGGATCTGCCGTCGCTGAAGTGAGGATGATGATGAACTGGATCGATCTGAGCGGCCAGCCGGCGGTCGTGACCGGCGCCGGTGGCGGCATCGGCCGCGGCATTGCCGCGGGCCTTGCTGCCGTTGGAGCCCATGCGGTGCTGATGGACCTGCAGGACCAGAGCGCAGCGGTCGACGCGATCGTGGCCGCGGGCGGCCGCGCCACGGCGATCCGCTGCGATGTCACCAATGACGAGAGCGTGCGCGAGGCGCAGCGCATGATTACCGAAAAATTCGGATCTCCCACCATCCTGGTTAACAATGCTGGCACCATGCGGGCCGGGCATCTGGCCACGCTGTCCATCGCGGACTGGGACGCCATTATGGCCCTGAACCTGACCGCTTATCTGCGCTGCGCCCAGGTGTTTGGCGAACCGATGCGGAAGGCCGGCAACGGCGCTCTTGTGCATGTGGCGTCGATCGCGGCCCATGCGCCGCAAAGCTATAGCGGCGCCTATAGCGCCAGCAAGGCGGCTATCGTGATGCTGTCGCGGCAGTTGGCGGATGAATGGGGGCCGCATGGCGTGCGCAGCAACGTGGTCAGCCCCGGCCTCATCGAGACGCCGATGACACGCGGCATCTATGACACCGCCGGCGTCCGCGAGGCGCGGACGGCGCTGGTGCCGCGGCGGCGTGTTGGCCAGCCCGAGGATATCGCCAATGCCGTGGTGTTCCTGGCCAGCAACCGTGCCGATTACATCAATGGCGAGAACATCGTTGTGGATGGGGGATTGTCCCACGTCCTCATGGGCATGGTGCCGCGGCCGGGCTTCGACCGCAATGCGAATGGGGAGTCGAAAGCATGAGCGGGGATCAACCGGTCGTCGCGGTGACGGGCGCGGGTGACGGGATCGGCTGGGCCACGGCCACTGCTTTCGCACAGAGCGGCTATGCCGTCTGCCTGATCGATATCGATGCAGCGAAAGTGGCGGAGCGGGCGCGCGAACTCGGCAGCATGAATCTGGCACTGGGCTGCGACGTGGCGAGCGAAGTGGATGTCCGCCGGGTGTTCGGGGGGATCGAGGCACGGTTCGGACGGCTCGATGCGCTGGTAAACAATGCGGGCATCGGCAGCCCGCATCTGCCGACCACCGAACAGACGCTCGAAAGTTTCTATAAGGTGCTAAGCATCCATCTCGGTGGCACGTTCCTCTGCGCACGCGAGGCGCATCCGCTCCTGAAGGCGGGCGGCGCGGGCGCGATCGTCAATATCAGTTCGATCGCCGGCGTCACGGGGCTGCCGCGGCGCAACGCTTATGGCGCCGCCAAAGCAGGCATCGCGATGATGACGAGATCATTGGCCTGCGAATGGGCCGCCGACGGCATCCGCGTCAATGCCGTTGCACCCGGCTTTGTCGCGACCGCGCTGGTGAAAAAGCTCGAGGCAGACGGTTTTGTCGACGGGCCGCGGCTGCAGCGGCGCATCCCGATGGCGCGACTTGCCGATCCCGCGGAGATCGCCCAGGCGATCCAGTTCCTGGCCTCGAAAGCCGCGAGCTACATCACCGGCACGGTGCTGTCGGTGGATGGCGGATGGGCCGCCTTCGGCGATGCGGGTGACGCATCGTCACCCACGTGACCTCATGATCGGGACACCGAATTTGCGTACACAGATTGTCATTATCGGCAGCGGACCGGCGGGTCTTCTGCTCGGTCAGTTGCTTCATCACTACGGTATCGACAACATTATTGTCGAACGGCAGGACCGCGACTACATCCTCGGTCGCATTCGCGCGGGCGTGCTTGAGCAGGGCACCGTGAAACTGCTGGAGCAGGTTGGGGTGGGGCAGCGCCTGCATCGGGAGGCGCTGATCCATTCCGGCATCTATCTCACATTTGCCGGGCAGCGCCATACCATCGACTTCAAGGTAGCGACCGGCGGCCGCACGGTTGCGGTCTATGGCCAGACCGAAGTCACCCAAGACCTGATGGATGCTCGCGCTGCGGCTGGGCTGCGGACGATCTATCATGCAAAGGATGTCAAGCCGAACGGGATCGATGGCGCGTCTCCGATTGTGAGCTTCGTCCAAGAGGGACGCGAGGTGACCATCGATTGCGATTTTATTGCCGGCTGTGATGGGTTCCACGGCGTTAGCCGGCAATGCATCCCTTCCTCGGCCATCCAGACTTTCGAGCGCGTCTATCCGTTCGGATGGCTGGGGCTGCTGTCTGATACGCCGCCGGTGGCGGAGGAGCTGATCTATACGCGGCACGAACGCGGCTTTGCGCTGTGCTCGATGCGTTCAATGACGCGCAGCCGCTACTATCTGCAATGCAGTCTCGATGAGCGCGTCGAGGACTGGTCGGATGCGCAGTTCTGGGACGAGCTCAGATGCCGCCTCGATCCGGAGGCGCGCGACAGCCTGGTGACCGGCCCGTCGCTGGAAAAGAGCATCGCACCGCTGCGAAGTTTCGTCGCCGAGCCGATGCGGTTCGGGAGACTGTTCCTGGCCGGCGACGCCGCGCATATCGTGCCGCCGACCGGCGCCAAGGGGCTCAATCTGGCGGCCAGCGATGTGCATTATCTCTCTCAGGCGCTGCGCGAATATTATGCCGAAAAGTCGTCGGCAGGCCTGGATGGCTATTCGCAGCGTGCATTGGCGCGAGTTTGGAAAGCGGAACGCTTTTCCTGGTGGATGACATCGATGCTGCATCGGATGTCCGCCGACGATGGTTTTGCGGAGCGGCTGCAGCTTGCGGAGCTCGATTATTTGATCCATTCGAAGGCGGCAACAACCTCGCTCGCCGAGAATTATGTTGGACTTCCCTTTTAATCAGTAACGCCATGCGGCCGTTAAACACCTACGTTTCGGAGGTCTCGAATCTAAGTGTCTAAAAATGGATGGTGTTAGTTAGTCGTCTGAAACAGGCGCCACGCGTACACCTAGCCGATGATATTGAGTAGGCGCACGATGACGCTTATTCAAATTTCGCTTACACTGAATTATGGTTTCGGCGTCGGTTTGGCCTCACTGAACTACGTAATTTGCGCGCCGATCTAACTAAGTCGATCGCTGATGGGCGTGGATCCGATCATGGTCGTTCTTGCAGCATTACCATGGGCCTGGTCGTTACCCGCTCAACTCTCGGCACCAGTGAGGGACTGACCACTTATTTTGGCGACCCAATGCGGCGGATATCGTCTTCTTTGCAAAAATGGAACTGGTGTTTCTCGTGACCTTCGGGCCCGGAGAGGCTGACAAGCATGATATGACGACAATCGTGCACTCGCATCAGCCGAACGCATATTATGCGCGGCACCAATGACAAGATGATCGTAATTATGATTGTTTTGACCGCTATGCCATTCGCGGAGCTGTAACCTTTCTTTGCAATACGAACGCTGCGCTTTGCGCTGTTCGCCGGCACCTCCGAGTTGAAGCTCGGCAGTGTGTCTGCTTTTTGCTCTTTGACAGTAAGATGCTCATGGGCACCGCAGTGCCATATCACGAACCAAATAATCTATAAGCGCACGTTGATGCAGTAGCGGTTGATTCACGTATGGCGCTGGATGCAAAACGGGGCGCTTTGTAGATCATGTGCCACTAGAGATTGGGATGGACGTAGCCTCATAGTCTTAAGGAATGCGCTCGACACTCCCAACTGCACTTGATCGCGTAGATTCGTGCTGCGGATAATCTTGATTCGCCTAGTCGAAAAAGGGCCGCGAATGGGGCCAAAGTCGAGGGAAAAGTTGCGCCGACGAGTCTCATGCT
>NZ_JBIISY010000202.1:0-10798 GCF_044340795.1 Tardiphaga sp.
CGGTCATTGGCGTTGCAGTCTTCGCTGGCGTCGGCGGCGGCGCCTACTATCTCAGCCGTCCGGAATACAATACGCTCTATGCCGGCCTCAGCCGCGAAGACATCTCCCGTGTCGGATCGGTGTTGCGCGACGCGAATATTCCTTTCGATGTGAATACGGCCGGCGATACCGTCTATGTCCGTCCCGCCCAGACCGCCCAGGCACGCACGCTGCTCGCGGACAAGGGACTCCCGAGCAATACCAGCGGTGGTTACGAACTGTTCGACAAGATCGGCTCGCTCGGCCTGACGTCGTTCATGCAGGAAGTGACGCGCGTGCGCGCGCTGGAAGGCGAGATCGCGCGTACCATTCAGGTGCTGAAGGACGTCAAGGCTGCGCGCGTTCATATCGTGATTCCAGCACGGGGATCGTTCCGGCGCGAGCAATTGCCGCCGTCGGCATCGGTCGTGTTGCGGACGGAAGGGCCAGCTGATGCACGCACTGCGCGTTCGGTTCGGCATCTCGTTGCGGCCGCAGTGCCCGGCATGACCGCAGACAAGGTCACGGTGCTGGACAGCAACGGTTCGCTTCTCTCCGACGATGACGGTAGCGGTGGTGTCGGGGCGACGCCGACCACGATGGCCAATCTGCAGCGCGTCGTCAGCCGGTCAATCCAGGAGAATGTCAGCCGCGCATTGACGCCCTATCTCGGGCTGGACAATTTCGAGGTCAGCGTCGCGACGCAACTGTCGACCGACAAGAGGCAGACCAACGAGACCGTCTATGACCCCGAATCGCGCGTGCAGCGCTCAGTGCGCGCCGTGCGTGAGAAGGAGTCGTCGCAAAGCATGGACCGCCAACAGCCGACCACGGTTCAGCAAAATCTGCCGGACCAGCAGGTCAATGCGAATGGCGGCAAGAACAACAGTGACGAGAAGCAACGCCGCGAGGACATCACCAACTACGAAGTCTCCTCGAAGACGGTGACCACTGTCAGCGACGGCTATGTGGTGAACAAGATGTTCCTCGCCGTGCTGGTCAACCGGCCACGCCTGGTTGCCAGCCTCGGCGACAAGGCGAGCGACGCAGCGATCGATGCCAAGGTCGCCGAGATCGCCCAGATCGCTGCGACCGCCGCGGGCGTCGACAAGCCGCGTGGCGACCAGATCCAGGTCTCGGCGGTTGAATTCATGGAAGGCGCGCGCGACATGGCGCCGGTGCCGTCCATCACCTTTACCGAGGTCATGATGCGGCAGGCAGGCAGCCTGGTGAGCGCCATCACGATCCTCGCGGTGGCAGGCATGTTGATCTGGTTCGGTTTGCGACCGGCGATCAATACGATCCTGGTCAGCGCCAAGTCGGATGAAACGTCGCAATTCCAGGCCGAGGCCAACGCGTTGCTTGCCGGCGGCAGTGCAGGCGGCGCCGCGACGACAGCGGCGCTGTCGAGCGAGCCGCCACCCAATCTCATCCAGGATGTATCGACCAGCATCCAGAACGCGCCGCAGAAGCGGCTTGAGCAGATCATCCAACTCGACGAGAAACAGGCTGCTGCAATTCTCAAACAATGGATTAGGCAGGAGGAACCGGCATGAGCGCAGAGAAAGTCGCCCGGTTGATCGCGGACTTCGATCGTCCAGACTCCATCAAGCCGACGAGCCGTGTCGTTCCATTCGATCATCTGCATCACTCCACGGGGCGTCCGCAGCAGCATCAGCCGCTGCTGGAGAAGCCTGTGCCGCGTGCGTCACAGCCGCAGCCCCTGGTGGAGAAGCCGCCGCGCTCGTCGCAGCTGCAGCCATTGGTGGACAAGCAGCCGAAACAGCCGGTCGTTGCGGAAGATAACGGCTACGAGCGCGGACTCGCGGAAGGTTACAATGCCGCCAAGGCCGAGTTTGAGCTTAAACTCGAGCGAGAGAAGCAGGCGTTTGCCGAGCAGGCGGCGGATGACCGACAGAAGCTTCTCAACGAGACGGCGGCAAAACTGGCCGCCGATGTGACCCAAGTCGGAAACGAATTGCAGAACAAGATCGCCGGCGTGACCGCCCGCATTCTCGAGCCGATGATCTTTAATGCCGCGCAGAAGCAAGCGGTGACCAATTTCATCGATCACCTGTCGTCGATTGCGACCGATGTGCGACGCCCGGTGCTGCGCCTGACCGGCCCGGCCGAACTGCTGGACCTGATCCGCACCAAACTCGGCGTGCGCGCGATTGCGATCGAATTGCGACCTGGCCCGGAGGTCGAGGCGTCGATCACCATCGATCAGGTCGTGGTTGAAACCCAGCTGCAAGCATGGACGGATCGTCTGAAGATGGCGATCCAGAACTGAAATGGCCGATCAGGAACCAACCGAAATTCTGATCATTCGTCGCCGCAGCTCGCTTGATGCAAGCGAGTCGAAGAGCAGTGTCTGGAAGATCGCCTATGCGGATTTCATGACGGCGATGATGGCGTTCTTCCTGGTGATGTGGCTGATCAATGTCACCAGCCAAGAAGCGCGCGAGAGCGTCGCGACCTATTTCAACCCGATCAAACTGACCGACTCCACGCCCGACCGCAAGGGCGTCAACGATGCGCGGCGCGTCGATCCCGGCAAAGCCACCGAAGGAAGCGCCAAGTCGCCCTTGCCCGAGCCGGGCCAGCCGACGACCGATGTCGTGCAGCCGCAGCAACCGCAACCACGCTATGGCGAGGCGGCGTTGTTCCGCGATCCTTACGCGGTGTTGACCGAAATCGCAGGCGGCCCGCCACGTCCGGGGCGGACCAGCGGCACCGTCGATCCCGAGCGCAAGGAGGGACTGAAGGGCGGCGAGGCCTATCGTGACCCGTTCGATCCGATCAACTGGCCGATGGCATCGATATCGTCCCTTGAAAAGAAGCCGGCTGGCCGCAAGGAAGCCGGCAGCCTGCCGTATGGCGAAGATATCGCCGCCATCACCGAAGGGCAGGAGCCGCGCCCGACCGATCCCAAGCCGGACGCCACCGGATCGCCGGCACAGGACGCGGGCGGCAACAGCGCGACGCCGGCGCAGTCAGGCAAGCCCGACAACCCGAAGCCTGTCGGCCTGTTTTCCGACGACGTCACCCAACCAAAGCCCGCATCGCCGCCGCCTCCACCCGTCGTGGAAGAGAAGCCCCCGGCGCAAGCCGAGAAAGCCGCGGCCCAGGCGGGGAAGGCTCCTGCGGACAAGACGAAACCGGACGAGGCGGCCAGATTGCAGTCGGCCATTGCGGCTGTGCTCACGACGCTGGGTGCGGCTCACCCGGTGGCCGAAGTGCGCGAGACGGCGGAAGGACTGTTGATCAACCTCACCGACGACGTGAACTATGGGATGTTCGCCAATGGCTCGGCGGAGCCGACGCCGGGACTGGTCCGTACGCTGGACAAGATCACGCCGATGATCGCGCAAAACCGCGGCCAGGTGGTGGTGCGCGGCCACACCGACGCGCGTGTTTTCCGGACGGCCGAATATGATAACTGGCGGTTGTCCACGGCGCGCGCGCATATGGCGTATCACATGCTCGTGCGCGGCGGCCTCGATGCCGCGCGTGTCGAGCGGATCGAAGGCTATGCAGATCGCCGTCTCCGGAACCAGGCCGATCCGCTGGCGGCGCAGAACCGGCGGATCGAGATCCTGATCCGTGCGCCGACGTTATGATCAGCTGCAGAACCATCGTGATCGTGCTGGCGATGGGCATCGGCGCTGCCGATGCGCAGCAAGTCGACGATGCGTCGCGCCCGCCCTATCAGATGGTCCGGTCGCTACAGATGCTTCAAGACCAGATTGCGCGCGGGGATCTGGAGGCACACAATGCCCAGCCGGCTCTCCTGAAGCGCATCGGTGACAGCTTCCTGAAGGTCGATGCCTCCTCGTGGAAGGAACCACGGAATTCCCGCGCGGCTGTCACGTTTCTGCTGAGCGGTGGCGCGCCGCAGGTGATCGCAACGCTGCGAGCGCGCAATGTGTTGAATATCGACGAGACGATCGTCGATGGTGCCATCGCTTATGTCGAGGGGCGAACCGACGACGCAAAAGCGAAACTCGCCCATATCAAGCCGCGCAGCCTGCCGGCGACGCTGGGGGCGGAGATCGCCCTGGTGCAGTCGGCACTGGTTGCGCAGGATGATCTGAAGGCGGCAATCGCGTTGCTCGATGAAGTGCGGCTGGTGATGCCGGGAACGCTTCTGGAAGAAGCCGCCTTGCGGCGGGAGATCTTCATCGTCGGCCAGGATGACGATTTCGACAAGTTCGAGGCGCTCGCGGTGCGTTACTTCCGGCGATTCCGTCACTCGATCTATGCCGGAAATTTCCGCCAGCGATTCGCGCTCTCCGTGGCGCGCTTCAGTTTTGCACAGCAGCCGGATCGATTTCCGCGCCTCGTGACCGTGCTCGACCATCTCGACCGCAGCAGTCAGCGCGGTCTCTATCTGTTGATCTCGCGCACCGCCCTGGTGCGCGGGAAGACTGAAATGGCATTGCTTGCTGCCGAGCGTGTCACCGAACTGACCGAAGAGGATAGTCCGGAGCATCTGCGAGCGCGCCTTTATCATGCAGTCGCTCGCGTCGCGACCGCCGGTCATGGCAAGGCGATTGCCGAACTCGAGCGGATCGACAAGACCAAGCTTTCCGAACGCGACGTCGAATTGCAGGCGGCTGCTCTGGCGATCGGTTTGAATGTACGCAAGGCGCTGCCGGAGGCAGCGAAGAACGACGACAGCATTTCCCCGAAGACCGTGATGCGGCCGCGAATCGACTTCAGTCAATCGATGGCCGTTGTCGATCACGCGCAGAAGCTGCTCGATCTGTCACAACAGCAACTCAAGGAGACAAACCGATGAATCAGGCTGATCTCCTGACGGCAGCATTCCGCAAACTCGCATCGGCAAAGGCCGGCACGAAGGGCGGTCTGGGCGGGGCCCTGCATGCCAAGGATGGAAAAGAGAAGGCGGAGCATTTTCGCGAGCAGATGCAGAAGGTCTCGAAAGACCGATCAACTGTCATTCCGAAAGTGGAAAAGGACGTCGCCAGCGTCGCGACCCCGGCTTCGCCTATGCTCGACGCGGCCACCATTCTCGCCGAGCTCACCGGCGAGACAAAGCCGAAGCCAATCGACAGCGAACGCACCGAGAAAGACGAGGAAGCACCGAAGACCGCTGGCGACGGCAAGCAGAATGTCGCGACGGCCTCTGAATGGCACGATCCGAATGCGGCTCTCAGCGCCGTGATGTCGAAAATCGGTCAAGCGCAGCAGAATTCCGGCTCGGATGACAAGGCGGCGCCACAACTTGCTGCCCCGCAAGTTGACCTGAAGGCCGCAGATGCCACGCCCGATCTGACGGATGCCGACGTTCCGGCGATCGAGGCGCCACCCGAGAAGCGCTTCACGGCGAGCGTCGAAACCACCGACACAAAACCAATCGTGATGACAAAGGCCGTCGTGCGCGAGCAGGAGACGCATTTCGAGCCGGTGCAGCAAGTGACCACGCTCCAGAAGATCGTGGATCGCATGGCGTCCGATCTACCGGCCGTTGCCGCGCCGGAAGCCGCGCATGCCGCCGAGACGCCAGTGTCCGAGGCAGACAAACCCAGCGAGAGTCGCCCGGTTCGGATGATGACCCTCGAACTGGACCCGCCGAACCTCGGCTCGGTCACGGTGAAAATGCGACTCGCAGGTGGCTCCGTCGAGGTTCATCTGACCGCCGACCGGCTCGAGACCACGCAGTTGCTGCGCCAGGAGCGCGGCGTGCTGAGCGATGCGATGCAATCGGCCGGCTACAGCTTCGACATTTCCGCCATTGAGCATGCACGCATGCCGGAAGGCAACATGAGCAATGGTCAATCGCAATCACAACCGCAGTCGCAGCAACAGTCGGCAGACCAGCGTGGTTCCATGCCAGCATCGAATGGCGCGCAGAGCGATGGCAGCTCGTCGGGGCGATCATCCGGTGATGCGCACGGCGGAGCACGGCAGAACAGGCAGGATCATGACCAGTCTCCCATGCAGTCCGAGCGCCCGCAGAATCCGGGCGGGAGCGGTGTTCGCAGCAGCACTGTCTATCTGTAGCATCGCCGAAACGGCGCGGGCGGAAGGCCCGTGCGAGCGGGAGATGGCACGCGCCGCGCGGATGCACAGCGTTCCGCTTGGGGTGCTCTATGCTGTCGGCCTCAGCGAGACGGGTCGAAAGGGGATGCTCAATCCCTATGCGCTCAATGTCGATGGCAGAACGGTTCTGGCCAAAGATTTGCGTGACGCGGTAGCGCGATTTTCGGACGAGAAGAGCAAGGGCGCCAAGCTGGTGGATCTCGGCTGCATGCAGATCAACCATCGCTATCACGGCGAGAAATTCCCAAGCGTCGAGGCGATGTTCGATCCGGCGCGCAATGTCGACTACGCAGCGCGCTTTCTCAAAGAACTGCGCGCGCGCGAAGGCAACTGGACCATGGCCGTGGCACGCTACAATGCCGGCCCGAACAATGTCGTTGGTCAGAAACGCTATATCTGCAGTGTGATTGGGAGCCTGGTCGCCAGCGGGTTCGGGGCGTGGACGAACAATGCGCGCAGCTTCTGCGCAGAGCGGACGGCCTCGCGCTAGCCTGTGGATAACCGCCAGCCCCGCACAAGCAATCTCCACTCTAATACCAGTATCAAACGGAGGATAATCGATGAGTCTGTATGGTGTGATGCGCACGGGTGGCTCCGGCATGAACGCGCAGTCAAACAAGCTCGCGACGGTCGCCGACAATATCGCGAATGTGAATACCACCGGCTACAAGCGCGCATCGACGGAGTTCTCGTCCCTGATCCTGCGCAGCGGTAGCGGCAACTACAATTCGGGCAGCGTCGAGACGCAGGTTCGCTATGCGATCTCCGATCCCGGAACGATGAACTATACGACGTCTGCAACGGATCTCGCGATCCAGGGCAATGGCTTCTTCATCGTCAGCGACTCCGGCGGAACGCCGTTTCTGACGCGCGCCGGCTCATTCGTTCCCGATGGCCAGGGTAATCTCTACAATACCGCCGGCTACTATCTGATGGGTTACGATATCCGGAATGGTGCTCAGCCGGATGTGGTCGCCAACGGTCTCGGTAACCTGCAGGTCGTCAATATCGCCCAGCAAACGCTGGTCGGAAATCCGACGACACAGGCGAGGCTCGATGGCGCCAATCTCGACGCGAATGCCGCGATCACCGCGGGCGCGCCGAACTTCACCTCCAAGACATCGCTGATCACCTACGACAATATCGGCAATGCCGTAAAACTTGACATGTACATGTACAAGACGGCCGCCAATACATGGAACGTCGAGGTGTACAACAGCGCGAATGCTGCGGCGGGTGGCGGCTTCCCCTACACGCCCGCCGCGCCAATGGCCACTCAGACCTTCACCTTCGACGTCAGTGCAACGGGCAAGGGTCGGCTCGCGGCTGCAAGCCCGACGTCAATGGCGTTCACCATTCCCGGCGGTTCCCCCGTAACCTTCGATATGGCGAATCTTACGCAAGTCGCCGACGAATTCCAGTTCAAGGCCAACACGAACGGAAATGCGCCGAGCGGGCTCGACCGTGTCGAGGTCGCGGCCGACGGCACGATGTATTCGATCTTCGATGACGGTACCCGGCTTGCAACCTACAAGATTCCGCTGGCCACTGTACCTAGCCCGGACAATCTCTCTCCGGAAGCGGGGAACGTGTATTCGGTCAGTATCAATTCCGGAAACATCCAGGTCGATTTTGCCGGCAATAGCGGCCTCGGCACGATCAAGCCCGAGGCGCTCGAAGCATCGAATGTCGATCTCGCGAACGAGTTGACCGCGATGATCGAGTCGCAGCGCGGCTATACGGCCAATTCCAAGGTGTTCCAGACCGGCGCCGATCTGCTCGACGTTCTCGTCAACCTGAAGCGCTAACCGTCGCTCAATCTCTCGACGAAGGTTCCCGATGTCACTCACGATCGCGCTCAACTCCGCCCGTTCGTCGCTCATGGCGTCGGGCATCCAGTCCTCCGTCATCTCGCGCAACGTCGCGGGCACGCAGCAGGAGGGCTATTCACGCAAGAATGCGTTGATCGTGTCGCAGCCCGGCAGCGGCGTCTATGTGAACGGCATCCAGCGCGCTGCCAGCGCGGGTCTGTTCAACAATGTGGTGAAGGCAGTCGCCAATACGGCGCAGCAGGACGCTCTCTACAACGGCCTGCAAAAGGTTGCGGCTGTCACCATCGACGATCCCGAGCTTGACCAGTCGGCCGCGGCGCAACTGGCCAAGCTGAAGAGTGCCATGCAGCAATACGCATCCGCGCCCGACAATGTGACACTCGCCCAGGCGGCAGTCACGGCGGCGCAGGATGTTGCAAAATCGCTGAACGATGCAACGACCACAGTGCAGAAGACGCGATCCGAGGCCGACGCCGAAATGGCGACATCTGTAAGGACCATCAACGAGTTGCTGGTTCAGTTCGAAGAGGTCAATACGGCGATCGTGAAGGGCTCGATCTCCGGCGCGGATGTCACTGACCATCTCGATACGCGCGATGCCATCATTTCCAGGCTGTCCCAGGAAATGGGCGTGAAGTTCACCACTCGCGCCAACAACGATATGGTGATCTATACGGACTCCGGTGTGACGCTGTTCGAACGAACCGCGCGCACGGTGACCTTCGAGCCGACCAACGCATTCACGCCGAACCTGACCGGAAATGCCGTGGTTGTCGATGGCGTGCCGGTGACCGGCGGAAACTCGCCGATGCCGATCGGATCCGGCAAGCTGGCAGGTCTGGCAACGCTGCGCGATGACAAGCTGGTCACCTATCAGAACCAGCTCGACGAGATCGCACGCGGCGTGATCGAGGTTTTCGCCGAGACTGACCAGACTGGCGGGGGCGGTCCGAACCGCACCGGTCTCTTCACCTATGCCGGCGGGCCGGGGATGCCGGCAACGGGGGTGATCAATACGGGGCTGGCAGGTTCGATCAGGGTCACCGATCTGGTTGATCAGGCCATTGGCGGCAATCCAACGCTGATCCGTGATGGCGGCATCAATGGCCCTGACTACGTCTACAATGCTGGCGGTGAAGCCGGCTTCTTTGCGCGCATCCAGGGCCTGGTGGACGGGATGGGCGCTACCCGGCCGTTTGACCCGGATGCCCTGGGCAAGCCGAGCGGCACCTTGATCGACTTCGCGGGGTCCTCCGTGAGCTGGCTGGAAGCGCAGCGCAAGACCGTTGGCGCCGAGGCGAGCTACAATCAGACCCTTCTCGAGCGTAGCGCGGACGCCCTGTCTAACGTCAACGGCGTCAATATGGATGACGAAATGGCATTCATGCTGCAGGTCGAGCGCACCTTCGCGGCGTCGTCCAAGCTGATCGCGACGATCGATCAGATGCTGCAGAGTCTTCTTCAGGCGGTGAGGTAACGAAATGACTGCAACATTTATCGCGTCGAACTCGATCGCGACCACGCTGCGTATCTCTGCTTCCAAGAGCCAGGTTGCGATCGCGAAGGCCGTCAAGGAAGCGACGACTGGTCGCCTGGACGATGTTGGCAAGGAGCTCGGCGCCTTGACGGGGCGTAACGTGACCCTCCGCGCCGAACTCGTCGAAATCGAAAAGCTCGTCGACACTAACGCGCTGGTCGGCGCCCGGCTCGATGTGGCGCAGGAACGACTTTCGCAATTGATCGAAACCGCACAGGGCTTCCAAAGTGATCTGCTCGCCGCACGCAATTCGGCGGATGGCGGCAGCATCATTTCCCAGTCTGCGGGATCCAATCTCAGCTCGCTGCTGTCGGCGCTGAATGTTTCGATGGACGGCCAGTATCTGTTCGCCGGCATCAACACCGGTGAACAGCCGATGACGCCTTATGAAGCGGGTTCGGCGAGCAAGCTGGCCATCGACGCCGCCTTTACCGCAGAATTCGGGTTTGCGCCGGGCTCGCCCGCCGCGTCGAACATCCTGCCTGCCGACATGAATGCATTCCTCGACAATCAGTTTGCCGCGGAATTCGCTGATCCGGCCTGGGGCAACAACTGGTCGACGGCGTCGGACCAGGTCATGCGCAGCCGCATCTCCACGACCCAGACCATCGACTCCTCCGCGAGCGCCAATGACGTCGCGTTCCGCAAGCTGGCCATGGCTTATACGATGCTTTCCGGCCTTGGTGTCGAACAGATGAATCAATCCACTTTCCAGGCCGTCTCCGACAAGGCGTTGCTGCTGGTCGCCGGCGCGGTTGCCGATCTCGCCAGCGTTGGCGCACGACTCGGCACCTCCCAGGAGCAGACAACGAATGCCACCAGCCGCCTGAAAGTTCAGGCCGACATTGTCACCAAGCAAGTCAATGCGATGGAGAATGTCGATCCCGAGGAGGCATCGGTTCGCGTGACGACCCTGCAGAACCAGCTCGAAATGTCCCATGCGCTATCTGCAAAGATTCAAAGGCTCAGCATCCTCAACTATCTCTGATTGGCTTCATTATTTCACCAGAAAGCAGCGGGTTATCGTTCGATATGACATTGGCAAGTTACGACGCAGAGATCGAAGATAGCAGCTTTGAGGCGCGCTCGCGCGAGCAGCGAGCACTCAATCACGGCATAGGCCTGCTGAGGAAAGTGCAGGCCGGCGAATTGACGTTGCCAGAGCAGAATGATGCGTTTGTCTATATCCGCGATCTCTGGACCCTCTTCGTTCAGGATCTTTCAAATCCTCGCAACGGATTGCCCGAACAGCTGCGCGCTCAGCTGATCTCGATCGGTCTCTGGATCGTAAAGGAAGCCGAGCGCAATCGCGAGGGACGGTTCAGCGATGTCAACGATCTGG
>NZ_JBIISY010000016.1:0-48259 GCF_044340795.1 Tardiphaga sp.
GCGACGAATATGCCAAGGTGGTCGCCGCGGCCGCCCGCAAGGCCGGTCTCCGCGTGGAGATCGACCTGCGCAACGAGAAGATCAACTACAAGGTCCGCGAGCACTCGCTGGCCAAGATCCCGGCATTGCTCGTGGTCGGCAAGAAGGAAGCCGAGAGCCATTCAGTCTCGGTCCGCCGCCTTGGCAGCGAAGGGCAGAAGGTGATGTCCACCGAGGAAGCGATCGCGGCGTTGGTGGACGAGGCGACCCCGCCCGACGTTAAACGCGCCAAAGCGAGCTGAGCCATGAGCGACGACGAAATCGAGATCGAGGCCTATCCGCTGCGGTCCTACCAGCTGATTCCGGACCCCAACCGTCCGGATGTTGTGGCGCTGGCGCTCGAGACAGAACTCGGCCACAGCCTCTATCTGGCCTCGCGTGCGGTGCTGGAAGATCTTGGCCGCGATCTGCTCGATCGCGCCGCCAAGATGCCGGAGCACAAGACCGCCAGCTGATACCCGGATGGCGATCACAATCCGTCTAAAAGACAAAGGCCCGCCTCAACGCGGGCCTTTGTGCGTGGTAAGCGATCCATCAACCGCCTCTCCAATTGCGAGACATTGCCCGTGACCGACACGATCGAATTTCTGAAGTCCCGCCGTTCCGTCAAGCCCCGCGAAATGTCGGGCAAGGGCCCCTCCTCCGCCGAACTTGAAACCATCCTGACCATCGGCGCACGAGTGCCGGATCATGGCAAGCTGGCGCCGTGGCGTTTCATCGTGTTCGAGGGCGACGGCCGCAAGCGCGCCGGCAATGTGATCGCCACTGTGTTCGCGCGCAAGAATCCCGATGCCCCGCATGAGACCATCGAGGCGGAGAAACAGCGCCTCACCGAAGCACCGCTGGTGATCGCCGTCGTGTCCTCGCTCAAGCAGCATCCGAAGGTGCCGGCCTGGGAGCAGGAACTGTCGGCAGGGGCGAGCTGCATGAATATCGTGGCTGCAGCCACGGCGCTCGGCTATGGCGCCAACTGGCTGACCGGCTGGTACGCCTTCGATCGCGACGTGCTGACGGGGCTCGGTCTCACCGCCGAGGAAAAGCTCGCCGGCTTCATCCATGTCGGCGGCAAGCCGGACCGCGTGATCGAGGATCGGCCGCGGCCGGAGCTGAAGGACCTGGTGACGCGATTCTAGGCCGCCCTCTTACGCGGCCTGCGTCGCGCAGCAGCCGAATTTCTGCAGCAGCGCGTCGAGCTCGCCCACCGGCTTCGCTGCGCTGAACAGATAGCCCTGCACCTCGTTGCAGCCTTCGGCGCGCAATCGCTCCAGCTGCTCCATCGTCTCGACGCCTTCGGCCGTGGTCGTGATATTCAGGCTGCGACCAAGACCCGAGATCGCCCGCACGATCGCCATGCAGTCCGGCCGCTCGACCAGATCCTTCACGAAGGACCGGTCGATCTTGATCTTGTCGAACGGGAAGCTGCGCAGATAGCTCAGCGAGGAATAGCCGGTGCCGAAATCGTCCATCGAGATGCGGACACCGAGCGCGCGCAGCTGATGCAGCGTGGCGATATTGGCTTCGGTCTCGGCGAGGAAGACGCTTTCGGTGATTTCGAGTTCGAGCCGATGCGGCGACAGGCCGGAATAGGCCAGCGCAGCGACCACGACCTGCACGAGATTGCGGCTACGGAACTGGACCGGTGACAGATTGACGGCGACCTTCACGTCATCCGGCCATTTCGCCGCTTCGGCGCAGGCGGTGCGCAGCACCCATTCGCCGAGTGCCACGATCAGTCCAATATCCTCGGCGACCGGGATGAAATCGCCCGGCGAGATCATCCCCTTCTCGGGATGCTTCCAGCGGAGCAATGCCTCGAAGCCGACGATGCGATCCGCGGCGATGTCGACCAGCGGCTGATAATGCAATTCGAACTCGCCGTCCGTATAGGCGCTGCGTAGATCGAGCTCCATGTCGCGGCGCTTCTGCGCCTGGCGGTCCATCTCGCGTTCGAAGAAATGATGCACGCCGCCGCCTTCGGCCTTGGCGCGATACAGCGCCATATCGGCATTGCGCATCAGCTCTTCGCTGGTGGTGCCGTCTCCCGGTGACAACGCAATGCCGACGCTGGCGCCGATGACGACTTCAAGATCATCGCCCATGTCATAGGGCGCGCTGACCACCTCGATCAGGCGCGCGGCAAATTCGTTGACGTCGTTCAGCGTGACGTCCGAGGTCAGCACGACGGCAAATTCGTCGCCACCCAGACGGGCCACAAGATTATTGCCACGGACCTCGCCGCGCATCCGTTCGGCGACCTGCTTGAGCAGACGATCGCCTGTGGGATGCCCGAATGAGTCATTGACGTTCTTGAACAGGTCGAGGTCGATACACAGCACCGCAACATGTCGGTCGGGATCGTTGTGATCGAGCGCCTGCGCGAGACGTTCCTGGTAGAAGACGCGGTTCGGCAGATCGGTGAGCGCGTCGTGATGCGCCATATGGGCGACGCGTGCTTCGGCCTTGCGGCGTTCCGTGATGTCGACGATGGCGACGAGAAAGCCGTCACAGCCATCGAAAGCCACGCGGCGGCCGTAGGTCAGGACCTGGATTTCGGTGCCGTCCGCCTTGATGTGGCGCCAGTTGCGATCGGATTGATAGCTGTCGCCGAGCTGGGTCAGCGCGCGCGTATGCGCCTCCCATTCATCACGCGGCCAGATGTTCCGGAGCTCCATGCGCTCGAAGGCCTCGCGCTCGTAGCCGTAATGCGCCACTGCAGCGTCGTTGACGCTGAGAAAGCGCATCGTCTCGGCCTCGAATACCCACATGGGCATCGGATTGCCGTCGAACAGCAGGCGGAACGAAGCATCGCGCCGCTTGATCTCGGTGATGTCGGAAACGGTCAGCGAGACGAGATCACCGAAAGCCGTTGCAGTCAGACGCAGATTGCGGTCATCGCTGTCGATCTCGAGGCGGCCGCTCGCCTGTGACCCGCTCGCCTTGTCGGCGATCATCGACATCAGCCAGCGTGTGACATCCGGCTGGCACAGCGCGTGTCCGCCTTCGCTCAGACGTCGCCATTGCAGATCGGGGACCGCGACTTTCAGAAGTCGGGCTGCGCCCTGATTGTGATGCACGATCTGGAAGTCGAAGGCACGGTTCGCCGCATCGCGGATCGCGGCAAGCGAGACGATCCCTTCATCGGTGGACGAGAAGATGGCGTCCACGAGATTGTAGCGTGGCCCCTGCTCGTTGATATAGGCGCCCACCAGCTTGACGCCCCAGCGCGATGCCGTCGGCAGTGCCAGGATGTCGTAGGTCTGCACCAGACCGTCGCGCACGCAATGCGCAGCGGCCAGATGCGGTCGTCCGGTCTGCAGCGCGCAATTGGCAGCCTCGGTCAGCGCCCTTGCGCAATCCGGCGGCACCACGTCGAGCGGAATGTCCCAGCGTTCGTCGCCAAGCCACTGCTGCACATAGCGCCCGCTGCGCGACACCTCGTAACTGTCCTCGCGGGATTTCAGCAGCACGATGTGATCGGCCATGCGCCCCAGACTGCCGAGCATCACCTCTTCATAACCGGGAAGGACCTGCCCCGGCCGCACCGCCGCCTGCCACTTGCGCTGAAGCGCAGGGATGTCGTCGAACACTTTGGCGTCCGCATGGGCGGAGAGTTTTTTGGCCGCGATCACGACGCATCCTTGCGAAAACTTGTACCGGTCTCCGCTATTCAGGCTGCGCCGCTTAATGCCGTGTAAATGTTTCGCGGCCAGGGCACGCTACGTCGTCATGCCACAACGCATTCGCGCGCGATGGTTAGTTGGCGATTCAGAACAATGACAAGGGCATGACATTTCATTCGCATTCGATGCGAATGTGCAGGTATCGTCGCAACTAACGCGCGACGACCTCGATTTCACCATCGACGCCGTTGACGACGTTGAATGCCTTCTCGAACACCTTGCCTTCGTTCTTGGCAATGGCGCGGTACTCGCCTTCGGCCAGCGTCACCTTCGGGAAGGCGCCGATGGATTCCTTGATGACGTCACCGGCCGGCGTGATTACCGACCACGCGGTGTTGGCAAGCGCCTCGCCGCCCTTGTCACCCACGAGCTTCATGGTGATGACGGCGGCACGATGCGTAATCGTCACGTCGGTGAGCTTGCTGGCCTGCACGCGAATGTCGGAGCGCACTACCGAATTGGCGTCGCCGTAGTTCGAGATGATGTAGTAGGTCCCTTCCTGCAGCATCACCACATCGCCGGCGGCCACGCTCGGCAGCAGCGGCGTCCGCTCGCCGCCGTCGAACTGGCTGCCCTTGTAGATGCCGAAGGAAATCTGATTGGGCGCAATCTTGCTGGTGCCGACACGCCCCTCGATCCGCAGACCGCCGGCCGGAAGCAGAAACGCCTCGCGATCGACGTCGGACTTGATGGTCACCGGCCTGACGGCGCTGACGAGACCGAGCGCGACATGCACTACATAGCTGCCGGGCGGCAGCGGGATGTTCGGCGTGGCCGTCCGGTCCTCGCGCAGCAGTTTGAAGGCCCCGGTTTCGTCCGGACGGTCGGAATAAACGCGCCACACCAGCCCGCCATTGATGGGCGGCAGATCCTTGCCGTAACGCGCGCTCAGGGCCAGCGCGCCCTGTGCGGGCGCGGCGGGGCTGGCCTGGACCTGCGGCGGCGTCTGCAGCGGCACATTGGCCACGGGCGGCTGCAGCAGCGGCGCTGGCAGCGCGGGTGCCGCGGCCGGCCCGGAGGGCGGCGCCAGACTGATGGCCGGGCCGGACGGGATGTCGGGGATATTGGCGGGGGGAACCGGCGCCGGTCGGTCGCTGAAGAACTGCGCCGCGGCGGGTTGCGGCAGCACAGCGGCGTGCGTCAGCGCGAGAGCCAGCGCCACGGCCAGCCGCCCGCTCCGGCCGGATGTTTGCAAATCAGGGCCCTGCGTCGTCATCGGCATGCTTTTCAACGAAAACGCGGCAAATTCAAGCCTTGACGGCGGTACCGCGACCTTCCGCGCCAGCCCGCCCACAGCCTCGTGAAAGGCTCCCGGTGAATAGTCTTTTGGGCGTCGATATGCAGTCATATTCGATGCCTAACTGTCGGATAGACCGTGTAAATGATGAATAATCGATCGTCTGGCATGATGGCGTTGCTGCGCCTAAGGTAGCCGGCAGCGTTGGGAGTTTCGTTTGCTGGAGTTATTGATGGGGCGCAGCCAGAACGGCGCAAACGGCCGCGACAAACCCGGCCTAGGCAGCGTTCGCCGTCCGGTCGTCGGCCTGGCGCTGGGCGGTGGTGCTGCGCGCGGATTCGCGCATATCGGCGTGCTGCGCACATTGTTGGCCAATGGCATCGTTCCCAATGTGGTGGTCGGCACCTCCATCGGCGCCGTGGTCGGCGGCTGCTATGCCACCGGCCATCTCGATACATTCGAGGAGTGGGCGCGCGGACTGCAACCACGCAACATTTTCGGCTATCTCGATATCCGCCTCAACGGTTCCGGCCTGATCGGTGGCAACAAGCTGGCGGCCCAGCTCGAAGCCTCCATTGGCGCGCAGCTGATCGAGGACCTGCCGGTCAAATTCGCCACCGTGGCCACCGAAGTCCGCACCGGTCATGAAATCTGGCTAACCCACGGCCGCGTCGTGGATGCCATGCGCGCGTCCTATGCCCTGCCCGGCATCTTCTCGCCAATTCTGGTCGGCGACCGCTGGCTGGTGGATGGCGCGCTGGTCAACCCGGTTCCAGTCTCTGCCGCCCGCGCGCTGGGCGCCGAGATCGTCATTGCCGTCAATCTCAGCAACGACGTCTTCGGCCATTCGATCACCATCTTCGATCACGGCAGCGGCCCGGCTCCCGTCGAGCCGCCCGTGGCAGCGGAAGAGCCGGCCAAGCCGAAGCGCGGCTTCACAAGCTTCTTCTCGGCCGAGCGCACCGTGAAGCGCGAATTCTTCGGCAGCAGCGAGCGGCCGGGAATCTCAACCGTGATGATCGACGCCTTCAACATCATGCAGGACCGCATCACCCGCGCCCGCCTCGCCGGCGACCCGCCGGACATGCACATCGCGCCGCGCGTCGGCCAGTTTGGTCTGTTCGACTTCCATCGCGCCGACGACATGATCAAGCACGGCTCGCGCGCCACCGAACGCGCCATCGAGGGCATTCAGGAAGCCATCGAGATGCTGGTGCCCGAAGCCGCCCGGTCGCCTGCACCTGCGGTGGAGCAGAAGAAGCCGGCCGCCTCGGAAGGTTGATCCGCGGTTTAGAATATCCCCAGCCGGCGCGCGCCGCCTGACGATCGCGAGAGCTGTCGCGCACCGGCCGCTGTGCCGATCGACGACATCCACACGCGCAAAATGCCGACGGATTCGCGCGTAAGGCCTCGCCCGCGAAAACAGAACGGCACGCTGAAGGTGTTGTTCGCCCCCGACATCTATCGTGATTTCGATATGCCCGCTCTTCCGAAACGCGGGCCTCGAGACCTATCAAATCAATTGCCGATGTGTTCCACAGCGCGCGGGGGGGGGAAACGTGTGCCATGCGCACGCAATCGGACATTCAACGACAATCTGGTTCGATGGCGAGCGCTTCAATGACGTTACACGTTTGGAGCTTTGAGAGTGAAGGAAGTTACTATCGGCTGGGCGAGCAAGGCTTTGCTCATCCTCCTGGGGTTGTTGTTTGTCGCCGCCAGCGCTGCGTTTATCTGGGGCGGCGTCGTTCTGATCGGACGCGGCGGTAGCTGGTACTATCTACTGGCAGGCTTGGCTCTGGGAGCCGTCGGTGCGGGCCTCGCTCTGGGCAGGCTTTTTGTGCTGCCTCTTTATGCAGCGCTCTTCGCGGCCACCGCCATCTGGGCCATCTGGGAAAGCGGCTTCGAATTCTGGCCGCTGTTCGCGCGCCTCTTCATCTTCCTCGCTGCTGCTTTCGCACTCGCTTTGGTGACGCCGCTGATCCGCGCCCGCGCCGGCCTGCCGCGCGCAACGGGCAAGAGCATGACCGCTGCCGGCGTTCTGCTGGTGCTGATGGTCGCGTCGATCGGCGGAATGTTTGTCGATCGCACCGAGACTTTCACCTCCGCAGGTACCGGTAAAGTCCCTGTCGCCGCCGATACCGAGCAGAAGAACTGGGACAACTGGGGCAACAATCCCGGCGGCGAACGTTTCGCTGCGCTCGACCAGATCAATCGCAGCAATGTCAACAAGCTGAAGGTCGCCTGGACGTTCCGCACCGGCGATATCGCGGACAATGATGCGGCTGGCCTCGGTTCGGAGGACCAGCAGACGCCGATGCAGATCGGCAGCACCGTCTATCTCTGCACGCCGCACAACAACATCATCGCTCTCGATGCCGATAGCGGCAAAGAGAAGTGGCGTACGGTCATCAATGCGCGTCACACCCGCTGGATGCGTTGCCGCGGTCTCGCTTACATCGACCTGAGCGGCAAGGATGCCAATCGCGGCCAGTCCGCCAGCCTCACCCAGGCTGCTGACGCATCCGGTACAGTCTGCACGCGACGCGTCTTCACCAATTCGGTGACGGGTCAGCTGATCGCCGTCGATGCCGATACCGGCGCGTTCTGCCCGGGCTTCGGCGACAACGGCAAGGTCAACCTGCTGGATGGTCTCGGCAAGGCGCCGACCGGCGTCTACAAGGTCACCTCGGCTCCGACGCTTGCGGGCGATGTGCTCGTGCTCGGCGGCTTCGTCACCGACAACTTCAATGTCGACGTCCCCTCGGGCGTCATTCGTGCGTATGACGTGGTGACTGGTAAGCAGCGCTGGGCATTCGACGCCGGCAATCCCGCGATCAAGGGCGCACCGACCGACGGTCAGAGCTATACCCGCGGCTCGCCGAATTCGTGGGCGCCGATGTCCTACGACCCGAAGCTCAATCTGGTGTTCGTGCCGATGGGCAATGCGTCGCCGGACCTGTGGGGCGGCAATCGCACGCCGGAGATGGAGAAATACGCCTCCTCCGTCGTCGCCCTCGATGCAGCCACGGGCGACGTGCGCTGGTCGTTCCAGAGCGTCCATCACGACCTCTGGGACTTCGACGTTCCGATGCAACCGACGCTGACGGACTTCCCCAATGCCGATGGCAGCAAGACGCCGGCCGTCGTGTTCGGCGTCAAGCATGGCCAGATCTTCGTGCTGGACCGTGCCACGGGCAAGCCGCTGACCAAGGTCGAGGAAGTGCCCGTCCCTGCAGGCAATCTGAAGGGCGAGCGTTACGCACCGACCCAGCCGCTCTCCACCGGCATGCCGGAAATCGGCCGCACGACGCTGACGGAAGCCGACATGTGGGGCGTCACGCCATTCGACCAGTTGCTGTGCCGTATCGAGTTCAAGGGCTACCGGCATATCGGCCTGTTCGATCCACCGGCCGCGGACCAGTGGCAGCTTCAGTATCCCGGCTCGCTGGGTGGCCTGAACTGGGGCAGCATCTCCGTCGATCCGACCAGCAACACGCTGTTCCTGAACGACATGCGGCTCGGCCTGTGGCAGCGCGCCTTCGAGCGCAAGGAAGGCGAGCAGATCCTGAAGGGTGCCGTGCCGATGACGGGTGCGCCCTACTGGATCATGAAGGACCGCTTCCTCTCGGTGCTGAAGGTGCCCTGCCAGAAGCCGCCTTTCGGCACCATGACGGCGGTGGATCTGAAGACACAGAAGATCGCATGGCAGAAGCCGATGGGCACGGTGCAGGACACCGGCCCGCTCGGCATGAAGATGGGACTTCCAGTGCCGATCGGCATGCCGACCATCGGCGGCTCGATGGCCACCCAGGGTGGCCTCGTCTTCTTCGCTGCCACCCTCGACTACTATCTGCGCGCCATCGACAGCGCGACCGGCAAGGAGCTCTGGAAGGGCCGCCTGCCGGTCGGCAGCCAGGCGACGCCGATCAGCTACAAGTCACCGGCGACGGGCAAGCAATATGTACTCATCACCGCTGGCGGTGCACGGCAATCGACCGATCGTGGTGACTATGTGGTCGCCTATACGCTCGGCGACTAAGCGCACGTCGTGAGAAGAGAAAGGCCGGGCATCATGCCCGGCCTTTTTTTCGTTGTGTCTTGCCGATCAGGCGGTCGCGATGTAATCGCGGAGCGCCTCCTGCTCGGTCTCATATTCGCTGACGCGCGACTTGACGACGTCACCGATCGAGATCAGGCCGACCACCCGGCCATTGTCGAGCACCGGCAGATGCCTGAATTTGCCATTGGTCATGCGTTCCATGATCCAGCCCACCGTATCGGACGGCGAGCAGGTCACGACCTTGCGCGTCATGACCGCGCCGACGTCTTCATCCAGCGCGGCTGCGCCGCGTTCGGCGATCACGCGCACGATGTCGCGCTCAGAAAAGATGCCGTCGATCTGCTGCTTGGTCATCACCAGCACGACGCCGATCTTGCGCTCCGCCAATAGTTTGACGACCGACGACACCTTGTCGCTCGGCGCGACGCTTTCCACGTGATGGCCCTTGCCGTCGAGAATTGCACTAACCAACATTTTGTCGCCTCCTCACTGACCAGGCTCCTGCGACGAGCGCGGTCGTTCCTTCTTGTTCCAAACAAGCGGATACGGAGGCGGCGCCCGATGGTCTTGAGGTAGGAGTGATCGAGCCCAACCACCGCTCATGCAGAACGGATTCGGCCTCGTAAGCCGAACCTGCCGGCGTGAGTCACCTGTCTGATTTGTAATGATGGGGGATGTGCGCTGCACCCGCAAGGTGTGGGCGCGCGCTCAGTGCAGGTCCGGCATGTCCGATGAGGATGGCTCGGAATGTGTGCGCTGCACGCGCGGGATGGGGTCGAACACCGAGAACAGCAACAAGCCGGCGAGAAAGCCGCCGATATGCGCCTGCCAGGCCACCGTTGCGCCTTCGCTGCCGACGGCGATCGAGCCCATGCCGAAGATGATGTTGACGCCGAACCAGACGGCGAGAAAACCGATCACCCGCGGATCGCGCAAGGCACGGAACAGGGGCTGCGCCGGCACCCGCGCGGCTGCATCGGCATCACCGCGATTGAAGGACAGGAAACTGCCGCGCACAAACGCAAAGCGGATCGCCGCTGCCATTGCGCCGGACACCGAGGCCGATGCGCCGATCATCGGCGCGAGCTCGTGCTCATGGGTGACCAGATGCGCAGCCGCGCCGGCAATCGCCGTGACCGCCATGAACAGGAAGAAGCGGACCGCGCCGAACCGCCGCGCCAGCGCGCTGCCGAATGGCAGCAGCCAGAGAATGTTGAAGCCGATATGGCTCAGATTGGCGTGCAGCAGCGAGTAAGTGACAAAAGTCCAGATCTCGGCGCCCGTTCCGCCCGGAAACGGCATCGACAGCAGTGTCTGGTCGTAGCGCTTGGGGATGAAGCCGAACAGCTCGATGGTCCAGTATTCCAGATCCACCGGCAGCAGGACGCGGACGACATGGATGACCGCGAGCAGCCCGATATAGGCCGTCAGCGCGCCCGGCAGGGTCAATAGCGGTTCGCGCGGGGGATTTTCCGATGGGTCCAAGGCGGCACGGTCTGTAACGGCTCTGGCGAGCGATGCGCCAGATAGGCGGGTTTTGTGCCGCGATGCAAGATGGGTATCAACATCCATCGCGGGATGGGCCAGAGGCGCGGTCACGCACCGCCGGCCCATCCTTGGCGTGCCAGCCGCCGACTAACCCGCGGACTTGCCTGCGCGCCAGTTGCCCGGCTTGACGACCTCCCCGGACGAAGGGTCGATGCGAATCTCGATTTCAGCACCATTGCGGTCGAAGCCTTCGACCTCCCAGCATCCCTTGCTGCGCTTGGCTTTCTTGACCGCATAGCCCAGCGCCTCGGCTTTCTCGATCGCCTTGTCGATCGACATGTCCTGCCCGGCCGTGCCGGAGGTGCAGGCAACATCATCGGCGCGTGCAGCCGTGGCCAGACAGAGCGAGGCAGCGATCAGGGCGATGGTCGGGTATTTCATGGCGGATCTCCTTTCAGATCGATCAATGAGGGAGTGATGCCATACGGGCGCCACCGCTTTCCTGACATCGGCTGTCAGGAAGCCGTCAGCGGGACATCGCTAGGTTCGGGCAAATTCCAACCGACGGAGTGCCCCATGTTGCCAGCCCTGTTCCTGTTGATCATCACATTGCCCGCGATGGCCGCCCTTGAACTGCGCGCCGATACTTTCGCTGTCTTGCTCCTCATTGTCTGCGTGGTCGCAGGCTTGACGGCACCCGCGGGCGGAGGCCACGCTACCGTCAACCGCCGCCGGCCCGCGGGTGAGCCGAGCAGCAAACCCGCTGGCGAGACCGATGACGAGCCGTTCGACAAATCAACGACGCGCATTGCGCAAGCCGCGCTGGCGAAATGAGCCGCGGCAAGTTTTCGTCCGGAGCCTATGATGAGATTCTCGATCCATGCGCTCACCCGCAAGATGGCTGTGATCGGCGCTGTGTTTGCAATGCTGATCGCCGCCGGTGCGACGATGCAGCCCGTTGCATGGGCAAAGGATGACAAGTCCAGTTGCAAACGCGAGCAGGACTGTGCGTTGCAAGCCCTCAAGAGCGGCGAGATCCGCCCGTTGAACGATGTGCTGGCGGTCGCCCGCGACAAACTGCCCGGCGAAGTCATCAAGGTAGAACTCGAGCGCGACGATGGAATCTGGGTCTATGAGATCAAGGTGCTCACGCCATCCGGGAAGCGGCGCGAGATCGAGATCAATGCGCAGACCCTCGCGGTCATCAAGATCGACTGAGACATGCGTATTCTTGTGGTAGAGGACGAACCGCGGATCGCCGCAGATATTCGCCGCGGACTGGAAGCCGCGAACTACGCCGTGGAAACCGTCGCCGATGGCAATGAGGCCTGGTTCAAGGGCGAAACGGAAGACTACGATGCCATCGTGCTCGATCTCGGCCTGCCCAGGCTCGATGGTCTCTCGGTGCTCCGGCGTCTTCGCGAGGCCGGCCTAGCGACGCCGGTGCTGGTGCTGACCGCGCGCGATGGCTGGCGCGACAAGGTGGAAGGCATCGATGCCGGCGCCGATGACTACCTGGCAAAACCCTTCCAGATGGAGGAACTGCTGGCCCGCCTGCGCGCCATTACGCGTCGCGCCGCCGGCCAGGCGTCTGCGCTGATCAAGGCCGGTCCGCTCGAGCTCGACACGCGTTCTCAGACGGCGACAATCGATGGCAGTTCGCTCGCGCTGACGGCCATGGAATATCGCCTGCTCGCTTATCTCTTGCTGCATCGCGGACGCACCATGTCGCAAGGCGAATTGCTCGAACACATCCATTCCGGCGATACGGACCGCGACATCAATGCCGTCGAGGCCATCGTGGCGCGATTGCGCAAGAAACTCGGTTTCCCGCTGATCGAGACGCATCGCGGCCGCGGCTATTGCATTCCGGCAGCGCCATCGTGAACACGCGCTCCCTCTCTTTCCGCCTCAGTTGTGCGGCGGCCATCGCCATCGCCATCGCGCTCGCCCTCGCGGCATTCGGCCTGCGCACGATCTTCAATCAGGAAATCGAGCGCCGGGCCGCAGCCGAACTCGGCCAGATCGTGGTGTCACTCGCAGCGCAGGTGAAGATCGACGCCAGCGGGATGCCTGCACTTGAGGCGCCGATGTCCGATCCACGTTTCGACAAGCCTTATGGCGGCCTCTATTGGCAGATCGCCAATGGGGAGAACCGCGCACGCTCGCGTTCCTTGTGGGACTTTTCGCTGACCATTCCGGAAGCGCAACACGGCGACGCACGCTGGACCACTGATCTCGCGGGTCCCGATCGCGCGAAGCTGCTGGCCGTGGTGCAGACCATTGCGGTAACCACACCGGCAGGAACGGATGCGCCCCTGCAGATCGTTGCTGCACTGGACAGATCCGATCTCGCAGCCTCCCAGCAATATCTGTTCAGACTGCTGGTGCTGTCGCTCGGCGCGCTCGGCCTCATTCTGATCATCGCGATGTCGATCTTCATCCGTCTCGCGCTGCGCCCGTTCGATGAATTGGGACGCGGGCTGCGGCGCATTCATGCCGGCAGCAGCCGGGTGCTCGACGGCCGCTTTCCTGACGAGGTGCAGCCGGTGGTGAGCGATCTCAATCGCCTGATCGCATTTCAGGATGCTGCACTGGAGCGCGCGAAGACACATGCTGCCGATCTCGCCCACGGCTTGAAGACGCCGCTGGCCATTCTCGGCGCGGTCGCCAGGCAGGCGCGGCACGATGACCGCAAGGACATTGCCGATCCCATCGATGAGCAGACACTGCTGATGAGCAAGCAGGTGGATCGCGTGCTGGCGCGGGCGCGTGCCGGGGTCTCGGCTGCTCTGAGCCGCGGCGCCAGTCCCGTCGCGCCGGTGGCTGACAAGATTGTCCGCGCGCTGCGCCGGCTGCCCGACGATCGCGGCCTGCAATGGGACTGCGATATCGCCGCCGGTGCCAGCTTCCCCGGCGATGACGGCGATCTCACCGAGATCCTGGCCAATCTGCTCGACAATGCCCGCAAATGGGCGGCGACGCGCGTGCGCCTCACCGTGACGCAAAGCGAAAACGAAACCGTATTACGTGTCGAGGACGACGGCCCTGGCCTGCAGAGCGAGCAGATGCAGGGCATCGGTCGTGGGCAGCGCTGGGACGAGACACTGCCCGGCACCGGCTTTGGTCTCGCCATCACCCGCGATCTGGCGGAAGCCTATCGGGGGCGGATCGAACTCCAGCGCTCCTCGCTCGGCGGGCTCAGCGTCGCCGTGATCGTGCCCAGACCGACCTGACGGCGCTGGCGCAAAGAAAAAGCCCTGAGAAAGGCTCTCCCTGGTCTGATCGATCTTCTCGCGCCGGGCGACATGTCATCGACCGCAAGGCCGACATCCCCACCCCTCCCGCGCGGTGACCGTCTTGTTTGACGACAACCCTGTATCGAAGCGCATGAAGCGAACTGCTGGAGACAGCCCGCTCCGCTCTGGAGTGCGAGCAGAATACCTGTTGTCCCCGGATCGGCAAGAAGATGGTGAAGATAACGTTAACGCCGGACCGACACTCCGACTCAGTGGAAAACGCGGTTTCGGCATGGACGCTGCAATGACCTCTCTGCACAACATATAGCGGCCGGACTTGGATGGATTCGGGACAGACTTGTCCCTGTTCGCCAGCTGGCCGGGTCAGGATCAGCGCGCATGAAACATCCATCGAGCCGGAAGTTCTTCGCCTATTGGGACGAAAAGCGCGGTTTTGCGCGTGCGCCCGATCGGAGCGAGATCGAGCCCGGCCCCATGCGCGAACTGCTCGGCGACATCTTCGTACTGGGCTACGACAAGTCCGCCAATTTCCCGTTCCGCGTCGCAGGCACCAGAGTTTGTGCCCTGCTCGGCCGTGACCTGAAGAACAAGCCGTTCCCCGAACTCTTCAGCCTCGCTGGCCGGAGCGAGATCGAGGAAATGGTCACCGTCGTCTCCGAGGAATTGCTGGTCGCCGTGGCCGGCATCACGGCGCACACCGAATTCGGTGACAAGGCGCATCTGGAACTTCTGCTCCTGCCTTTCGCCGCGCGCGCGCATACACCGATCAGCCTCACCGGTCTGCTGGCGCCGATGACGCCTTTCAACGGCCGGCTGGGGCCGATGCAGGTCACGTCCTATCGCTATCTCGCACATCAGCCGCAGCGCTTTGCACCGCGCGTGATGCGGAAACTGCAGGCTGCACGCGGCCTGATGGTATATGAAGGCGTGAGCTGACGACCTCCACGCGATCTCACCTCGGAGGCGCTCCGGATGGTTGTCGAAAAGCGGTATTTGTAACGCCGCATTAACCTTGCGGGCCTTACGGTCGATCCGAAATTCTCCGCAGGACCGGCCTGACACCGATGGCGCTCGCCCAGACCAAATCGATTCTTCCTTCCGCAGAAGAACGGCGACGCTTCCAGCGCGTAAAAGTGCACCTCCTCGGCCGCTACATGCTGCCGGATCGCCGCGAATTCCCCTGCCAGGTCATCAATATGTCCCCCGGCGGCCTCGCGCTGCTCGGCCCTGGCATCGGCCAGGTCGGCGACCGCGTCATCGCCTATCTCGACCATATCGGCCGTGTCGAAGGCAAAATCACGCGCATCATCGACAACGGCTTCGCGATGACTGTGGGTGCCACGCCGCGCAAGCGCGACAAGCTGGCGGCCCAGCTGACCTGGCTCGCCAATCGCGACATCCTCAATCTGCCGGAAGACCGCCGCCACGACCGTATCGTGCCGCGCAACCCGATCGTGGTCCTCACGCTCGAGGACGGCATCCAGATGAACGTCCGCATCATCGACCTGTCGCTGTCGGGCGCCGCCATCGCGGCAGAGAAGCGCCCGCCGCTGAACGCCCAGGTCATGCTCGGTCGCATCTCCTCGCGCGTCGTCCGTCACCTCGAAGATGGCTTCGCGCTGGAGTTCGCGCATGAGCAGTCTCCGGAGACGTTGGAAGACAGCGTCAACGCGCGGTAAACGCGACAGCGCACCAAATCCCGATTTTGCAGTGATGTGAGTGCGCTATCGGCATCAGCGGATACCGCGCACGGCGCGACATGTTAATCGCTGCGGTTAACGCAAGTGACGACGCGTCACGCGCTGTTCCTGTTTTTCCGGCATTTCGACGATTAACGCGCAAAGTTTGACGCAAACTCGATTGCATCAAATTTGAATCAAATTCGCCGCGTGTTTGAATTGTAGTCGTCTCAATTGCACTTCGCCGACTTAGCGGGGACGAAAATCCTTCCTGTCAATGATGGTCCCAACAAGAACGGGGGCCACAATGGCTGGTAACAAGGGGCGTATCACTGGATTTGTCGTTGCGGCAATCCTGTGTGGACTGACTGCTTCGGCACATGCTGCCGGTGAAAAACTTTACGCAAGCATCGGCGACACCACGCGTGCGCCGATCGGATGGGTCGAATTCTGCTCGGAGAATCCGGTTGAGTGTCGCGGTCGCGCGACGCAGGCACGCGACATCGTGATCACGCAGACCGCGTGGAAGGATCTGGTGCGCGTCAATCGTTGGGTCAACGAGACGATCAAGCCGATCACCGACATGGATCATTGGGGCGTGATCGAGAAGTGGTCGCTGCCCGACGACGGCTACGGCGATTGCGAAGACTATGTGCTGCTGAAGCGCAAGATGCTGATCGAGGCCGGCTGGCCGCGTGAAGCGCTGCTGATCACCGTGGTGCGCGACAAGAAGGGCGACGGCCATGCCGTGCTCACCGTGAAGACCGACAAGGGCGAATACGTGCTCGATAACCAGAACGAGAACGTCCTTGCCTGGACCGAGACCGGCTACCGCTTCGTCAAGCGTCAGTCGCAGAGCGATCCGAACCAGTGGGTCTCGCTCGGTGACAACCGCCCGGCCGTTGCGACCGCCAGCGCTCGCTGATCACGACGCGAATTGGAGACACGCGACCCGGTCACATCCCCACCCCTCCCCGTCCCAGACCGGATCGCGCGCGCCCGAGCTTCCCCCAAAGCTCGGGCGCAACTTTTTTGGGAGCAGCGGAACGTGCGCGCGAAGCGGACAATCACATTGCGCGGATCGCGGATGAGTTAGTTGCGGCGAAGTCTTTCGGGATCGAGCTTGCCGTCAGCCCGATAGCCGAAGCGCGCAAGCGCCGTCGTCGTGATGCGCTGACCGAACCGACGTTCCAGCTCGCAAAACATCCAGATGAAGGCCATGGCGAGCGCACAGACGGTCGCTACGAACAATAGAGTCAGGTGGGAAATATCGAGGATCATGATCATCTGCCCGGGCTTGCAAATCGAAACTCGCAATTGACGAACCAGCCGACCTGACGTCCCCCTCGCGCTTATCGGGCTGCGCTGAACCTTGGCAAAGCACGGCGCAAACTACCGCGCATCGCAGGTTACGACTTTAGTAGCATGCGCCGGACATGCATGTAAGCGCCCTGCGTGAAGCGCTCCCCTACGCCAAATGCATAGGGGAGACATCGATATGATCATTCACAGACTTCAACGCGGCGCGTGCGCCAGCCTTTGGCCGTGCGGACGCGCTGATTGGCCAGACGGCAGCCACCAAGATCTTCGTACCGATAGATCGATGGGTAGCCGTAATATGGGCCGTAACCGTAATAGCCCGGGTAGCCCAATCCAAACCCGAAGCCGGCACCACGGTAAAATCCATCACGATAGAACCCGCCATGATGAAATCCGCCGCCGCGGAAACCGCCGCCATGGAAACCACCACCGCCATGGCCACCGCGTGCGGATGCCGCCGTTGGCATCGCGAGCGCGAGTGCCGCGACTGCCATCACTCCAAACATCGCCTTGCGTAACATTGTCGCTCTCCATTCGGCGCGTACTGCGTCGACACTGGTAGCTATTTAACCTGTCACGCCCGCATTGCGGAACTCACTCTGCGTCAATTGTCCGCGACCCGCACGCATGGTTCATCAATGTTGAACCGCGCGTGGTGGAGCCCATCAGCAGCCTTTGCAGATGTTCTTCACCTTGCGATCGACCTCGCGATCCTGCTTGTCAACGAGATCGTTACCGGTGGTCGGCTTGCCGTCATAAGACTGACCCGTGCCGCTGGCGCCGGTGGTGACGCCGGCCGGCGCGCGACCACCGCTGGAATTGGCCGTGCCTGCGCTGTTGGTCCCGGCCGTGCCGCCGGTCGCGCCTCCGCCTGCCCCGCCACTCTGTGCGGACGCTGCAACCGAGGACAGCAGCAAAATCGCAGCTGCGCCGGCGATGAACTTCGATGCGTGAACCATCCGTGTTCTCCCTTTCGAGAGCAACGACAGTTGGACGCACCAGTTCCCGGCACCGGAACGATTCCATCACGCGAGGCTTGATCTCGCATCACGCGGATGACGCTCATGAAAAAGCTGATCGGCTTCGATGAAGACACTCAGGAGAAGCTCACTCAGCTTGGCCGTGATCGCATGGCGACACTCCAGGAACTGGCCGATGAGGCGTTTGCCGATCTGCTGAAAAAGCACGGCGTACCGACCGATTTGAAAGATGCGTTGCGCAAGAGCGTCAAAACCGCGGGCCAGGCGACGTCGCCGCGCCGGACTGCAACGCCACCGAAACATTCACCCGCAACAAGGAAGCGACCACATGCCAAACGAGCCGCAAAGAGATCCGTTCGTCGAAGGTGAAGGCGCCGCGCAGAAGAACATTCCTGCCGAAGGCAATCCCTATCAGGAGGGCACCGAAGATTACGCCCTGTGGAGTGCAGGCCATGAGCGCGTCGCCAGCGCCATGGAAGCGGAGGAATCGGAAGGCACGTGAGAAATTGGAGGGTGGGCAAAGGCGCGAAGCGCCGTGCCCACCTTCAAATGCACGAATGGTGAAGGTGGGCACGCTCCGCTTTGCCCACCCTACAGATTTGCATCAGCCGATCTTCTTCATGCCCTGCTTGAAGCGCGGACCGTTGGCTGCGTAGAAATGCGCGGCGCTGCCCATGGCCGACACCTGCTCGGGCGAGAGCGTGCGGATGACACGCGCGGGCGAGCCGATGATCAGCGAGTTTTCTGGAAACTCCTTGCCCTCGGTGATCACCGAGCCCGCACCGACAATGCTGTTCTTGCCGATGCGCGCACCATTCATCACGATCGATCCCATGCCGACCAGCGCGCCATCCTCGATGGTGCAACCGTGCAGGATCACGTTGTGGCCGACGGTGCAGTTCTTGCCGATGGTGAGGGGAAAACCCTTGTCGGTGTGGCAGGTGCAGTTGTCCTGCACATTCGAGCCCTCGCCGATCTCGATCCACTCATTGTCGCCGCGCAGCACGGCGCCAAACCAGACGCTGGCCTGCGATTTCAACCGGATCTTGCCGATGACATCGGCAGTGTCGGCGATGAAGTAATTTCCGTCAGCCGGAAGGTCCGGCCCCTGCCCGTCAAGTTCGTAAATTGCCATGAGTGCTTGGTCTCCCTATGGGCATCACACTGCCATGAAGCAGCGTGCGGAGACCAGTGCGCGCTCAGACGAAGCCCATGCTCAGGCGAGGATGCCGAGGGCCTGCAGCGTCAGCACGATGAAGGTGCCGGACATCAGGCTCCAGAAGCCAGCCAGCACCGTCGCCATCATCACGAACTGGAAGCGCTGCGGCTCCGGTGCGCCGGAGCGCAGCGTGTTGCGCATGATGATGAAGGGCGCGGTGAAGACCAGGAGCGGCACGGCCGCAAAGCCCTCCGGCGTCGGCCCCTGCTGCAGCAGAGCAAAGCTCGGCGGCCGGCTGACGAAAGCCTGATAGGCACTGGCAACGGCTCCGGCAATGGCAAAGCCGATCGCGAGCTGAAGGAAACAATTAAGAGCAAGCGGGGTCATAAGAAAATTTTCTAGGGCAATTGAATGTTCTCGCTTGCAATGCACCAAATTGCGGCCGTACGCCACATTATCCTTAAAAAATCGTTAACGCGCCGACGGTCGTTGCGCCGAACGCATGACGAGGCCAGTTCCGCTTGGCGAACAGCGAGGCGTTAACCATTCGCAGGCATGTTCGACCGGTTGATTCGCCCCGGAGACGCCGAGGGCGCTTGAGTGGTAACTGCTTACGCGCGCATGTCCCTGCTGTTCCCGACCCATCCAACGACGCGGCCACGTCGCAAGCGTCGACACAGTAATCTCGTACCGAGCCTGTTCGGTCTGGGTCTCGCGGCGCCTGCGGTGGCAGTGGTCGCCTATCTGCTATGGCCGACATGGCAGAGCCAGAAACCGGGTGATCCCGACCGGATTCCCGTGAGCGTCGGCTCCACGCTCTTCAACGTCCCCACGCACGCGTTTCGCCACAAGGTGCAGAAGCATTCGGGCCCGCAAGAACGCGTCGACCTCAGCTACGTCTATCCCTCGCTGGACGCCAGCGAAGTGCCGCGTCACGTGACGATGGAAAATTTCGACGAGCACGTGCAGCCGATCGACCGCATCTTCCTGTCGATCTCTGCACATCACAATGCGACGTCGCCGGATGCGCGGCTGCGCACGATCTATCCGCTCTATGCAGACCAGCCGTCGCGCAGCGCCGACGGGCTGACCATTCAGCCCTTCTACGACAACACGCCCTATGCGAAGGAAGACCTGTTTCTCGGCAGCGCGCCCACAATGATCGCGCGCTGCACGCGGGATGGCGCCACGCCCGGCATGTGCATGAGCGAACGCCGCATCGGCGGCGCCGATCTCATCTTCCGCTTTCCGCGCGCATGGCTCGACGACTGGCGCATGATCGGTGATGCCATGGACCGCTTGTCAGCGCAGCTGGGCGGACAGTAAATCAAGCTGATGGAATTCAAGAGTTCTGAATAAGCTTCGGCCTTGTCGCCACCGGGATGGTGCGACCAAGCTCCTGCGCCGCCTCTATCCAGCTCGCAATAGCGTCTTGGGCATTGCTAAAAGCTTCTTCGGGGGTTTCGCCATCAGAGACGCAGCCCGGCAAGTCCGGCACGCGCGCAATGTACCCTCCGCCCTCCTCCAGGGAGAGCGGCTGTACGCTCACAGCGTAGTCGTAAACCTTGGTCATAAGCTGTGACCTCTACCGTCGATCAACTGGATCAATAGCCGAATATATACTGGCTTAACCGGACGTTTGAAGGGGATCGTCAGTATCGTCGCGAAGCCCGGGCGGGAGACCCTTGTAGTGGCTGCCGCGTTTTGGTGCCGAACAGGCCAAATCATGCTCCGCGCAAACGCGTACAATGTCCTGCATGGTCCAGTCTCCGCGCGGATTACGACGCATCTGATCCAGCAGATCGCTCATGCATTCGTCCCAATCGGATGGCGCTATCCGACCATCTGCAGAAATTCGGTTTCGCCGACGATCCGCACAGACGAGCCTGCCGCGATCATCTCCTCGACCTTGCGGTGTTTCCGGCTCTTGCTGTTCCCGCGCGTCAGCCTGAGATCCTGATCACCGACGACCAGGACCGTGACCTTCCCGCTGACTGTATCGACAACATTGCAGCCAGCCTTCACTGCGAGGTGAGCCGCCTCTGTGCGATGCATCTGTAGAAAGCCGGTGAACACCACCGTTTCACCCATGAGCCGCCCACTACGTTCACCTGGCTGCGCATAGCGTGCAAAAGCCTCGCTTTTCGGTGGCACAACCACCTTCGGTGCGCCGCGCACAATCGGCCTGGGAGCATGCGCGACAAGATCGAGCCAATGCTGCAGATCGAGTCCAGAATCATCAAGCGCTTTGAGCATGATCAGCCCGCATGCCCGCGCATCCTCTTCCGCCCGGTGATGACGAAATTCGATCTGGAAGGCTCGGGTGAGATTGGCGAGACCAAAACCGCCGGCATCCGCGAGTTCGCGCCACGAGCGCCGCGCAACCGTGAGCGTGTCGAGCCAGAAACATTCGAGCTCTGCAACGCCATAGCGCGCCGCGGCGCTCGCGAGAGCTCGACGGTCGAATGAGCTGTGATGCGTGACGATTGTCCCGTTCAGCGCCTGCGCGAGAACCGGAAAGACCTGCGCCATCGTCGGCTTGCCGATCACATCGCCGGGACGAATGCCGTGAACGGCGATATTTCCGGGATCAAACGGTCCTTCCGGGTCGACCAATATCGATAGCGATTTGAAGATCTGGCCGGCACGGAAATGCACCAGGCCGACAGAGCAGATACTGCCCACATCCGCATTGGCGGTTTCGACGTCCAAGGCAATGAAATCGGTAACGCGTGTCATCCCCCACCCCTCGCCGTTACTCAACTTCGGGGTGACTGCAAGTATACCCACACGCGAATTCACTTATAGTTCTACAACTGCGTGGCCAGCATGAAGCCGGCCATCAGGCGTGAACCGCCCGCATCATGCGGACGGTCATTCGCTTTACTCGCTGTCAGCGAGGTCTTCTTCCAGGATCGCCATCTGGAATTGGAACGAGCGATCATCGTCCTCGTCATCGACGAACAGCACGCCGACGAACTCCTCGCCGATATAGACTTCGGCCGAGTCATCCTTCTTCGGGCGTGGCACGACGCGGATCTTCTGATTGCCGAATACGCGCTTGAGATAGGCGTCGAGTTTTCTGACTTCCTGAACGTCCACAGGCGTCTCCAATGCAGGTGATGTGGGATGAGTTGATGGCGAAGGTTTAATGCCAGATGACGCCGACGGCTAGGCCGTTTGTCGAAAATTCACGCCATCCACACTGCGCCCAGAAAATTCAGGCGCAACAATCTCATCTGTCATCACCCGCTTTCGCGGCTGACGACATATCGAGCCAATTATCGCTCCGGCTTAGAGACCGAGCGCGTTGAGCATCTGGTTCATGGTGCGCGACGGCTCCGAACAGCCGGCCTCACCCACGATTTTCGCTGGTACGCCCGCCACGGTGACGTTGTGCGGCACCGGTTTCACAACGACGGAGCCTGCCGCGATGCGGGCGCAGTGACCGACCTCGATATTGCCGAGGATCTTTGCGCCAGCGCCGATGAGAACGCCGCGACGGATCTTCGGATGGCGATCCTCGTTTTCCTTGCCGGTGCCGCCAAGGGTCACACCATGCAGGATCGAGACGTCGTCCTCGATGACAGCTGTTTCACCGACGACGAAACCCGTGGCGTGATCGAGGAAAATGCCGCGGCCGATCTTTGCAGCCGGGTTGATATCAGTCTGGAACGCCCCGGATGCGCGGCTCTGCATATACCACGCGAAGTCCTTGCGGCCCTTGTTGTAGAGCCAATGCGCAAGTCGATGCGCCTGGATCGCATGAAAGCCCTTGAAGTAGAGCAGCGGATCAATGAAGCGCGACGTCGCGGGATCGCGGTCGAACACGGCGACCAGATCGGAGCGGAAGGAATTGCCGATATCGGGGTCGTCGCGCAGCGCTTCATTATAGGTCTGGCGGATCAGATCACCAGACAGCGCTGCGTGATCGAGTCGCTCGGCAACGCGATGCACCACCGAATCCTCGAGACGATTATGGTGCAGCACGGTCGAGTAGATAAAGGACGCCAGTTCGGGCTCGCGATGGACGATATCCTCGGCCTCGCTGCGGATGCGATCCCAGATCGGATCCAGCGTTGCGAGTTTCGCGGTGGTAGGATTGGTGCTCTGCACGGCCATGGCGGACTCGCAAAATTCATCAATTGGGCAACGATTATAGCATGATGCCCGCGGCTGTCGTCACGGGCCTGACGCTATCGTGAATGCCGGACGCCCCGGTAGCCGCATGCTAATACATTGAATTAGCACGCGTTCCCGAATTGCTCCCGACACGCCCAAGGATCAAGCAAAAGCCGGGCGTGCGGAAGAAGTGGGCGGTGATGCGGTGAAAACAAGGCCCCGCATCTCGCATTGGCGAAGTTCCGATCAGCTTTGACGCGCCAGGAAATCGAGCACGCCTTCCTTGTAGACGCGATCGCCGACCGCGCGCATGTGATCGCGATTGGGAATATCGAGCACCTGCGAGCCCGGAATGACCTTCTCCAGATCATGCGCCGAACCAGCCACATCGTCCGTGGTTCCGACCGCAATCAGCACCGGGACCTTGATGGATGCAGCCTCGTCATTCGTCATCAGGCGGCGCGACCCACGCAGGCAGGCCGCAAGCGCGCGGCGATCCGACCGGGTCTGATCGGCAAAGGCGCGGAAGGTACGGCCCATGGGATCGGTGACGTCAACGAGCGAAGCGGCTTCCAGCGCGGTGGCGACGTTTTCGCCGGGACCGCCGCCCTTGATCAGGCCGATACCGATGCCGCCGAGGATCGCACAGCGCAGCAGTTCCGGATGGCTGTAGGCGATATAGGCCGTGATACGCCCGCCCATGGAGTAGCCCATCATGTCGGTGCGTTCGATGTTCAGATGCTTGAGCAGCGCGCGCACGTCGGCGGCCATGGTGCCGATACCGTAGTGTTCGGAATCATAGAGCTTCGTCGAATCGCCGTGGCCGCGGTTGTCCAGCGCGATGACGCGGCGACCGTGCTTCTTCAGTTCGGACACCCAGGTCGGATAAACCCAGTTGACGTTCTTGCTCGATGCGAAGCCGTGCACGAGCACGATGGGCTCGCCCTCGCCTTCATCGAGATAAGAAATTTCGACTGCGCCGTTGTTAAAGCTCGGCATCCAGGATTCCGTTGTAATTGAGACATGCGATGTGGGTGGGAAGCGGCGAATTTAGCCGTGTGCGAGCGCGGGCGCCAGTGTGGGAGGTGGCCCGATCGAGCGGGCAGCCATGTTCTGGAGTAATACGTCCTGCCGTGCAGCCAGTTCACGCTTGATGCGGCGTGCCTTCGCGCGCTGCAGGTAGGACCAGGTGATGCGCTCGGTTGTTGCCTTGATGGAGATGACAACGCCGATCAGCATCCATAGCGCCCAGAACAACCATAGGCCGAGCTGAAAAGCACCGGCAGCCAGAACCACGGCGCCGCGACCGAACAGTTTGATGATCGCGCGTGTCTGCCCGCCCTTGGCGACTGCAAGTTTCGATGCGCGCGCGACATCCTTCGGCCCCTGCGCGATGCGAAGCGTATCAAGCGCGCCGCGCGTCCCGGCCTTCTCGCCGACGCGCCCGACATCCTTGGCGAAGCGCACGATGTCGCCGGCTTTATCGGCGCGGAATGCGGTCTTCATGGCCGCCACGGTCTGACCCGGACGAAACACCGAGGCTTTCGTCATGGCTTCCTTCAGCGCCGGTCCATCCACCATGCCCCGCGCCGAACGCGCAGCCCAGGTGGTGAGCCCCTCGCCGATACGCCCGACCTTGCGCGCATCCTTCACGAGGGTCAGACCGGCCCGCACCGGCGCGACGCCGCCGGCGCTGGCATAGGTCGCTGCAGTCACGGCGAGACCGGCTGCTGCGAGGCCCAAAATCAGATGATCCGTCTCCTCGCCGAAAGCCAGATGTTTGCCTTCGCGGATGGCGTCGCGGATGTCGCCGAACACGAACAAGTCACCGGCCACCGTGCCCGACAGCGTGACCAGATCATCGGCATTGCCGGTGACGAAGCCGGTGGCGAAGCGCCTGGCGAAATTCGCAGCCGACGCATCGGCCGCCACCGCTTCGTTTACGCGCTGGGTAAGATCGTCCGGCAGCTTGACGTTGCGAGCTGCGGCGAGATCGACAAAGCTTTGGGCGAGATCGGCGTCCTTTGCGGCCAGCGCTTCCTCCGCCTGTTTGGCGAGCAGGTCGGGGTCGCGGCGCAGCACCGCGCTCACCTGCGCGTCGGCCAGTGCCACAGGATCATCCTGCGCCAGCAACACGGCCCCTGCGTCCCGCGCATACGGCCACAGCAACAGGCCCACAGTCGCGCAAACCGCTATCCCCGTCAGAGCTGTATCGAGCCGGAACCGCATTCCATTCCTTATTTCTGCACCTCCATTCAAGTGGTGCGTCACGGTTCGGACACAACCGCCCCGACGAAAGAAGGGCTATCCCGAAACGCCTAAACTGTGTCGAATTTGCAGGACTGAATGCCAGTTCCGCAGTCTAGGAATCAGCGTCCGGGGCCAGTATGGTGCGCCGCACTGAACGGTCACGGGACGCCCCGCGCGCGCGACTGTTGCAAGCAAAGGTAGATAAGATGTCCGACCACGTGGTTCCGCACTTTCACAATGACGCCGGCGTTCCGATCATCGAGATCGGCTCGAAGGAGTTCATGTGCGTAGGCGCCAACCCGCCGTTCGACCATCCGCATGTGTTTCTCGACCTCGGCAATGACAGCGAGATCATCTGCCCCTATTGCTCGACCCTGTATCGCTACGCCGCTGATCTCGGCGCCGGCCAAGCCCGCCCGCCCGAATGCGTGGTGAAGGACAAGGCCGCCTGATCTTTGCGCCATGACAGCGTCGCGCACCATCGTCATCGCTGGTGCGGGCATCGGCGGATTGACCGCTGCACTGGCGATCGCCGCCCGGGGTTTTCGCGTCACCATCCTTGAAAAGGCCGAGCGGCTCGAAGAAGTCGGCGCTGGCCTGCAGCTGTCGCCCAATGCCAGCCGCGTCCTTGTCGGCCTCGGTCTCGCGCCGCAGCTCGCCGCCCATGTGGTCACTCCCGAGACGGTCAGCATCATGACCGCCCGCAGCGGCGGAGAAGTGATGCGGCTATCGCTGGCTGGAAGCGCCCGGCCCGACGCCCCCTATTGGCTGGTGCACCGCGCTGATCTGCAGGGCGCCCTTCTCGCGGCCGTACAGAGCCATCCGGGTATCGATCTCCATCTCGCCTCCCCGGTCCAGGCCATGGAAGACGCCACTGATGCCGTCCGTGTCGGCGACCGCCATGCGGCCGCGCTGATCGGCGCCGATGGCGCCTGGTCGGCGGTACGCGGGATCGCCTTCCCGGCCATTCAGCCGCGCTTTTCCGGCCTGATCGCGTGGCGCGGTACCTGTGATGCCGCCAGCCTGCCACCCGAGCTGCGGCCCTCCGGCGTCCAACTCTGGATGGGGCCACGGGCGCATCTGGTGATCTATCCGATGTCCGCCGGGCAACGTATCAATCTGGTCGCCATCCTGCCCGGCGCGCCACTGGCGCCCGGCTGGAGCGAGCCCGGCGCTGCCGACGAAATCGGTCGCCATTTCGCGGCTGCGCATTGGCCCGGCAACACCCGGGCCATGATCGCGGCGGTCGGCAATTGGCGGCGCTGGCCGCTCTTCACGATGCCCGATGGCGGCGCCTGGCACAGCGGCCGTGTCGCCCTGCTCGGCGATGCCGCGCATGCGATGCTGCCCTTCGCCGCGCAAGGCGCCGGCATGGCGATCGAGGACGCCGCTGTGCTGGCGCAATGCCTTGGCGCTGCCGACGAGGACCGCGACATCCCCGCCGCGCTGGCACGCTATGCCGCGCTACGAGCGCCCCGCGCCACCCGCGTCCAGCGCACCGCCCGGCAGCAAGGACAGATCTATCATCTGCAGGGGCCTATCGCCTTCGCACGTGACACGGCCATGCGCCTGCTTGGCCCGATCAGGCTGCAGGCACGGCAGGACTGGATCTACAACTGGACGCCGTGAGAAACTGTCAGTGCCCGCGCGCGCGTTTGGCAGGCGCGACCGGCGCCGGTGCGGGCGGCGGTGCCGATGCCACGCACTTGTTCTTCTGCCACTGCTCCTCGGCCAGCTTGGCCTGGGCACGGGTCGAAATGTAATCGTTGCGATACGCGACTTCGCCAACGACGCTGCCGGCCGTGCCAGTCTGCGCCTTGTCGATCAGCCCCTGCAGCTCGGCCGTCCGCGTCGCCAGGCGCTTGCGCTCGGCCTCGAGCTGCGAACAGTCGCTGAGATCATAGATGGACGGATCGACGAATGCCCCCGACAGCATGCCATCGCCCATGCTGGCGCAGCCGCCGAGCTGGACAGCCAGCAGCAGCGCAGCCGCTGCAGTGACGCGGGATGGCAGGCGAGAGCGAGAGGGACGAACGGTCATCGGAACTTTCTAGGCAGGCAATCTTGACGTTGCGTAAAGCAGCGGCCGGTGGCCGGATTGAGGCCGCGAGGAAGCCATGCATATCCGATTTGGCGCGGGACGCATTTGCGGCTATGGAGACCCAGCCTGCCCCCTTGATGGAATTGGTAGACATACAAGACTTAAAATCTTGAGTCCTCTGGGCGTGCCGGTTCGAGTCCGGCAGGGGGCACCAGTGGTTCATGGACACTGCCTGGAGCTGCAATCATGATGACGCTTCGGCAGATCGAGGTGATCCGTGCCGTTATGGTGACCGGCACCATCGGCGGTGCCGCAAAGCTTCTGAATGTCTCGGCACCCGGCATCAGCCGGCTGGTCAAGTACACCGAGAAGTCGCTCGGCCTGCGCTTCTTCCAGCGTCAGAACGGGCGCTACTTCCCGACACCGGAAGCGCAGAACATCTTCGAGCAGATCAACGGCGTCTACAAGAAGGTCGACGATCTCAGCGAGACCATCTCGAATATCGGACGCGGTGCGCTGTCCGAATTGCGCATTGGATCTGTGCCATCAATCTCGCAGATCATGGTGCCGCGTGCCATCGAACAGGTGCGACGGCGCTATCCCGAGCTGCGCATCGACATCAATATTCTCAAGCTCGAGGAAGCCATCGACTATCTGCTGCTCGATCGTGGCGAGTGCGTTGCCATGAGCTACCGGCTCGAACATCCCGGCCTCGACTTCCTGCCGCTCGCCTCGGGCGAACTGTTCTGTGTCGTGCCCGATGGCCACGAACTCGCGGGCTGCAAGCAGGTGTCGGCAAAGCAGATCATCCAGTATCCCCTGATCGGCATCGATCCGAACGACCCGTATGGGCGGATCATGGCCGAGATCTTCGCGCGCAATAAGCTGAAATACGACATCACCATCCGCGCCCGCTTCGGCACCACGGTCTGCGCGCTGGTGAAGGCCGGGCTCGGTATCGCCGTGATCGACCAGTTCACCGTGGCTCATGGCGGCTATCCCGGCGTGGCGATCATCAAGATCGTGGAGCCTACCCGGTTCGACACCTATGTCGCGGTGAAGCGCGGCGCGCCGCTGTCGCTGCATGTCGAGAATTTCATCGCCTGCCTGCGCGCCGAAATGCAAGCCATCAACCCGACCCGCAACCCGCCCGCCAAGGCTCAGGGCCGCCCCCGCAAAACGTAACATCATGTTATGTTTGTGGCATAACGGGGTAATTGTGTTAGATCGCCGCCGCGCTATCCTCACGCTGGTTGATTGATCAACTGACACGCATTCAAGACGTTTCGCATGACCAGCATTCTGACACCCACGCCAATCGCCGGACGCCTCCTGACGGGGCTGCTCGGCGCGCCTATCGCCCACTCGGCATCGCCCGCGATGCATGAGCGCGCGGCTGATGCGCTGGGTGTGCGCTGCCACTATCACCTGATCGAAATCGCCGGCGCCGGGCGCGACGATCTGCGCGCGATCCTGGATGGCATCCGCCGTCTCGGCTTCGCCGGCATTAATGTCACCTTCCCCTACAAGGAAGCGGTGGTCGATCTGCTCGACGAACTCTCCCCCGGCGCGCGTGCCATCGGCGCCGTCAATACCGTGGTCGCGCGTGACGGCCGCCTCACCGGCCACAACACCGACACCACAGGTTTTGCCCGCGCCGCGAAGGAGCTGGTTGCACGATCGGATCGCGGCCCGGTCGCGGTAATTGGCACCGGCGGCGTCGGCAAGGCGATCGCCTTCGCGCTGGCCGATCTGGACGTCTCGGAGATCCGTGTCTTCGACACCGATATTGCAAAGGCCGATCAACTCGTCGCGCAGCTCCGGGATCGGCAGGCGATCCGCCGCGCCGCAACTGTCGAAGACGCGCTCGCCGGCGCCGCCGGGCTCGTCAACGGCACCCCCATCGGCATGCTGCCCGACCGCGGCACGCCGGTACCGGATGCCCTGCTCCATGCCGGGCTATGGGTTGCCGATGCCGTCTATTCGCCGCTCTGGACGCCGCTGCTGAATGCCGCAAAGTCCAGGGGGGCGCAGGTGATGACCGGCCGCGACCTCGCGATCTATCAGGCCGCCGACGCTTTCGAGCTGTTCACCGGCATGGCGCCGTCCGCTACGGAGATGGGAATTGCTTTCGACGACGTCATGAGGAAAAGGTATCCGCCTAACGCTGCCTGACCACACCAAGCGGTCGCTCACAAGGCCGCAACGACAATCGAAGAACAAACACACCGGAGGAAATCATGAAGCCCGCATTCTGGGCGAGCGTCCTGCTCGCCAGCGCCCTGTCCATCCCTGCATCCGCGCAGAGCATCAAGCTCGCCAATGTCGCCGAACTCTCGGGCGGCGGCGCGACCGTCGGCAACAACTGGAAGAACGGCATCGATCTCGCCATCGAGGAGATCAACAGCAAGGGCGGCGTTCTCGGCCGCAAGCTGGAAGTCACGCACGCCGACTCGCAGTCCAATCCCGGCGTCGCCCGCGCGCAGGTGCAGAAGGCACTCGACAACGAGCCTTATGTCCTGCTTGGCCCCGGCTATTCCGGTTCTGTGAAAGTCACCGCACCGCTCGCGGCGGAAGCCGGCATCGCCCAGATCATGGGCGGCGAAGCGGCCGAACTCACCACGGCCGGCAACAAGTTTCTGTTCCGTACGTCCTTCGGCCAGCAATCCTCGATGCCGAAGGTGGCAAAGTACATCAACGACGAGCTGAAGGCGAAGTCGGTCGCTATCGTCTGGGTCAACAACGATTTTGGCAAAGGCGGCCGCGATTCCATCACCAAGGAATTTGCCAAGTACAATATCAAGGTCGCGGCCGATCTCTCTACCGAAGCCGGGCAAGCTGACTTCGCCGCCGACGTGACCAAGATCAAGGCGGCAGCGCCTGACGCGGTCTTCGTCTATGTCAACGAGGAAGAAAGCGCGCGCATGCTCAAGGAGCTGAAGCGCCAGGGCATCACCGTGCCCCTCGTCGGCGAGACCACGCTGGTCGGCCAGAAGGTGGTCGAGCTCGCCGGCGATGCGGCCAACGGCGCCCGCGGCCATGTCGGCCTCACCACCGATGCACCGGTTGAACTGATCAAGGCGTTCCGCGAAAAGTTCGTGAAGAAATACAACTACGTCCCCGACCATAACGGCCTCAAGGGCTGGCTCGCGATCTACATGATCAAGGCCACCACCGAGAAGATGGGCAAGGTCGACAGCAAGGGCTTCGCCGACGCGCTGCACGGCTTCACCATCACCGCCGCCAAGGAGCCCGGCATCCTGATGGACGCCACCTTCGACGCCAATGGCGACATCGACCGTCAGGGCTTCCTGGTCGAGATCGTCGAGGGCAAGCAGGTGGTGAAGCAGGTGCTGCCGAAGCTGAACAACTGACGGCCGCTTCAACCGTCAGGGCGAAGCAATCCAGTTCTTTCTTCACTTGGCTTCTGGATTGCTTCGTCGCTTCGCTCCTCGCAATGACAACCGATAGCCTTTTCTGATCCACGCCACGCGTGGGAGAACCACCATGTCAAATCTCCTTGACCTCCTGATCGCAGGTCTCGCCACCGGCGCAATCTACGCCATCGTCGCGGTCGGCTTCACGCTGCTGTGGCAGACCTCGCAGACCATCAATTTCGCCCAGGGCGAATTCGTGATGCTGCCGGCCTTCCTGATGCTCGGCGTGCTGCATGTCGGCGCGCCGTTCTGGGTCGCCATCCTCGTCGGCATCGCATTGTCGATGCTGCTGCTCGGCCTCGGCTTCAAGCTATTGCTGGTCGATCCGATGCTCCGCCATGGCGTGCTGCCGCTTGCGATTGCCACCATGGCGCTGGCCATTGGCATCAAGGAATCCGCAAAACAGTTCTGGAGCGCGGAAGCCTCGCCCTTTCCCTCCATCGTCCCGGCTGGCGACGTTTTTATCCTCGGCCGCGCCGTCGCCTTGCAGAGCCTCGGCGTGCTCGCCGTCGCGGTCATCGCCGTCACGCTGCTGACCCTGCTGCTGAACCGCACCTCCATCGGCCACCAGATGCAGGCCGCTGCCCAAAACCCGACCGTGGCGCGCATCATCGGCGTGCCCGTCGAGCGCATGATCCTGCTGACCTTCCTGATCAACGCCTTCCTCGTGGCGCTGGCCTCGCTGCTGATCACGCCGATCTATCTCGCCAAATTCTCCAACGGCGAAGTGCTCGGCCAGGCCGCCTTCATCGCGGCCATTGTCGGCGGCTTCAACCAGATCCGCGGCGCCATTGCCGGTGGCCTCCTGATCGGCGTCGTCGACAATCTCGCCGCCGCCTACGTCTCGACGCAGTATCGCGCCGCCGTGCCGCTGGTGCTCTTGATCGCGATCATCCTGTTCCGCCCGCAGGGCCTGCTCGGCCGTCCCGAGGAGCGCACGGTATGAACGCCAAATATCTCAAGCTCGGTTTCGGCGTCGTCGTCATCGCGGCGCTGATCATCGTGCCGATGAACTTCAACCGCTACGGCCTGTTCATCCTCAGCCAGTGGGCTGTCATGACCATCGCCGCCATGGGCCTCAATCTCACCCTCGGCTATGCCGGCCAGGTCTCGCTGGCACAGGGCGCCTTCGTCGGCATCGGCGCCTATACCGCGGCGATCATGACATCGAGCGGCTTCCCGCTGATCGCTGCCCTCGCTGTCACCATCGTGTTGTGCTTCGCCATCGGCTGGATCCTGGGCTATCCCGCACTCCGCGTGCAGCATCACTATCTCGCGTTCGTCACTCTTGCCTTCTCCACGCTGGCCTTCCTTGTTTTCCGCAACGAGGAATGGCTCACCAAGGGCATCTACGGCATCAGCAACATCCCGCGCCCGGAAATCCTCGGCTATCCCACGCGGCGACCGCTGCCATTCTATTATTTCTGCCTGGGATCACTCGGCCTCGTCTCGCTCGCTGTGTGGTGGCTGATCCGCTCGCCCTGGGGCCGCGCCTTCGTGGCCCTGCGCGAAAACCCGATCCGCGCGCTGTCGCTCGGCATCGACACCCGCCATTACACGCTGATGGCCTTCGCCATCGGCTCGGCGCTCGGCGGCGTCGCCGGCGTGCTCTATGCGCCGCTGACGCAATATGTCGATCCCGTGCCGTTCCACCTGTCGCTGTCGCTCGACCTTTTGATGATGGTGATTGTCGGCGGCTCCGGCTTCTTCTTCGGTCCGTTCCTCGGCGCGATGATCGCCGTGCTACTGCCGGAGTGGCTGCGCTTCACGCAAGGCTATTACCTGATGCTCTACGCAGTCGCCGTCATCGGCCTGCTCATCTATTCGCCATCCGGCATTCTCGGCATCCTCGACCGCTTCATCGCCGAACGCCGCACCAAGGCCGCTTCGGCCGAGCGTGCCACCGCGACGGCGAAGCTTGATAAACAGAATCTGGAGGTGACGCCGTGAGCGCCGTCCTCGAAGTTTCCAATATCAGCAAGCGTTTTGGCGGCATCACCGCCGTCAACGGCGTGTCCTTCGATGTGCATGAGGGCGAGATCCTCGGCCTGATCGGCCCGAACGGCTGCGGCAAGTCGACATTGTTCAACTGCATCCTCGGCCAGCTCGCGCCGTCGGGCGGCGAGGTGAAGCTCGATGGCCAGACCGTCACCGGCCTGCGCCCCTCCGAACTGAACAAGCTCGGTGTCAGCCGCACCTTCCAGCTCCTGCAGGTGTTTCCAAAGCTGTCGGTACGAGAAAACCTGATCCTCGCCGGGCAGGAGCATCAGGGCAACATGCTGTCGCGTCTGATCGGCCCGTCCGATGCCGGCCTGACCGACGCCGCGAACCAGATGATCGGCTTCTTCAAGCTCGACCATCTCGCAGAAGAGCCCGCGGGCGGCCTCTCCTACGGCCAGCAGAAACTGCTCGATGCCGCCATGGCCTTCATGGGCGGCCCGCGTCTTGTGCTGCTCGACGAGCCCGCGGGCGGCGTCAATCTCACGATGCTCGCCGATCTCAAGGATCGCCTGCGCGCCATCAATCAGCAGAAGCGCGCCACCTTCGTCGTGATCGAGCACAATATGGAATTCGTGATGTCGCTCTGCACGCGCGTGATGGTGATGGCCGAAGGCAAGGTGCTGGCCATGGGCCGGCCGGATGAAGTCCGTGCCAATCCCGCCGTCATCGACGCCTATCTCGGACATTGAGGAGCAAGCCATGAGCGACGACATCCTCCAGGTCCAGAACCTCGTCGGCGGCTACGGCAAGATGACGATCCTCAACGGCACCACCTTCTCGGTGCCCGCGGGATCAATCACTACCGTCATCGGCCCAAACGGCGCCGGAAAATCCACCGTGTTCAAGGCGATCTTCGGCCTGCTCAAACTCCGCGACGGCAAGATCACCTTCAAGGGCCGCGACGTCACCGGCCTCAGCCAGCGCGCGCTGCTGTCCGCCGGCATCTGCTATGTGCCACAGGGCCGCAACATCTTCCCGGAACTGTCGGTGCGCCACAATATCGAACTCGGCGCTGTCGCCGCTGGCCGTGACATCACCGACCTGCCCGCGCGCATCGAATCCGCCCTCGACAAGTTTCCGGTGCTCCGTACCAAGGCGACCCAACAGGCCTCGACGCTCTCCGGCGGCGAACAGAAGCAGCTCGAGATCGCCCGCGGCCTGCTGCTCAATCCGCAGCTGGTGCTGATCGACGAGCCTTCCATCGGCCTGTCGCCGCTGATGGTGCAGCAGACCTTCAACATCCTGAAGGAGCTGCGCGACAAGGGCGTCTCCATTCTCATGATCGAGCAGAACGCCCGCTCGGCGCTGGAGATTTCCGATTTCGGCATCGTGCTCGAACTCGGCCAGACCCGCCTGATGGACCGCGCCGACAAGGTGCTGAACGATCCGCGCATCGGCCAGTTGTTCCTCGGCGGCGCCATGGAAGAGACGGCAGCTTAACTGGCATGGATGAGAGGGCAGCTTCGCTGCCATGGAGGAGACGACAGCATGAACACCCGCTCGATCGCGACCGTCTCGCTGTCCGGCACGCTGGACGAAAAGCTCCGTGCCGTCGCAGCCGCCGGCTTCGAGGAGGTCGAGATCTTCGAGGCGGACCTCCTCTCCTTCAACGGCTCGCCGCGCGATGTCAGCGACCTCTGCGGCGAACTCAATCTGAATATCTGCGCCTTCCAGCCGTTCCGCGATTTCGAGGGCATGCCCGAGCCGCAGCGCAGCCGCAACTTCGCGCGCGCCGAGCGCAAGTTCGCGCTTATGCACGAGCTGCGTACCGATCTCATGTTGATCTGCAGCAACATCTCGCCTGCCTCCATCGGCGGCATCGACCGCGCCGCCGCCGATTTCCGCGAGCTCGGTGATCTCGCCGCCAAGCACAATATCAAGGTCGGCTTCGAGGCCCTCGCCTGGGGCGCGCATGTGAACGACTATCGCGATGCCTGGGAGATCGTGCGCCGCGCCGATCACAACAATATCGGCGTCATCCTCGACAGTTTCCACGCCCTCGCGCCCGGCTTACCGACTGGCCCCGTCGCCTCGATCCCCGCCGACAAGATTTTCCTCCTCCAGCTCGCCGACGCGCCGAAACTCGGCCTCGACGTGCTGTCATGGAGCCGGCATTTCCGCTGCTTCCCCGGCCAGGGCGACCTGCCCGTGGTGAAATTCATGGAGGCCGTGCAGGCTGCCGGCTATCGCGGCCCATGGTCGCTCGAAATCTTCAACGACCAGTTCCGCGCCGGCTCCGCCGTGCGGACCGCTACCGATGGCCTGCGCTCGCTGATCCTGCTGCAGGATCAGCTGGCAACCGCGCCGCCAAGCCTGCAGCCGAAATCGCCCACGCTCGGTACCGGCTTTATCGAATTCGCCGTCAACGAGGCCAAGGCCGCCCATCTCTCACGCCTGCTGGCGCAGCTCGGCTTCCGCAAGACCGGCTCTCATCGCAGCAAGGATGTGGAACGCTGGTCGCAAGGCGCCATCGATCTCGTCGTTAACAGCGAGCCCGACGGATTCGCGCATTCGCATTACATCACCCACGGCGCCGGCGTCTGCGCCATCGCATTGGATGTCGGCAATGCGAAGCAGACCATGGCCCGAGCGGAAGCGCTTCAGGCGCGCACCTTTTATCAGCCGGTCGGACCGGGCGAACTGGAAATCCCTGCCATTCACGGGGTCGGCGGCAGCCTGCTCTATTTCCTCGACACTGCCGGCAACAATTGGGACACCGACTTCGAGCCGCTGCAAAGCGATGCCAGCGCCGATCATCTCACCGCCGTCGATCATATCTCGCAATCCATGCCCTATGACGAGATGCTGTCCTGGCTGCTCTTCTATACCGGCATTCTCGACCTGCAGCGGCTGCCGCAAATGGAGATCCCCGATCCGGTCGGCCTCGTGCAGAGCCAGGCCTTGATCGCGCCGAACGCGTCATTACGCATGGTGCTGAACGGCTCATCGGCCACACGCACACTGTCGAACCGTTTCATCTCGGAATTCTTCGGCTCCGGCGTGCAGCACATCGCCTTTGCCTGCGATGACATTTTAAGAACCGTCGCCGCCATGCGCGCACGCGGCGCGACATTTCTGCACATCCCCGACAACTACTATGACGATGTGGACGCCAAATACGGCCTCGATCCCGACCTGATGGCGGCGCTGCGCGACAACCAGATCCTGTATGACCGCGAGCGCGACGGCGAGTTTTTCCAGATCTACACCAATGTCTTCGACGACCGCTTCTTCTTCGAGATCACCGAGCGCCGGAGTTACACGGGTTTCGGCGCGGCCAATGCCGGCATCCGCCTGGCAGCCCAGACCCGCGATTCGCGCCCGGTCACGGTCCCTCGCATCTGACCGCAGGCCGCGATGGACGAAACATCGGCGCCGGTCTAAATCTCGCGCATGAAAAATCAGGCGCCCTGGCTGGACAAGGTCTTCGATGAGCCCCGGATCGGCTTCGTCGCCGAACATGGCTCGCAATTGCATCCGCTGGCGAAGCCGCCGGAGCCGGCCCCACCACCGCCTCCGCCCGGGCCCTCACCGCTCGACAAGATTATCGACGAGGAGCGGCTTGGCTTTGCCGGGATGCTGTGTCGGCGAACGTAGTTCGTAGGATGGGTATCGCTCCGACGCTACGCGCCTTCGCTCAACCCATCCTGCTATTCCTTACTTCTTCGCCGTCACCATCGGGCACACGCTTGCCGACAGCGGCGCGAAGGCTTCCTCGGCTTTCACGGTGGCGAGGATCTTCAGCACGTCATAGGGATCCTTGACCTCGTTCTGCTTCCTCACCTCGGCCAGATACATGTCATGGACCATGAGATTGTCCGGACGCAGCTTGCCGTTGCGCAGGAAGGCGTCGTCGAAGGTGCGGCCCTGCAGGTCCTTGACCACCGCCGCCGGATCCTTGGTATTCGCCGCTTCCACCGACTTGATGTAGTTCAGCGTCGACGAATAGACGCCGGCCTGCATCATGCTCGGCGGCTTGCCCATCTTGGCGGCGTAGCGCTTGGAGAATTCGCGGGTGCGATCGTCCATGTTCCAGTAGAATCCGGAGGTGACGAGCAGCCCCTGCGCGCTCTTGAGGCCGACGCTGCGGATATCGTTCACGTCCAGCAGCAGCGCGATCATTTTCTGGTCGCCGCCCATCAAGCCGAATTCTTCGGCCTGCTTGATGACGTTCTGCGTGTCGCTGCCGGCATTGGCCACGGCGATCACCTTGGCGCCCGACGATTTCGCCGTCAGCAGCTGCGAGGAAAAATCCGCGGTATTGATCGGATGCGGCGCGCGGCCGAGCGCCTTGCCGCCGCCCTTCACCGCCACCTCGGTGACATCCCGCTCCAGCGCATGGCCGAAGGCATAGTCCGCGACGATGAAGAAGAAGGTGTTGTCGCCGCGCTGGATCATCGCCTTGGCGGCGACATTGGCGAGCGCATAGGTGTTGTAGGTCCACTGGATGAAATTCGGTGAACAGAATTTGCCGCTCAGATCCGCCGAGCCGCCGGCGGAGGTGATGAACATCTTGTTGCGCTCTTTGGCGAAGGTCTGCACCGCGATACAGACCGACGACACCGGCACGTCAAGAATGACGTCGACGCCTTCCTGGTCGTACCACTGGCGCGCAATATTGCCGCCGACATCAGGCTTGTTGAGATGGTCTGCGGAGATCAGCTGGATCGGCTTGCCAAGCGCCTTCCCGCCGCATTCGTCGATGGCCAGCTGCGCGGCAGCCACCGAGCCGGCACCGCCATTGTCGGCGAACAAACCGGTCATGTCGGTGAGTACGCCGAATTTCAGCGGGGTATCGGCCGCTGCGCGGACGATGGCCGGCGATGCGATGAGCCCAAGACCGGTGGCACCCACGCCAGCCAAGAACGTACGACGCTTCATCTCTGTTTTCTCCCTGTTTTGATTTTGTCTTTGCGGGGAGATTGCGTGGTGATGCGCTGCGAAGCAAGGCACAGTGGCGTATTATTACGCCAAGGCGTACCCATTGGCGCATGTGAACACGATCGCTGCAACCTGAAGTCAACCAGTCATTCACATATGTGAACGAGCGCCGCAGGCGGCCCTACAGATCCAGCACAAGCCGATCGCTGGCCGAACCCGCAACGCAGACCAGCAGGCTGCGGGTGCGTTCTGCTGGAGATAACGCGCGGTCGCGATGCACCGGCTCGCCTTCCAGCCACCCCACCTTGCAGGCCCCGCAGATGCCCCCGCAACACGAGGTTGGCACATCGACATCAAGTGCGGTCAGCGCCTGCAGCATGCTCTCGCCTGGGCCGACGGCGATGTCCCGCCCCGATCGCGCCAGCACCAATGTATAGGGCCGCGCCTGCGGATCGACCGGCAGCGGCGGCGCGACAAAACGCTCCACATGGACATGCTCCGCAGACCAATCCTGCGCGGTCTGTTCGAAGTCACCGATCATCGATTCCGGGCCGCAGCAACCGATTCCTCCATCGGTCGCCGCGGGCCCGATCAAGGCCGCAATATCCGGCCGCCCGGCCACCGCGGTGTCGTGAATCACGACATGACCACTCTCGATCAACGGCGCCAGCAGGTCGGCCAGCGGCGGTGGCCCGCGGGTGATCATATGCAGCGTAAATGTATCGCGCCCCAAGCGCCTGAGCTGCGCCGCCGCCGACAGAAACGGCGTGACCCCGATGCCACCCGCGACGAACGTCAAGCGCGACAAATGCAACGGCAGCTGCATCCCGCCCCGCGGCAGCGACACCCCGATCACATCGCCTGGCCTGACATCGTCATGCAGATGGATGGAGCCGCCCCGCCCATCGGCCTCGCGCTTCACGGCAAACACATAACGCGTCTTGTCGGCGGGATCGTTGCACAGCGAATACGTGCGGATCATGCCATTGGCCAGATGCAGGTCGATATGCGCCCCGGGCTTGAACGGCGGCAGCTCCCAGCGATCGGGATCAACCAGCGTGAACAGCTTGATCCCCGCGCCGCCGTCCTCGATCCGGTCCACCACCGTCTTGACGGTGATGATGCGCACCGCCGTCATTACGCGCTCCGCACGCTGTCACCGACCCGCACAATTCCTCCCTGCAGGATCTTGCAGTTGAGGCCCGAGCGATTGATCAGCGGATCGAAGATCGACTTGCCGGTGATCTCCTCGATATGCCGGCATGGGATCGACAGCCGCGTGGCCTCCAGCAGCGTCTCGCCGAGCCAGAACTGCTTGCCGACGAGATGGGTAAGCGGCACGCCGACCGTGGTAACGTTGCGACGATGCTCCTCAACGCCGAGATCGATATCGTGGTCGCGCTTCAGCGCGATCAGGGTTTCATATTCGAACAGGGTGACCTGACGGCCTTCTTCAGGCTTCGGCGAGTAGAAGCCCTCCTCTCGGCCGATCATGTAGCGATCGCCTTCGATTCCCTTGCCGGCGACCAGCGTCAGCTGGTCCATCTCCCGCATCGGCAAAAAGGCGCGCGGCGTAATGTGGAGATGACGCACGACGCCGCTCCATGACAGTGCGTTGGTGTCGGATGTCGGCTTCACGATATCGAGCATGTTTGTGTTCCTTTCGCGCTCATACAGCACGGCAAGCGGGAGATGCGGAGCGGCATTGCGTGCCGCCCCGCATGGGATGGATCAAGTCAGTTCCTTGTTAGCCATCTCCGGCGCGAACCAGGTGGCGATCGCGGTGATACAGGCGCAGAAGATCAGGAATAGTGACACCGGCCAAGTAGCGCCGGCCCAGGTCATCAGCGACGCCGCGATCAGCGGGCTGAAGCCACCGCTGATGGCCGCACCGACCTGGAAGCCGAGCGAAGCGCCGCTGTAGCGCAGCTTGGCGGTGAACAGCTCCGAATACCAGGGTGCACCGATGCCAAACATCACCATCTGACCGAACGAGATCGCCACCACGATGGTCAGGATCACGATCGTCGGGTCACGCGTGTCGAGCAGCCAGAACATCGGGAAAGCAAACCCCGCGCAGAACAGGCAGCTCGCGTAGAACATGGTCTTGCGACCAACCTTGTCCGACAGCCAGCCGAAAAACGGGATCGAGAAGAGCGCCACAAAGGACGCGATGAAAGCGCCATTCAGCACGAGGCTGCGCGACAGGCCAAGCTTGGTGGTCGCATAGGACATGATGAACACGCCGGCGATGGACGCATAGGCGATTTCCGAGATCTTCAGGCCCACCGCGGTGAAGAACGGCTTGCGGTGATATTTGAAGATGTCGACGATCGGCATCTTCGCCACTTCGTTCTTGGCCTTGAGTGCGCGGAAGGCCGGCGTCTCCTCCATGCTCATGCGGATCCACAGGCCGACACCGACCAGCAGGATCGAGAGCAGGAACGGAATGCGCCAGCCATAGCTCATGAACTGTTCTTCCGGCAGCTGCGACACCAGCGCGAACATGCCGATGGCCGCGAGATTGCCGACGGGATTTCCGACCTGCACCATGCTGCCGAGAAAACCGCGCTTGTGCGTCGGGCAGTTCTCGACCACCATCAGCACCGCGCCGCCCCATTCGCCGCCGAGACCGATGCCCTGCATGAAACGCAGCACGATCAGAAGGATCGGCGCAGCGATGCCGATCTGCGCATAGGTCGGCAACAGGCCGATGGCAAATGTGCCGACACCCATCACCATGATCGTGATGGCGAGCATCGCCTTGCGGCCGACGCGGTCGCCATAATGGCCGAAGATCGCCGCCCCGAGCGGACGCGCGAGAAAGCCCACCGCATAAGTGCCGAAAGCAGCGATGACGGCCGACGCCGCGTCGCCGGTCGCAAAGAAGATCTTGTTGAAGACCAGCGCGGTCGCCGCGCCGTAGATCAGGAAGTCATACCACTCGACGGCGGTACCGATGACGCTCGACCAAACGATCTTGCGCAAGGCTGCGGCATCGTCCGGCCCTTTGGTTGTAGAAGCTGCGTGGAAATCTTCAGCGACGGTCATGATCACTCCTTCAAAAGACATGTTCAGTTTCAGGCGCGCAGTCTCTCGTTCCGCGTCGCGACATCTCGCGGCGCAGTCCGGTCGTCTCGTGAACTCTCCTAGTGGTGGCCGCGCCGTCGCAGGCGACGGCCTGTCTTCAGCCTCTCAGCAGTGTTGGGGAAGCGTCCCGCTTGACGGATGGCAATGTCCCGTCATTCCCTCATGCTCCGATCCCCTGTCAGAAAGCCAACATGTTTACTGTGGGAAATCAACGGCACGAAAATCGGCAGATGCCGATGAATGCGGCAGGGAGCGATTTTTGCCCTTGCTGAGCGCAGGATTCGACGGATTCCGGGCTCGTCTGCCTAAATTATCCTTGCCCTTGCCGGAAATATCTGCAGCTATGTTTTCCATTGGAAACACCTCGACACCGCGACGGCCGTGTCGTCACGGGCACGCGCGGCGGCGCTTTCTTTGTCGGCGAGTCTTTTTGAAAAGCACGTTCTTTCTGAAAAGACGGCGCTCAAGGGAGATCGAGGTTTGCTTGACGTCAGTAAGAATGCGGTCGGCTTCAATCTGAAGCAGTTGCGCACGGCCAAGGGCCTCACCCTCGACCAGCTCGCCAGTTCGAGCGAACTCACGCGCGGCTATATCTCGCTGGTCGAGCGTGGATTGAAGACGCCATCGGTGAATGCCCTGCTCCGCCTTGCCGCGGCGCTCGAGGTCAATGTCACCTATCTGTTCGATCCCAATCCGACACCGGCCCCGCGCTACACGCTGTTTCGCCAGAACGAGCAGCATGCGCCGATCCAGGAAGGCGGCTTCGATCTGGTTGCGCTCGCGGCCAGCCGGACGCGAAAGATGATGGAGCCGTTCCTGATCCGGCCGCCATTGAAGTCGGCCCCCCGCGCCTCCCACGCCGGCGAGGAATTCCTGTTCGTGATATCGGGCAAGATGGCGATCAAATTCGAGGACGAGGAGATCATCCTCGCCAAGGGCGACTGCCTGTATTTTGCCGGCGAGACCCCGCATTGGGTGCGTAGCATCGGCAAGACCAAAGCAGATGTCCTGCTGATCGTCTCGGCCACCTCGCCGCCGCGCTGAAGCCGTGTCTTAGCCCGCCACGACGACGCGCGCGCCGCTCGCCGCAAACATCACGCGCTGATTGTTCGCAGCGTCGCCATCGGTCACCAGCGTCCAGTGCGGCGGCAGCGGTGCCCAGGCGTCCTGTTCCGCGCGACCGAGCTTTCCCGCATCGGCCAGCACGATCACGTCCTTGGCCTGCTGCATCATCAGCGACTTCAAGGCCACCTGCTCCAGATCGGCTTCGCATAGCCCGCGTCCATCGACGACGCCGTCGGCGCTCATGATGGCGCGGTCGGCTGTCATCCTGCGCAGCGCTTCGGCCGCCAGCGGGCCCATGGTGCTCATGCTGGTGGCGCGGATCGTGCCACCGAGCACGATCAGTTCGATGCCGGGTGCTTTGGCGAGGAAAGGCAGCAGCGCGAGATTATTGGTGATGATGCGCAACTTGCGCTGCAGCAGCAACCGTCCGAAGGCCGCCACCGTCGAGCCGGCATCAAGGATCAGTGTCTCACCATCCCTGACGAGATCGGCCGCCGCCTGGGCGATCGCCTGCTTGGCCTTGCCCTGCACAGCGATGCGCTGGTCGAGCGTCGCCTCGGCGACATGGCCGGTGAGAATGGCGCCGCCATAGGTCCGGCGCACATGATTGTTCTTGGAAAGAAACTGCAGGTCGCGGCGGACGGTCGAAGCCGAGACGCCGAAGCGTCGCGCGAGATCATCGACATCGATCTCGCCGGCATTCAACGCGTCCAGCAGCCGCGCACGCCGCTCCTTGCTCCGCATCGACATAAAGGCGGCCCCCGTCACACTCATCGTTCCGGGGCGTCGGCGCGTCTTCGCGACGGCGAACCCGGAATCTTGTCATGGCTCAAAGCACAACGGGATTCCAGGGCCGCGCGCAAGAGCGCGCGCCCCGGAATGACGGTATTAGGCCGCCTTGGCACCCGGAGCCAGATCGACCGCCTGACGCAGCGCCTCGATGAGGCTGCGCTCGTCGGCAATGCCCTTGCCGGCGATGTCGAATGCCGTACCGTGGTCCACCGAGGTGCGGATCACCGGAAGACCGACCGTGATATTCACGCCGGATTCGAGGCCGAGCACCTTGATCGGCCCGTGACCCTGATCGTGATACATGGCGACCACCATGTCGTAGTCGCCGCGGCCGGCGAGGAAGAACAGCGTGTCGGCCGGCAGCGGTCCGCGCACGTCCCAGCCCTTGGCCTGGCACTTCTCGACGGCCGGCGTGATCTTCTCGGCTTCCTCGCCGTAACCGAACAGGCCGTTCTCGCCGGCATGCGGATTGATCGCGCAGACGCCGATCTTCGGGTTCTTGATGCCAGCCTTTACCAGCACCTCATGACCCCGGGTGATGACGCGCTCGACCAGACCCGGCTCGATCTTCTTGATGGCGTCGATCAGGCCGATATGCGTGGTCACGTGAATGACGCGCAGTTTTGGCGAGACCAGCATCATCGACACCTCTGGCGTGCCGGTCAGATGCGCGAGCAGTTCGGTATGGCCGGGATATTTGTGGCCGGCCGCATGCAGCGCTTCCTTCGACAGCGGCGCAGTGCAGATGCCCTGCGCCAGCCCGGCCTGGACCACCTGCACGGCCTTCTCGATGTAGCGATAGGCGGCCTCACCTGCGACCGGCGAGTTCTGGCCGAACGGCAGATCGGCCGGCACGTTCTTCAGATCGACGCACTGGACGTTCTTCGACGCGAAATTCGCATCCTTCGCATCAGCCAGCGAATCGACCTCCAGCGCGCTGCCGACGATCTTGCCGGCCTGACGCAGACGGCCGGCATCACCGATCACCAGCATGTTGCACAGCGCCTGCGCTTCAGGCTGGCCAAGCGCCTTCATGATCACTTCGGGGCCAATGCCGGCCGGATCGCCCATGGTGATCGCAATGGTCGGACGGGTCATGAGAAGCTTCCTTTGGTTCGGACGGCGCGAAGACGTTCGCTGATACGGATAAGGCTCATCTCGTCACCGAAAGCGCCAGCCTTGGTGGCGATGGGAACGGAGAGTTGGCCAAGCGTGAGGCCGAGCGACACGCCCGGCTCGATTTCGTCGGCAAGGCGGATGCCGTTCACGCCGAAGCGCGACAGCAGCGCGGCGGCGGTCTCGCCACCGGTGGCGGCGAAGGCGCCGATAGCCGGCGTGACGCTTTCAAGCGTGATTGCAAGACCATCGGCGAGCTTGGGGCCGAGCGCCATATTGAGCTCGCCTTCCATCATGATCTCGACCAGCGCGTCGCCGCCGGACGACAGATGTGCCGATACGTCGGCAGCGAGGGTTGCGCGCTCGGGTGCGTTGGAATCGAGCAGCGTCTCGGGCGACACCGGGAAATGCTTCACGGTGCCGGTCTCTTGCAACTTGCGCGCTGCAGAGCGTGAGGCACCGGCGACCGAACCGACCACGATGAGCGTACCCTTCTCGCTCAAGGGAATTTTCAAAGGCTCGACGGTGTTGCCGGCATCGAGGCCAGCCAGCGCATGCGCGAGACCGGCGCTACCGATGAAGAAAGTCGCCTTCGAGGCATGCAGGCTCGCTTCGGCGATCAGATGCAGGTCGTTGTCGGTCTCGGCATCGCAGGCCGCGACCACATCGCCTTCGGCTGCGAGTTTTGCAAAAACGGATCTGAGATCGCCGCCGCGAATGATGGCGAGCGTCACCTTCTCGCCACGGATGCCGGCCGTGGCCAGCACATCGACGAGATCGGCATTCGGATAAGTATGATCGCGCTGCCAGACTTCGGCGTCTTCGAGCGGGGCGCCCTTCACAAGGATGCAGCCATCGATCGTGGTGCGGCCGGTGGCCGGAAAGGCCGGTGCGAACACGCCAAAACCGGCGCCGACATTGGCCTTGAGATAGTCGAGCGCCGCTTTGGTCTCAGCTGCGGGTTGGCCCCGCAGCGTCGAGTCGATTTTCTTGAAAAGCGTGCGGCCGGGCTCGCCGAGGCGAGCCAGGATATCTGCATGCCGCTTTGCTGCGTCCGCGGCAGGCATGCCGCGGCTCGCTGCATCATAGGCCATGACTGGAAGCTGGTGATCCGACGCATCGGATACTTCGCCCCATGTCACCGCGGCTGCCTGTCCCCTTCGACCGAAGGCGATGGCGCAGTCCGCAGCACCGGTGAGATCGTCCGCGAGGATCAGCCAGCGATCAGCCATGTCAGCGTCCAGCTGCCGGAGCCGAGGATGCCGGCGCCTGGGCAGGCGTGGCGGCGGCTTCTTCCGCCGGCTCCACTTCGCGGCCAACGATCTTCGCGGTCCAGGCGGTTGCGATCGGCACCAGGATAGCGGTGACGACGACGCAGGCGGCAACGAGGATGGTCGCAGGTGCGGCGGCTTCTGCATAGGCCGGGTTGGCAGCGGCAACGATGGCCGGCACGGCGGCGGCGTTACCTGCGGTCGAGGCCGCAGCGACACCGGCGACGCCGTTGCCGCCGATCAGGCGGTCGGCGAAGAACAGCGGAATGCCCGTGAACACGACGACCGCAACGCCCATGCCGAGGCCGAGCAGACCAGCCTGCCAGACCTTGCTGAGATCAAGACCGGCACCGAGCGCGAAGGCGAAGAACGGGATCATCACCGGGATCGCCTTGCTGAGGAATTCGCGCATCTCGCGATCGAGATTGCCGATCAGCATGCCGACAGCCAGCGGCAGGATCGCGCCGACCAGCGTCTGCACCGGGAAGGCCGAGAGGCCGGCCACACCAAGCGTGATCATGGTGAGGAACGGGCCGCTTTCCAGCGACATGATGGTGTAGGCACCGACGTCACGCGGACGGCCATACTGGCCCATCAGCGCCATGTAGAGGCCGCCATTGGTGTCGTTCATCGAGGCGACGATGGCGAGGGTCGAGAGACCGGCGAACATGCCGGCGGTCACGGGGGCTTCGGCGAAGCCGAGGACGCGGCCGAAGATCAGGCCGAGGACCATGGCGGTGGCGACCTTCACGATCAGCAGCGTGCCGCCCTTCTTGACGATGTAGGGGGTCGCCTTGATGTCGATGCTGGCGCCCATGCAGACATAGAACACGGCCAGAATGGTCAAGGCGCCGGAGAACAAGGCGCCGGTGAAGGAGCCGAAATATTTCGGGGTGCCCGGGAAAAACGTCGCGATCAGCGCGCCGGCGAGCAGTGGAACAACCATCATGCCGCCGGGGACTTTTTCGATCGCGCGCTTAATTGGAATCTGCATTTTCTGATTTCCTCTGCCTATTCTGCGCATTTTGCCCGTACGGCCCCAGCGCGGGCGGCGGTTTATGCGCATGACACGCAAATGACAACCCCATTTTGCGCAATCTGCGCATCTTCTAACAATGCCTTAACGCGGCGAAGGTTCGGATATTGCCGCAAGGATGCCGCAAGAAACGATCGGGGCGCACCAAACGAGCGCTCCATAACGGTAATATGAGACCTCTCGCCACCAGGAAGCCTCAAGACGGCCCCTGCCCCGCCGCAGCGGCCTCTGCTTTGCCGCAAGAAAAAGCGCCGGCCTGAGGGTTCAGGCCGGCGCTTCGCTGGTGTTGCAATGTCAGCAGTGAGGCAGCAATGCCTCCGCTGCCAATCAGTCCTTCTTGTCGATGTTCCAGAACACCGGGGTCGCGGCGCCCGGCAACACACCGGTCAGCGAGGTCCGCCACACGCTCGGGATCTGATATTCGCCGAGCGGCAGATAGGCGACCTGCTCGAGCGCACGGGCCTGGACTTCGGCAGCGACCTTCTTCTGTTCCTCCGGCGTCGTGGCACGGGCATATTTGTCGCGCAGCTCTTCGATCTTCGCGTCTTCGAACCAGCCGAACCAGCCGCCCTTCGTGCCGCGGCCCGAGGTGGAGACGTTGGAAACCGGATTGAGAATGTCCGCACCGACCCAGTTGGTGAAGAACATGTTCCAGCCGCCTTCCTTCACCGGCTTCTGGCTCGCACGACGCGTCACGACGGTCTGCCAGTCGGTGGCCTGCACTTCGACCTTGAAGCCGGCATCACGCAGCAGCTGCGCGGCCACGATCGGCTGCGCCTTCAGCGACGACACGTCGGTCGGCGCCATGATCACGACGGGCGTGCCGTCATAACCGGATTCCGCGAGGGCCTTCTTGGCTTCAGCCATGCCGCTGCCCTTGACCAGCGTCTCGGCACCGACATCGCTCGCATTCGGCGTGTCGCAGCCGAACATGGCGGGGCAGATCTTCATGTACTTCGCATCGCCGACCAGCGCGTCGAGCACCGGCTTCTGGTTCATCGCCAGGAAAGCGGCGCGGCGCACCTTCACATTATCGAACGGCGGCAGCAGGAAGTTCATGCGGCCGAGAGTCTGATAGCCGAGCTTGTTGAGGATCTCGATCTTGAGCTCCTTGTCCTTGGCAAGGATCGGCAGCAAGTCGTAGGGACCATTTTCCATGAAGTCGATGTCGCCGGACTGCAGCGCGTTCACCGCGGTCTGCGCATCGGGCATGGTGATCCATTCGACGCGATCGACCTTCACCACCTTGCCACCCGACGCCCAATCCGGCGGCTCGGAGCGCGGCACGTAGTCCTTGTTCTTCTCGTAGACAGCCTTCACGCCCGGCTGGAATTCAGACTGCACGAATTTGAACGGGCCCGAACCGATCTGTTCGGGAATCGACTTGCCTGCCGGCGTCTCGGCCAGACGCTTCGGCATCATGAACGGCGTCAGCGACGACGGCTTTGCGATGGAGTCGAGCACGAGACCGTAGGGCTCTTTGAGCGTCAGCACGATGGTCTTGGCGTCGGGCGCTTCGATGCTCTTGGTGAAGTCCATGAGCTTCTGGCCCATGCCGTCATTGCGGCCCCAGCGCTGCAGCGAGGCGACGCAGTCTTCCGCCGTCACCGGCTTGCCGTCATGCCACTTCAAGCCATCGCGCAGCGTGAAAGTGTAGACGAGCTTGTCGTCCGACACCTTGAACTCGGCCATCTGCGGCTTGATCTCGAATTTCGAATTGATCGCCAGCAGCGTGTCATAAACCATGTAGCCGTGATCGCGCACGATATAGGCGGTGGTGATGCCGGGATCGAGCACGCGCAGATCCGAATGCATGACTGCGGTGATGGTCTTGCCGGCCGCATCGGCGGGCGAAGACATCATCGGCAGTGCAAGTGCCATCGCAAGCGCGATGCCCGGCAGCGTCGTTTTCGTAAAGGCTGCAGAGTGCCGCCAACGTGACATGATAGACATTTAGATCTCTCCTGACTGGAATCTGATCACAAGCCGATGATTGCTTATGCAACGCGATCTATTTTTGAGCGCTTCGCATAGTGTCTTTATCATTTAGACTTCAAAGACTTGCATCAAGCCGGGGGCACGTCAATCGCGATTTCGGTGGCGTGCATGAACGCGTCGCAGCGTGCGACGAAATGCACAGCGTGAGCGACGATAGCATCGAGGTTGCGTCTCACAAGATAGAGCAGCAGGATCGACAGCAAACCGCGTGACGTAGTTTTCTCCCTCCCCATTCGCTTCGCTCCGGGGAGGGA
>NZ_JBIISY010000203.1:0-10694 GCF_044340795.1 Tardiphaga sp.
CGCGCAGCGCTCGGCGAATGGCCGGACGATTTCGCCGATCTGCGCCACCATCTCGATGTCGCTAGCGAAGCCGTTCTCGCCGGCATCGCCGGGCTCCGTGCCGCGCAGCAGCCGGGCGGCGATATCACCATGGTATTTCGCGCGCTGCGCCATTCTTCGCGCGCGCAGGAGGCGCTCTATGCGACGGTGGGGCGGCTGCCGCCGGTCAGCAGCTTCTTCCTGCCGCAGGAGCTGCGCGAGGATAGCGCGTTAGCGGAGCAGCTCGCGCGGCCGGCGGCAGCGGGGACCGGCGTGATCCATGGCGGCGGTGAACCCGGCGCGCGCGGCAGTTTCGCGTTATATGTGCCCGAATATTACACGCCGGATCGCGTCTGGCCGCTGGTGGTGGCGTTGCATGGCGGCTCCGGCAATGGCCGCGCCTTCCTGTGGAGCTGGATCGCCGATGCCCGCGCTCGCGGCGCCATCCTGATCGCGCCGACAGCCATGGGCGGCACATGGGCGCTGATGGGGGACGATGCCGATACGCCGAATATCGCCGGGATCCTCGATATCGTTCAGTCGCGCTATAATATCGACGCGTCGCGCCGGCTGCTGACCGGCATGAGCGATGGCGGCACCTTCTGCCATGTCAGCGGCCTGCGTGCGGATTCGCCCTTCACGCATCTCGCCCCGGTCTCTGCCACCTTCCATCCGCTGATGGCTCAGTTTGCCGATGCGGATCGTATGCGCGGCCTGCCGATCCATCTCATCCATGGACGTCTCGATTGGATGTTTTCGGTGCAGACTGCACGCGACGCGCGAGATGCGCTCACCATCGCGGGCGCTGACGTCACCTATCGCGAGCTCGACGACCTCAGCCACTGCTATCCGCGCGAGGTCAATTCAGTGCTGCTCGATTGGCTGAACCGGGGCTAGACTGCGATTCGGTACAGTCGCCGGACTTTTGCATCGCCGATCGGTTCCTATATGCTCGCGAGGCGGGCGATACGGACGAGGAGATTTGGATGCCGTCATTGACCGAATGGAAAGTGCCGCCCGGCGTGCAGCCGCGCGCCGAAGATTTCGGCTTCGATCTCGACCGCGCTCTCGATGCGGTGGTAGGCCTGCATTGTATCATTCCCGACGATGCCTTCACGGCCGAGACGCTTGGCACCGAGCGCGCCGGTAACGGCGTGCTGATCGGCGATGGCCTCATCCTCACCATCGGCTATCTCATCACCGAAGCCGAGACGATCTGGATTCATCTCGGTGACGGCAATGTTGTGCCGGGCACGGTGCTTGGCGTCGATCAGGAAACCGGCTTCGGCCTCGTTCAGGCGCTCGGCGAGATCGACATCACGCCGCTCAAGCTCGGCAATTCCAGCGCGGCCAGGTTCAACGATCGCATCGTGGTCGGCGGTGCCGGCGGACGCACGCGCTCGGTGGCGGGCAAGATTGTCGCAGTGCAGGAATTCGCCGGCTACTGGGAATATCTCATCGACGACGCCTTCTTCACCCATCCCGCGCATCCGAACTGGGGCGGTGCGGCGCTGATCGACAGCAAAGGCGAACTGATCGGCATCGGCTCGTTGCAGATCGAGCGCGAGCATGCAGGCCAGAACGAGCACCTCAATATGGTCGTGCCGATCGATCTCCTGAAGCCTGTGATCGATGATCTCCGTACCTTCGGTCGCGTCAACAAGCCTGCTCGCCCGTGGCTGGGGCTGTACGCTGCAGAGGTCGAGGACAAGGTCGTGGTGGTCGGGATTGCCAAACGCGGGCCTGCCGCCCGGGCGGAACTGAAGACCGGCGATGTCATCCTGGCCGTCAATGGCGAGGAGGTCCGTGACTCCGCCGAGTTCTATCGCGCACTCTGGGACCTCGGTGTTGCCGGCTGCGACGTGCCACTGACGCTCTATCGGGGCGGTGATACCTTCGATGTGGAACTCGTGTCGACCGATCGCGCCCGCATGATGAAGACACCGCGCCTGCACTGAAGCTGTCGGGGAGCTGTTCGAAAACGAACGATCATCCTTTTGTCGTGTAGCAAATTGATCTGATATCGTGCAGTTTCGGTACAATTGACCGCCGCCTGCTGCGGCGATGAAGCGATTGTGACCTCTTGTTTTTTAGCTATCGTTGCAAGCTATCGAAATAAGATAAAAGCTCTGAAACCGACGCATCCTGTGATTCGTATTTGAGACCGCGTTTCTAAAATTTCGCGATTAGCTCTTTCGTCTTCATGGTCGCCAGAAGGGCGCCAACGCCCAACTGAGGTTCAGATGTCGCATCGTCGGCACGGCAATGACAATATCCGCACCAGCCATCTCAAATGCGATCGCTGCCGCACGCGTATCCAGCTCAAGGCGATCGATCAGTTCGACGGCTTCGAAACACGTTCGTTCTCGTGTGATCACTGCGGTGCCGTGAAGCTGGTCCGCGTCGATCAGCCGCTGCAGCTGTGGCAGCAGCGGGTCGGCGATCACACCAGCTGCTGATCAGGACCGCGCAATCGCGCGATCCTCGTCAGCCTTTCTCTTTGCTGTGTTCGCTTAGTGAACGTGTCCGCCGCCACCGGCGGGCGCCGATGCGCCGACGGCATTGACGTCGAGATCGATATCGACCTTCCCCGCCTTTTCGAACTGCAGCTGTGCCTTCACCTTGTCGCCCTTGGTGAGCGGCTTCTTCAGGTCCATCAGCATCAGATGATAGCCGCCGGGCTCCAGCTTCACCGTGGCGCCGGGCTTGATCTCGAGCCCGTCATTGAGCGGACGCATCCGCATCACGCCGTCGGTCACGCTCATCTCATGCACCTCGATGCGGCTGCCGCCGGTGAACGAACCGCCGAGCAGCTTGTCGCTGCTCTTGCCGTTATTGGTGATGGTGAGATAGCCGCCTGCCACTTTGGCCGCCGGCGGCGTGGCGCGCGTCCATGGCGTCGCGATCATCAGGTCGCCCGCATGCACCATGCCGGCCATCTGCGCCATCGCATCCTTGGAGGAGGCGGCCAGGCGAACGGCCGGAGCCGGTGATTTCAGGCTGTGCGAGTCCTGCCCCGCGGCCGGGATCTGTGCCCAGTCCTCGGAGCCGTCCTCGCAGGTCTGCAGCGTCGGCAGATAGAGCGGCGCATCGGCCTTCAGCGATGCCGGCAGATAGGCCGAGAAAACGAACTCATCATAGAAGTCGTTGTCGAGCTTGCCGGTCCACGTAATCTGCTTGATGCCCTCAGAGGCCTTCATGCCATGCATGAAGTCGTAGGTCTGTGCATAAGGACCCTTCTTGGTCTCGATCAGCCAGCCCGCCTTCGGCATCGGCTTCACGGCGATCATGCCCTCGGGAATCTGCACGGTGATCTTCGTCGTCGGCGAGGCGCCGCAGCCATGCGGCACGGCGAGCACCGCGCGATAGGAGCCGCCGACCGTCGCCGTGCCACTCTGCACGAACACATGAGCGGAGGCAGGCATGGCGGCCGTGCCAAGCGCTGCGATGAGCAGCAGGGAGCAGTTGATCATGGAGTGTCCTTTCGCGAATGGCAGTTGAAAGTGAATCGTCATCATCACCACCTCGCCTTGATGCCAGCATAGACGGCGCGGCCGGTGCCGGGTTCAAAAAGCGGTGAGGTGGCCGTCGCCAGATTGAGAATGCTCGCCGACGCGATGTAGCGGGTGTCGAGGATGTTGCGCGCCTCGATATAGCCGGAGTAGGTGCCGCCATTGTCGATGCCGGCCTTGAGGCCGAGCAGCGCATAAGGCTCGGTCTTCAGCGTGTTTGCGCTGTCGACATAATAGGATTCCGGCACCCATTCGACATTGGGGCCGAGATAGAATCCGTTGGCATGCTTGTAGAGCAGCTCCGCGCGCAGATAGTGCCGCGGCGCGCCCGGCAGCAGGTTGTTGCCGTAGAGGGGATCATTGTCGAAGCGGAAGTCGTGCAGCGTATAGGCCATGTTGAGCCACAGCCGGTCCGGCTGCGTCGACGCGTCGAACATCCCCTTCAGCACCGCGATGCCAAGTCCGGCCTCGATGCCCTGATGGATCGTGCGATCCGCATTGGTGACGTTGCAGTTGCCGAATGCACTATAGAGGCATTGCAGTTCGTCCCGGATATTGGCGCGGTAGCCCGTGAGCTCCCAGGTCAGATCCGGTCGTCTTCCGCGCGTGCCGATTTCATAGGTCGTGGCGCGCTGCGGGCGGATACTGGTGAAGGGGATGGTCGGGATGCCCGGGCCCGATGAACTCTCGCCGAAGCTCGGCGCTTCCGCGCTGCGCGAGATGTTTGCATAGGCCTGCCAGGTCGGATCGATATTCCACAGCACGCCACCCTTCGGGCTCCAGAGGTTGAACTCCGTCTTGCCCGATTGATCGCCGTCGCTGAGGAAACGATCCTGCCGGTTGCGGGTGGCATAGAGGAACTGCGTGCCGCCGATCAGCGCCACGCTCGGCAGCACATAGAGCGAGTTCTCCACATAGACCGAAGTATTCTTCGAGCGATCGATCGATGATGATGTCAGCGCGCCCTTCTGTCCGGCGACATTGACATACTGGTTGTTGTCGATGCGGCCGTTGATGACATTGACGCCGGCGACGAAGACGTTGCGGTAGCCGCCGATCATGCGGTCATCGGTGACTTTTGCGAAGCCGCCATAGTCCTGATAGCGATAGTCCAGCACTTGGAAGATCGGATGCATCAGGTGGCGGTCGACCGCAAACAGGCCGAAATCGATGGTGGTGTCGTCGAGCCGGATCGTGGTCTTGTTGGCGAGCCGGATGGTATCGATGTTGCGCTGCTGGTCGCCGGTGATGTTGTTGGCCGCAGCGATGGTCGGCGTGTTCAGCGCCGATTCCTTGCTCACCGAACCCGGAATGCGCTGTCGCACGCTGTTGGCGTTGAGATAGAAGCGCGTCTCGAAATCCGGCGAGAACTGGTAACCGACATTGCCGCTCACGCGCGTCGCATTGCCGTAGCTGTGGTCGCGATAGCCATCGGCCGACTGGGTGGATGCGGTGACGAATCCGTCCCACGGCCCATTGGCGCCGCCGGTCGAGGCCTGCAGGCGACGGAAGCCGAACGCGCCCATGTCGAGCGAGACGGCGTTGAGCCACGGATCACGTCCCGTGGGCGTCACGAAATTGATGGCGCCGCCCAGCGAATTGGCGCCGAAGCGCAGCGCATTGCCGCCCTTGAACACCTCGACATATTTATAGGCAGTCGGATCGATCTCCTGGAAGTCGCCATAGCCGTCTGCGGTGTTGATCGGGATGCCGTCCATATAGAGCTGCACGCCGCGCAGATGGAAGTTTCGCGAGAGACTCGAGCCGCGGATCGACAGCCGCGTGTCGTCGCCCCATTTCGGCTGCGCGAACACGCCGGGCACGTAGTCGAGAATGTCCTTGATGGTGTTGGACGGCGTCGAGTTCTTCCATTGATCTGCGGTCACCAGCGCGACGCCGCCCGGCGTCCGCTGGATCTCGCGCAGGGCCTGCTGTGCGGTCAGCACGGTGAGGGAACCGGGCGCAGCCGCAGCAACGGCTGCCGGCGTAGCCGTGGGAGCGGCCACGCTGCGCGCAGCGCGGGCATTCGGAACGGCCTGCCGCGGCTTGCGCGTCGTTGCGCGCTGCTGCGCAGGCGCATCGACGGTGACGGCCGGCAGCGAGGTGAACGGGGCCGATTGGGCAAACACCACACTCGGGATGAGCGTGGCCGCGGATGCGAGCATGGCGCCGCGCAACCGCATGGAAACGGATAGCATGAGGTGAACTCCACCGGGATTGAACTGAGCGCGCCGGCGCGAATGCGCGGGCGCAAGGCGTCGTTGGACGTCAGCTCAGCTGCGGCGGTGCGCGGGCCCGGTGATCGGACGTTGCCCGTTCCGCGACAATACGCGCGTCAGGCGTCGCAACCGGCGCGATCGTAATGGCGATGCGCGCAATCGAGAAGGTAGCGACAGATGGCGGCGCGCCCGGCGCGTGGGTGCCCACGCAGATCGGGCAATGCACCGCGGGCGCGGTGGTCTTGCCGCTGCCGTCGGGCGAGGCGGCGAGATCGGGATGGGTGAGACAGAGCTCGAGGGCTGCAGCCTGCGCTGCCGGCGGGATCGAGGCCAGCAACAGGCTCGACAGCACCACATTGAGGACGAGCGCATAGACCGCGGCCAAAGAAGCCACGGCGCCAAACCAGCGTTTGCGCGATCCATGTGTCACGGTGCGATCCTCACCCGCATGGTTAGCATGGGGGAGGGAACTGTCAAAGGCGCCAAATCAAATGCGACATCCCTCATGGTGAGGAGGCGCGAAGCGTCGTCTCGAACCATGGGATGGCTTGGGTCCGAGCTCGCAGCCATCCTTCAAGACGCCGCTGTGCGGCCCTCAGGATGAAGACGGAGCTTCAAAGCACCACGATCCCCGAATGCTTCGCCTTGTCGTCCGGCTCCACATGAATCGTGATCAGCGCCTCGCCGATCTCGGCGCGGATCGCCTGCTCCAGATTGTCGCAGATGTCGTGCGCGGCGCTCACGGTCGTGGTTCCTGCCACCACGAGATGGAAATCGATGAAAGTCATGCTGCCCGCCCGGCGGGTACGCAGGTCATGGGCCTCGATGGCGCCCACGGCATGGGCCGAGATGGTCTGCTTGATGATGGCCAGCGTCGCCGGCTCCAGCGCTTCGTCCATCAGCCCGCTGAGCGATCGCTTCATCAATCCCCAGCCGGCCCACAGGATGTTGAGCGCCACCAGCGCAGCCATGATCGGATCGAGAATGGCGATGCCCGAGACCGCGGCGATGATGACGCCGCCGAGCACGCCGACCGATGACCACACATCGGTCAACAGATGATGACCGTCGGCTGCGAGCGCAGGCGAGCGCCTGATCTTGCCCTGCCGGATCAGGAGCCAGGCCCAGCCACCATTGATAACCGTCGCGGCGCCGTTGGCGGCGAGGCCGAGCCACGGCGTATCCAGCACGCGTGGCGCGAGATAGCTGAAATAGGCCTCGCGCAGGATGAGGAGCGCGGCCAGCACAATCAGCACGCCTTCGAGCACCGCCGAAAAATACTCTGCCTTGTGATGCCCGTAGGGATGTTCGTCATCGGCAGGCTTCGCGCTGAAGCTGATCGCCGCAAAGGCGACGATGGCCGTCACCACATTGACGATGCTTTCGATCGCATCCGACAGCAAGGCAACGCTGCCAGTGAGATGATAGGCCCAGTATTTCAGACCGAGCACGAGCAAGCCAACGGCAATGCTGCCTTGCGCAAGACTGCGAACGCTTGTCATGTGAAAAGTCTCGTCGTGATGGAAGCGCGGCGGCGGCGCGCTGTGCTCTAGACGCTCGCCTGTGGCGTTGCAAGTCCCGACAAGTATCTGCAAGTGCTTCGCATTATGATGCGCAAGGGAAGCATTGTCGCATGCGTCGAGCGCGATAACGCGTGCGGCCGCGCTGTGGCGCGATCGTCACAGCTGTGCGCAAAATGCGACCATGCGCCCGTTTCGACCCGCCGATGACACACTCTTGAGCCGGATGTGGGCGTGGGCGCTGTATGAGATGCAGGCCGCAGCGACCGGTGTGTTTCAGCAGGGAATGGGAATGATTGATTTGAGTGGATTGCGCTGGCCGCGTTTTGCGGCGCTTCTGATGTTGCCTGCTCTGCTGGCGGGCTGTGTCACCGGCCAGATGGCCGCACCGGTCGGTTTCGGTCTGTCATCGTCGAAATATGCGGAACTGAATGACGGCGGCCACACGCTGCCTGCCATCGACGTCTCCGGTCTCGATCCCGCGATGCTGCGCCAGCGCGTCGACTATCGCACGCGCGAGCCTGTCGGCACCGTCGTGGTCGATACGGCTGCGCGTCATCTCTATCTGGTCGAAGGCGACGGCAAGGCGATGCGCTATGGCATCGGTGTCGGCAAGGCGGGCCTTGCCTTTGCGGGCAGTGCCACCATCAAGCGCAAAGCGGCGTGGCCGCATTGGAGCCCGACCGAAAACATGATGAACCGCGAGCCGGCGCGCTATCGCCATCTCGCCGGTGGCATGGTCGGCGGCCTCGACAATCCGCTGGGTCCGCGCGCGCTCTATCTCTATCAGGGCGACCGCGACACCATGTTTCGCATCCACGGCACCACCGAACCGGAGACCATCGGCCAGGCCGTCTCCAGTGGCTGCATCCGGCTGATGAACCAGGACATCATCGATCTCCACGACCGTGTGAAGATCGGCAGCCGCGTCGTGGTCATCCAGGGCGGCCGCGCGGCGGAGTCGTAACAGCGGCTCAAGCGCCACGTTATCAAAGCGGCAGGTATCAACCGGTACCTGCCGCTTTGCATTGAAGAACCTTGTGGGTGCAACGGTCCTCGTCTGGCGTCCCTGATCGGTGCTATGCATCCGACATGAGTTCACGCCCCGTCTTCCGCTTTGCGCCCAGCCCGAATGGCCACCTCCATCTCGGCCACGCCTATTCAGCGCTGCTGAACGCCGACCTCGCCCGGCAAGCCGGCGGGCGCCTGTTACTGCGGATCGAGGATATCGACGTCACGCGATGCCGGCCGGACTACGAGCAGGCGATCTACGAGGATCTGGCCTGGCTCGGCATCGTGTGGGAACCGCCCGTGCGCCGTCAATCCGATCATCTCGATGCCTATATCGCCGCGAGCGCGGGGCTAGCCGCGATGGGGCTGCTCTATCCCAGTTTCGAAAGTCGGACCGAGATTGCGCGGCTGGTGGCGGCTGAAGAGGCGAAAGGTCCGTGGCCGCGTGATCCCGATGGCGCACCGCTCTATCCCGGCTCCGCGCGATCGCTCTCCGCGGATGAGGTTGCCGAGCTGAAACGGTCAGGCGCGCCGATGGCGCTGCGGCTCGACATGGCCGGGGCGATCGCGCGTGTCGGCGCACTCGTCTGGCGCGAGCAGGGGAGCGGGCCGGATGGCGAGACCGGCGACGTCGCCGCGCAGCCGGCAGCCTGGGGCGATGTCATCCTCGCCCGCAAGGAAGTGCCCACCAGCTATCACCTCTCGGTGGTCATCGACGACGCCTTGCAGGGCGTGACCGATGTGGTCCGCGGTCAGGACCTGTTCTGGTCCACCAGCGTTCATCGTCTGCTGCAGGCATTGCTTGGCGTGCCGGCGCCGGTCTACCGCCACCACGCATTGTTGCGCGACGAGACAGGGGCAAAGCTGGCGAAGTCGATCGCATCCACTGGCTTACGTGAATTGCGCAAGGAAGGTGCAACGCCTGCGGATATCCGTCGCCTGGTCGGATTGCCGCCACAAGAATGATCCCAGTCACATCTGTGACCCCGGTAAGGTTATCCAGATGTCGATCGGGCCGGTGGCGTGACTTCTCCTGCCCCCTCATGCCATGCTGGACTGGACGAGTGGGCATCCAATGGCGCTGACATCGCGCGCAACGCGTAAACCGCGAAAGCGCAGCACGACAATCGCAAAGCCGAAGACCGTGAAGGGGCGCGTTGCCAAGAAAGCTGCGCGCAAGCCACGGATTGCGCCGGCAGCCATGCGCGCCGATGTGATGGTCGAGCAGGCGCTGGCGATGTTTGCCCACGAGGTGCGCACGCCGCTTACCGGCATTCTCGCGGTCAGCGATCTCCTCGCGACATCCGAACTTCCCGAGCGCGAGCGGCGCTGGGTCGAAACGATCAAGGCGGGCGCCGACCACTTGGCCGGCCTCGCCACGCTGTTCGTCGATGCAGCCCGCAGCCACAAGGCCGGGCTCGATCTGCGGCAGGATTTCTTCGACCTGCGCACGCTGACGCGCGCCGTAGGCGATTCGCTCGCCGGCCGGGCGACGGCGAAGGGCTTGCAGGCGACCGTCACCATTTCCGAGAAACTGACGAATTTCGCCGTCGGCGATCCCGTGCGGCTGCGCGCGGCGCTTGAGAACCTGATCGACAATGCGGTGAAATTCACCGAGCGCGGCAATGTCACGCTCAAGGTCTCGCCCGTCCGCATCGCCGGCAAGATCGGCGTGTCCTTTGCGGTGTCCGACAGCGGGATCGGCCTCACGCTGGCCGAGACCAAGAAGCTGTTCCGGCCATTCTCGCAGGCCAATGTCTCCATTGCCGCACGCTTTGGCGGTGCCGGGCTCGGCCTGTTCTCGGTCAAGCAACTGGCCAAGGCGATGGGCGGCGATGTCATTGCCACCCAGCGCCGCAGCGGCGGAACCACTTTCACGCTTACTGTCGCCCTCGATCAGGTGCGCGGCGAGATCGCATTGATGATGCAGTCGGGCGAGGAAGCCGCAGCCAGCGATGCGCTGCGCATCCTCAGCGTCGAGGACAATCCGTTCGGCCGCGTGGTGCTGAATGCCATTCTCACCGAACTCGGCCACCGCGCCGAATTCATCGGCCGCGGCGAGGATGCCGCCGCGCGTGTCGCGCAAGGCGAGTTCGATGCCGTGTTGATGGATATGGTGCTGCCGGACATCAGCGGTGTCGAGGCGATCCGTCAGATCCGCGCCTTGAAGAGGCCGCATGGTCGCATCGCCATCATCGGGGTGTCGGGCCGCGGCGAGGATGAAGCTGCGGCGCGTCAGGCCGGGGCCGACAAATTCCTGATCAAGCCGGTTTCTCCGCGGGCTCTAGCGACTGCGCTTCTTGCGCCGAAACGCCGCGTGGCAGCCGCGAGCGGATGATGGCCGCATTCAGCGCGCCGCCGAACACGAAGATCGCCGAGATGAAATACAGGAACACCAGCGCGATGATCACCGA
>NZ_JBIISY010000428.1:0-2810 GCF_044340795.1 Tardiphaga sp.
GTGCATCGGCACGTGGCCGGGGCCCTCGATCATCACCTGGCAGCCCTTCTTCCAGGCGATCTGCGTCAGCTCGCCCAGCGTCTCCAGTTCGGCAAACTGCGCGCGGTCATTGGCATCGGCGATGGAGCCCGGCCGCAGGCCATCGCCCAGCGAGAACGAGACGTCATACTTGCGCATGATATCGCAGATCTCGTCGAAATGGGTGTAGAGGAAGCTCTCCTTGTGATGCGCGAGGCACCACTTCGCCATGATCGAACCGCCGCGCGAGACGATGCCGGTGACGCGGTTGGCGGTGAGGTGGATATATTGCAGGCGCACGCCAGCATGGATGGTGAAATAGTCCACGCCCTGTTCGCATTGCTCGATCAGCGTGTCCTTGTAGAGCTCCCAGGTCAGCTTGACCGGATCGCCGTCGCACTTCTCCAGCGCCTGATAGATCGGCACGGTGCCGATTGGGATCGGCGCATTGCGCATGATCCATTCACGCGTCGTGTGGATGTTGCGGCCGGTGGAGAGGTCCATCACCGTGTCGGCGCCCCAGCGGATCGCCCACACCATCTTGTCGACTTCTTCCTCGACCGACGAGGTCACGGCGGAGTTGCCGATATTTGCGTTGATCTTGGTGAGGAAGTTGCGGCCGATGATCATCGGCTCGAGTTCGGCGTGGTTGATGTTGCAGGGAATGATCGCGCGGCCACGGGCGATTTCCGAGCGCACGAATTCCGGCGTGATGAACAGCGGCACTTCGGCGCCAAAACTCTCGCCATCGGCGCGCGCGGCTTCGGCGCGCTCCAGCTGCTGCTTGCGGCCGAGATTTTCGCGCTCGGCCACATAGATCATCTCCTTGGTGATGATGCCGGCGCGGGCGAATTCGAGCTGGGTGATCGGTGCGTCGCCCACACCGCGCAGCGGCTTGTGATGTGCCTTGAAGGCAGCGGCGGCATGCTTGGCGCCGACATTGCCATTGTCTTCCGGCTTGATCTGGCGGCCTTCATATTCCTCGACGCCGCCGCGCTCCTTCACCCAGTCCTGGCGCGTGCGGGTGAGGCCGTTGTTGACGTCGATCAGCACGTTCGGGTCGGTATAGGGGCCTGACGTGTCATAGACCGGCAGGTTCGGTTCACCGGCGCCTTCGGACAAAATGATCTCGCGCAAGGGCACGCGCAGGTCCGGTGCGCTATCAGGTGTGGAATAGAACTTTCGCGAGGACGGCAGGGCGCCAGTGGTGACGGCGGGAAGGGTGGTGTCGGGATTGGAGCGGATGTTCATGGGACGATCCTCCGTTGGTTTTTGCGATCAGGCTACTTGTTCGGAAAGGCCGAGCCATTGCCGCACGCGGGCATCCGGATCGGGATTCTGGGTGACATCGCTGACCACAGCGATGGAGTCGGCACCCGCGGCAAAGATCTCCGCGGCGTGTTCGAACTTGATGCCGCCGATGGCGACCAGCGGAAGCTTGCCGACGCGCTTTTTCCACGTGCCGATTTTCGGAATGCCCTGCGGTTCAAAGCGCATGGATTTCAGCGTGGTGAAGAAGATCGGTCCGAGCGCGACATAATCGGGCTCCGCGCGCAGGGCGTTTTCCAGTTCTTCTTCATCATGGGTGGAGAGGCCGAGCGTGATGCCGGCCTTCTTGATGGCAGCGACATCGGCTTCGGCAAGGTCTTCCTGGCCGAGATGCAGATGCTGCGCCTTCAGCTTGATGGCGACGCGCCAGTAGTCGTTGACCACCAGCTTCGTGCTGGTGCCCTTGGTCACGTCGAGTGCCGCGCGGAATAGGATCATCGCGGAGGCATCGTCGAGATCCTTCGCGCGCAACTGCACGGTGCCGACGCCGAGGGCGGTGAGGCGCCGGACCCATTCGACGGTGTCGACGACAGGATAGAAACGGTCAGGATACGGCATGCCAGAACGGTGTCCCGATGACTGGAGTGGAAGGGGAAGCGAAATCACGTTCGCCCATCAGCCCGGCCTCAAAACCGGTGCGACCGGCTTCAACGGCGAGACGGAAGGCATTGGCCATCGCGACGGGATCGGCAGCCTTTGCGACGGCGGTGTTGAGCAGCACGGCGTCATAGCCGAGCTCCAGCGCCTCCGCCGCATGCGAGGGTGCACCGATGCCGGCATCGACCACGAGCGTGATATCGGGCAGGCGATCGCGCAGCAGTTTCAGCGCATCGCCATTGATGATGCCGCGCGCCGAGCCGATCGGCGCGGCCCAGGGCATCACCACCTTGCAGCCGGCATCGACGAGGCGCATGGCGACCCCGAGGTCTTCGGTGCAATAGGGGAAGACCTCAAAACCGTCCTTGGTCAGGATATTCGCGGCCTCGACAAGCCCGACCACATCCGGCTGCAGCGTGTCGTTGTCGGCAATCACTTCCAGCTTGATCCAGGGCGTGTCGAACAGTTCGCGCGCGAGCTTCGCGGTCGTCACAGCCTCGCGCACGCTGCGGCAACCGGCGGTGTTCGGCAGCACGGCGACGTCGAGCTCGCGGATCAGCGACCAGAACGCATCGCCGGTCTTGCCGCCCGCGGTCTCGCGGCGGACGGACACGGTAACGATGCCGGCACCGGAGGCGCGGATGGACTCCTGCATGATGGCCGGCGACGGATACAGCGCCGTGCCGATCAGGAGGCGGGACGAGAAGGTCTTGCCGTAGAAGTTGACGGTGGAGGTGGTCGTTGTTGCGGAAGCGCTCATGCTGCTCCTCCAATCTCGATTGTCATCCCCGCGAAAGCGGGGATCCAGTAAACGCCGGCGACCGTGCTTGAGCCGCAGCGCTGGAGTGTACCGGGTCGCCCGGTCA
>NZ_JBIISY010000429.1:0-2797 GCF_044340795.1 Tardiphaga sp.
CGGGGACTGCCGCACTTAACTATGGGGCGCGGGAGATTCAAATGGTTCGAATCCCTCCGGCGGAGCCAGACATGACCGACACTGCCACAATCGAAGCCCCCCTCACCGTCAGCGCGAGCGCGGCGCGCCGCATCAGCGAGATCCTAAAGGCCGAAGGTGACGGCGCGATGCTGCGCGTCTCCGTGGAGGGCGGCGGCTGTTCTGGCTTCCAGTACAAATTCGACGTCGAGCGAGCCAAGGCCGAAGACGATGTGGTGATCGAGCGCGACGCCGCCGTCGTGCTGGTCGATCCCGCCTCCGCGCCGTTCCTGGCCGGCTCCGAACTGGATTTCGTCGACGACCTGATCGGCGCATCGTTCCGTGTGGTCAATCCGAACGCCACGGCGTCGTGCGGCTGCGGGACGAGCTTCTCGATCTGAGCCGCCGATAACCGCTTCACCTGATGCGCCCTACGTCCTCGCCTCCGGCGACCGTACATGCTCCGGCCGCACGCCGATCGCCAGAAACCGCGCCGTCAGCCCCTGCAGCCATGGCACCGTACTCACGATGCGCATAATGAGCGGCGGCGTCAGCGGCTGATCGCCGGGCGCGAGCGCGCGGCTGATGATGTTCTTCTGCATCACAACCTGCATGCCCTGGGTTGCGCGCATCGGGAATTCGCGGCGCTGACGCACGGTGTCGAGATCATCCTCGCTCACCGGTCCCTTCTGCAGTTTCGCGGCCAGCAGGTTGGCTGTCGCCACGGCATCCTGCACGGCGATGTTCACGCCGACGCCGCCCACAGGCGACATCGCGTGCGCCGCGTCGCCGATGCAGAGAAGGCCCGGCAGATGCCAGCGCGTCAGGCGATTGATGGCGACGGTGAGCAGCTTGACGTCGTCCCAACTCTTCAGGTCATCGATATGCGCCGAAAGGATCGGCGCCAGCCGCGCGACTTCGGCGCGGAATGACTCGATGCCTCTGCCCTTCACCTCCTCAAAGTGGTTCTTGGCGATGACATAGGCGCATTGCCAGTAGTCGCCGCGATCGATGGTCACCATCATCTTGCCGGGCTCGAGCCGCGCGAACACGCTCTCGGTCTCCGGCCCCTTGGCGATGCGAAACCACAGAATGTCCATCGGCGCCGCGATGTCCGTCACCTCCAGCTTGGCGGCCGGACGCACGACCGAATGCCGGCCATCGCAGGCGACGACGAGATCAGCGCGGATCTCGATCGGTCCCTGCTCTGTCTCTGCCTTCACGCCGGTGACCTGCGCGCCGGACCAGATGAGGTCCGTGGCCTCGGTCTGCATCATCACCTTGAGCTGCGGGAAGCGCTGGCCCTTGTCGCGCAGGAAGTTGAGGAAGTCCCACTGCGGCATGAAGGCGATGAACGGGTACTTCGCCGAGGTGCGGGTGATGTCGACGATGCGCAGTTTGTGCGCGCCGAAATAGCCATCCATCTTCGCGATGCGATCGTGCTTGATCTTGAGGAAGTCGTCGATCAGGCCGAGTTCGTCCATCGCCTGCAGCGTGGATGGATGCACCGTGTCGCCGCGGAAATCGCGGAAGAAGTCCGCATGTTTCTCCAGCACGATCGTATCCACGCCGGCGCGGCCGAGCAGATAGCCGAGCATCATGCCCGCCGGCCCGCCGCCGACGATGCAGCAACGCGTGGAGAGTTGGTTCGAGTTCGCGACCGCGCTCATCTGGATGCCCTCAAGTCGTACGGCTCAACTTGAGGAAGCATTTTGCAGACGTCAATGCGTCACGTCATTGCGAAGCGACACGACGTGGCGCGTTATTTCCGGAACGTCCTGATCTCCGACACGCTGCCGTCGCGAAATTGCAACTCCACCGACACCGAGCGCGCCCCGCCGGGCACCTTCATATAGATCGGCGCATCGCGCGGCACCGCGATCGGATCACGCTGATTACAGGGCGGCAGCTTCAAAACCTGATCCGGCACCGATGTATCAAAACCGAGCTTCACCTCGCGGATCGCACAGCGATACGAGATCAGATGCGTGTAATAGAGCAGGCCATTGGAGCCGCCGAATTCCAGCCAGTTCGAGGCGGTCATGTCGAGGATCTTGCGCTGGTCGCGCACCAGTGCCGCTTCCGGATCGAAGCGGATCGGGAACGGCCCCTGCATCTCGCCAGTGATATCGATATAGCGCACCTGCAGCGTCGTCGCCGGCTCGTCCGCATTCAGCTGGATCGACGGATTGGGCAGCCGTTTTCGCGTCCGCGGGTCGAGCGTGTCCATGAAGCCGGTTTCGCGAAAATCGCCGCTGTCGCCCTTGCGCCAGGAAATGCCGAGCGCGGGATCGACGATGGAGAACACCACGGTCCAGCCGCCATTGTGGCGGGAGAAGCTGGCGATCGGTGCGTTCGGATTGTCCGGTGTGGGCAATGGCGACGTCTGGGCCGGTGGCAACGCGGCGACCTTCGGCAGCTGCGCGGTCGGCAGCGTGGTGGCCTGCACAGGCTCGTTGGGCTTGGCCTGGCCGTTGAGGAAGACATCGTCCACCATCTGGTCGAAATAGACCGGCACCTGGCGGTGCTTCACTGTCTCGGCAAGCTCGCTCACCGTACGGCGCGTTCGCTGAGCGATCTGCACCAGATTGAGCGCCGGCTCCTGGATCTCCTTGATGAAGGTGCGGGTGAACACCGAATTCGGGTCGGTGTCATTGTTGGACAGGCGATCGAGCGCGGTCTGGCGCGGGCCTGCGGAGAAGATCGAGAACACGCCTTCCGGCAATTGCACCATGGGCGCAAGGCCCGCACCGCCCGCCAGCGAGCGGGTCCCTGAGCG
>NZ_JBIISY010000204.1:0-10470 GCF_044340795.1 Tardiphaga sp.
AGTAGGGGAAGATGATGCGCAGCGTCTCGAGCGTGAACGGCACCTGTGGAATGCCGAATGCCGGCAGCGACGAGGGCAGCTTGCCCATGTCGCCCACCGTGTTGACCTTGATGCCGGCATAGATCGAGACGATCGTGAGGATCACGATCGCAACCAGCGGCGACGGGATCGCCTTGGTCAGGCGCGGAAACAGATAGATGATCGCCAAACCCGCCGCGACCATCGCGTAGGTTTCCCATCCGACGTTTGTGAGCTGGGGAAGCTGCGCGATGAAGATGAGGATCGCGAGCGCATTGACGAAGCCGGTGATGACCGAGCGCGACACATATTGCATCAGCAGGTCGAGTTTCAGGAAACCGGCGACGCCCTGGATCAGCCCCATGAGGATGGTGGCGGCAAACAGGTACTGGACGCCGTGATCGCGGATCAGCGGCAGAACGAGAACGGCGATCGCCGCGGTTGCGGCCGAGATCATGCCGGGGCGACCGCCCACGAGCGAGATGATGACGGCGATGGAGAAGGAGGCAAACAGCCCGACGCTGGGATCGACGCCGGCAATGATCGAGAAGCCGATAGCCTCCGGGATCAGCGCGAGCGCGACAACGATACCCGCCAGCACGTCCGCGCGCGGGTTCGAGAGCCATTCGCGTCGAAGCGAAGTAGCAAATGTCATGTGGAAACCTGATCGCAATAGCGAGGGGCGCACGCCGTCAGACGCGGTCAATCAACGATGCTCGGAAGCGAGGCCCAAATTCGCTAAGGTTATCCCGGGGATAGGCGCCGGGCCGAGCCACCCGAATCAATCCGGGTCCGTCGAAGACCTCTAGATAAGCACTAATCGCACCATATCGCAACTGCGAACATCAGCAGCCTGCGTTCCCAAAACACCATCCCATGCGAGACGGGATCGCTATGCGTTGGGGTGTCATTCCGCCCCCAACCGGACCCGGCCACCAGCGGCGCCTTTTTCAACAGCCCCGACCGGTTATGACACCAGCAGCGTTACGGACTAGAACGGCGAAACAGTAAACGTGTCGGCGTGATCAGTCGGGGATCAGTGCCCAACCACGCAGTTGCAAAGTCGCCATAGTCGTCAGCGCAGACACGTCAGTTTCGACACTCTTTCCTACCGTAGCGGGGTCGATCCCGTTTCCGATAAGAGCTTGGCTGCATACCCGAACGGATACACCCGCCTTTTTCAACGCCTCAATTAAGGCAAGGTTGGGGTTCGCAGCTACTCCCGTCTTTGTCGCATAGGCGCGATCTTCGGTAACGATGGGCGTCGCCGGACCGTGGACGATCACGACGACATCGCCTTGTTCTGGACGAACGCCATCGTTGCCCAGCAGGTTCAAAAAGCGGGCGACCTTCTCCAGCGATGGATTGATTTTATCCGGCGTTGCCGCGGCCTTGGTCACATTGAACAGCACGCGATAGCGCAACTTGCGATCGGGCCGTTCCGCAGCACCTTCGACGGGTGTGATCGCGCCATATCCCGGTATCACCGCCTGCCTAGGCACGCCGGCTGAAGCACTGACGCTGCTCATGAGTGACAAGCATCCTGCAAGAGCAATGATTGGCATACGCATCCGCTTTTTCCTTCTTCAGCCGAAATGATCAGCCAACTCTCGCAAAAACGGCCGCACCGATGTTTTGCGGTCGAACCACGGACGGCGTCTCGCGCGGTCGCACTGGGCGGGGGGCCGGGGCCGTTTGGGGAGCCGACAGATCGTCGGCTCCGAACATCGCCTCCAGGGTTCGCACACACAGTGCGGCTGCATCGTCGGCAAGACGGTAGTGAACCTGCTTCGCCTCACGCCTGGTCTTCACCAGATCGGCGCGCCGCAGCTCGGCAAGCTGCTGACTGAGCGCTGGTTGGGTCACGCCCGTGGCCGCCTCGATGTCCGCCACCTGCCGTTCGCCACCCAGCAGATAGGACAGGATCATAAGGCGCTGCGGCTGCGCGAACACGCGCAGCTTCTCGACTGCAACGTCGGCAAGCGCGCGGGACTGGTAGATCGCCATCACCGGTCAGCCTTCGTCTGGTGAAACCAGTCGGCGCCTGCGTTCCCCGGCAAAGCGGGAGGCAGGAGCACGTCGTCGCCCGGCTGCCAGTCAGCGGGCGTATAGGCCTCGCCATCGGCCGAACGCTGCAACGCCCTGACCGTGCGAAGCATCTCGTCGACCGAGCGCCCGACATTCATCGGATACCAGCTGAGTGCGCGGATAATGCCTTTGGGATCGATGAAGTAGGTTGCACGTACCGTTGAGGCATCGCCAGCCTGCTCGTCGAGCATGCCGTAGGCATACCCAACCGCCATCGACGGATCCTCGATCACCGGAAACGGCACCTCGACATCAAAAACGTCGTGGATCGCGCGAAGCCAGGCGACATGAGAGTAGAGGCTGTCGACCGACAGCCCCAACAATACGCAATCCAGCTCCTCGAATTGAGGGGCCGCTTTAGCCAAGGCCACAAACTCGCTCGTGCAAACCGGCGTGAAGTCAGCAGGGTGCGAGAAAAACACAATCCAGCGCCCACGATACTGATCGAGCGCAATCTCGCCCTGAGTGGTGCGGGCGGTGAAGTTCGGGGCTGCATCCCCGATGCGCAGCGAGCGCGGCATGTTCGCTTCCATCATTTCCATTCCTCCCAAATGGCACGAACACCCCGTTGACGCAATACGCTTACACAGATACATAAACCATGAGTTTGTTTAAATGGAGATGGTCATGGACCCGGTTTTGAGCGAAGCCAACGCCCAGATCAGACGCGCAAAAGCGGCCGGATCGCCGGTCGTTCAGTCCTTCTTTGATGAGCCTACCAACACAGCGACCTACGTCGTTTGGGACGTGGCGACGAAAAAGGCTGCGATCGTCGACAGCGTCCTCGATTTTGACGCCGCGGCTGGCCGGACCAAAACCGCGTCGGCGGACGCAGTGATCGCTTACGTGCGGGATCAGGGACTGACGGTCGATTGGCTGCTGGAAACCCATGCTCATGCCGATCACCTGTCTGCGGCACCTTATCTTCAGCAGGCGCTTGGCGGGCAGCTCGCGATCGGTCGTGAGATCATCCGGGTTCAGAACGTGTTCGGCAAAATCTTCAACGCCGGCACCGATTTTGAGCGCAACGGTTCCGAGTTCGACCGGCTGTTCGAGGACGGCGACCGCTTTGCCATCGGCAACATCGACGCCATTGCGCTGCACGTGCCCGGCCATACGCCGGCGGACATGGCCTATGCGATTGGGGACGCGGTCTTCACCGGCGATACGCTCTTCATGCCCGATTACGGCACCGCGCGGGCAGACTTCCCTGGTGGCGACGCACGCCAGCTATTCCGCTCGATCCGCCGGCTCATGCAGCTGCCGGACGAGACGCGCCTGTTCCTCTGCCACGACTACAAGGCGGTGGGTCGCGACCAATATGTCTGGGAGACGACTGTAGGCGCACAGCGTGTCGGCAACGTGCATGTCCACGAAGGGGTCAGCGAAGACGACTTCGTCGCGATGCGGACCAGTCGCGACGCCACCTTGTCGATGCCGAAGCTCATCCTGCCCTCGATCCAGGTGAACATGCGCGGTGGTCATCTGCCGGAGCCGGAAGCCAACGGCACCCGCTACCTCAAAATTCCGCTGGATGCGCTGTGATGCCAGGCTTTCCCCATGCCATGCCGCTCGAAGGCTTCATCGGCGGGCTGATGATCGGTGTCGCCGCGGCGATCATGCTGCTGGGCAACGGGCGCATCGCCGGTGTCAGCGGCATGTTCGCAAGAGTTTTGGGTCTTACCGATGGAGGTCCACCATGGGCCCTCGCGCTGCTCTTTACCGCGGGTCTGCCCTTGGGCGCGGGTATTGCTGCGACCAGTTTGGGCGTGAAAGCCAGCTTTCCGGCATCGCTTTCGCTGATTGCCGTCGCCGGTCTGGTCGTCGGTATCGGAACGCGGCTTGGGTCCGGGTGCACCAGTGGTCACGGCGTATGCGGCCTGTCCCGCCTGTCGCCCCGGTCCATCGCCGCGACCGTCACGTTCATGGCGACCGGCGTCGTCACGGTCACGATCATGCGTCTGTCCGAGGTGATACTGTGATGCGCCAGAACCTCATTTCACTCGCTAGCGGGACGCTGTTCGGCGCCGGCCTTGCCATCTCCGGAATGATCGATCCGGCGCGGGTGCGCGCGTTCCTCGATGTCACCGGCGCGTGGGACCCGACCTTGGCGTTCGTCATGGCAGGCGCGATCCTGCCGATGGCGATAGCCTGGTTCGTCGTGCGGCGTCGCTCGACCCCGATCGCGGCCGAACAATTCCACACGCCCGCCACCTCGCCGATCGACCGGCGCCTCATCGGCGGTGCGGCCTTGTTCGGCATAGGCTGGGGCATCGTCGGATTGTGCCCAGGTCCCGCCATTGCCGCACTGGCGATCCAGCCTCTGCCGGCACTGGTCTTCATCGCTGCAATGGCCCTCGGCGTTGCCGTCCACCGCTTTGCATTCACTTCCCGCCGTTCGGCCTGATCAGACAGGAGACATCACATGGCTTTCAAGCAGATCACCTCGTCCTTCTCTGCCGCCCCCCAGCTGACGCAAGACGACCTCGCCGCTGCCGCGAAGGCAGGATATCGCTCGATCATCTCAAGCCGCCCGGACGGCGAGGAGGCGGGCCAGCCAAGCGCGGAAGAAATGGCCCGAATGGCAGGCGACCACGGTCTCGCGTTTGCCCATGTCCCTATCGTACCGGGCAAGGCGACTGACGCCGATGCGGATCGCATGAAGGAGGCGCTAGCCACGCTGTCACAGCCGACGCTCGGCTTCTGCCGTAGCGGGACGCGCGCGGCGACCTTGTGGGCGTTGGCCGAGGCCGATCGCGCCGACCCGGCGACGATCGTCGACCAAGCAAAGGCAGCCGGGTACGACCTTGCCGATCTCACGCCTGCGCTGAAGCGCCGTTCCGAAAGGGCTGATCAATGACCTACGACATCGTCATCATCGGGGGCGGTGCCGCCGGCATCGCGACCGCTTCCAGCATTCTGAAGCGCAACGCCAAAGTGACGATCGCGGTCGTCGATCCGGCGACCGACCATTATTACCAGCCCGGCTGGACGATGGTGGGGGCCGGCGTCTTCACTCCCGAACAGACGCGCAAGGCCGAATCCGACATAATGCCAAAGGGCGTTAAGTGGGTACGGTTGCCCGCCGTTGCCATCGACCCCGACCGTAACACGGTCGAGCTCGAAGACGGTGACACATTGACCTATCGCGTTCTGGTCGTCGCGCCCGGGCTGCGCCTGGCGTGGGAGAAGATCGAAGGGCTGCCTGAGGCTCTCGGCCGCAACGGCGTCACCTCCAACTATCGCTACGATCTGGCACCCTACACCTACCAGCTCGTCAAGGAATTGCGGCAGGGGCGGGCGCTGTTCTCGCAGCCACCCATGCCGATCAAGTGCGCCGGCGCACCGCAGAAAGCGATGTATCTCTCCTGCGACATCTGGCGGGATAGCGGCGTTCTCCCAGCTATCGACGTCGAGTTCCATAATGCCGGCGCAGCCCTGTTCGGGGTCCCGACCTACGTCCCGGCGCTGATGGAATATGTCGAGAAGTACGGTATCGATCTCAGGCTTGAGTCCAACCTGGTCGCGGTCGACGCCGATCGCCGCGTCGCCACGTTCGAGCGCAAGCAGGACGGCGTCTCCGAGCGGATCGAACGTGAGTTCGATATGCTCCATGTCGTGCCACCTCAGGTGTCACATGCGGTCGTCGCAAATAGCCCGCTTGCGGCTGCGAGCGGCTTCGTCGAGGTCGACGAGACTACGCTGCGGCACAAGCGATTTGAAAACATCTTTGGCCTTGGCGATGCCGCTGGCACCAGCAACGCCAAGACCGCCGCTGCTGCTCGCGTCCAGGCGCCCGTGGTCGCAGTCAACGCGCTGGCCGCGCTCGACGGCAGACCCCCCGTTGCCGATTATAATGGTTACGGCTCATGCCCGCTCACGGTCGAACGCGGTAAGATCGTCCTCGCCGAGTTCGGCTATGGCGGAAAGCTGCTGCCCAGCTTCCCATCCTGGCTGCTGGACGGAACGCGTCCGACGCGCACCGCGTGGTTCCTGAAAGAGCGGATGCTGCCCCCGATCTACTGGCAGGGCATGCTGAAAGGCCGTGAGTGGATGGCCGCTCCACACGAGATCGGCAAGGCGGCATGATCCTCGAACCAATCCAGTATCTGCTTGGCGCCTTGTCCGGCAGCCTGGTCGGATTCACCCTCGGGCTCGTCGGTGGCGGTGGCTCGATCCTCGCCGTGCCGCTCATGGTGTATCTGGTGCGCGTTCCCGACGCGCACCTCGCCATCGGTACGAGCGCGTTTGCCGTGGCGGCCAATGCCGCGACCGGTCTGATCGGTCATGCCAAGGCTCATACCGTAAAATGGCGGTGCGGCGGCATGTATGCGACTGCCGGCGTCATCGGTGCGCTACTCGGATCCACCGCGGGCAAGGCCGTCGATGGCGGCAAGCTCCTCTTTCTATTCGCGCTCGTCATGATCGTCGTCGGCGTTGTGATGCTGCGCGGGCGGGGTGACGCTGGTAATCCCGGTGCAGAATGCAACCGGGAGAAGGCGCCCAAGGTGCTGGGTTATGGCCTCGGCACCGGACTGTTTTCAGGCTTCTTTGGCATCGGTGGTGGCTTCCTGATCGTTCCCGGACTGATTGGATCGACGGGCATGCCGATCCTCAACGCCGTCGGCACGTCGCTGATCGCCGTCACCGCGTTCGGGCTAACGACCGCTGCCAACTACGCGTTCTCCGGGCTTGTGGATTGGCCGCTCGCCTTCGCCTTCATCGGCGGTGGAGTTATCGGCGGGTTGATCGGTACGCGGATCGCTAAGCGTCTGGGCACGGGCAGTACGCTCACCACGGTTTTCGCAATGCTGATCTTCGTGGTCGCAGCCTATATGCTCTGGAAGAGCGCAGGCGCGTTTCTGTGATGGGCAGCGCAATTGCCATCGGGCCGCTGATGATGGCGGTCGATCGCGGATTGGCGGTTCTGTGCGTCGCCGTGTTCCTCGGTTTGACGGCGCTGGCGGGACGGTTCCGCTTCCCGCGAGTGTCGATGGTCGCGACCAGTGCTATTGTCGTCGGGCTGGTGACGGCCCGGATCGGCTATGTCGCGACGCATTGGGCGAGCTACGCCGATGCTCCACTTTCCATCCTAGCTATATGGCAGGGAGGCTTCTCGGCCGTCGCCGGCCTCGCCGGCGCTGCGGTAACGCTGGCGTTCCGGCTCGGCCGAACGCGCGCTCTGGCGATAGGCTGGGCAGCGCTTGCCGTAGCTGGCGGCCTCTGGTTCACGCTTCAGGCGCTGATCCCGCCCGTGACCTACGGCCCCTTTCCCTATCATCTCGCCCTAACGACGCCATCCGGCGCTCCGCTCCCGCTTGATCGTTTCCGGGGTCGTCCCTTCGTGGTCAATCTGTGGGCGACATGGTGCGGCCCATGCCGGCGCGAGCTGCCGATGCTCGATGCTGCTGCGTCGCGCCGTGGAGAGGTTCCGATTCTGCTCGCCGATCAGGGTGAGGCGCCGGCGACCGTTACCCAGTTCCTTACCCGCGAAGGCATCGGTGCCGGCAACGTCGCGCTTGATCCCGACCGTAGGCTTTCCCGAGCCTTCGAAGTCGCCGGCTATCCCGCAACCGCCTTCGTCGCCGCGAATGGCACGATCGTGCAGCTTCAGCTCGGAGAGTTGTCGCGCGCCGCGCTCGCCGATGGAATTGATAAGGCAAGGAAACACCGATGAACCGCCGCAACCTTCTCTTTCGCGGCGCTCTAGCCGCGCTTGCTTTCGCCGTGCCGATGACACCTGCGGTCGGGCAGCAGCAGCCTGATTTGTCGCGCAAGGCAGTCGTCGACGATCCCGTAGCCCCCAAGCGGGCCGGCACCGCCTATGACGTCACCGTTGTCGAGTTCTTCGACTACAACTGCCCCTATTGCCGTCGCATGGAGCCGGTGCTGAACGCGCTGCTTCGCTCCGACCCGAAGGTCCGGATCGTGTATCGGGATTGGCCAATATTCGGACCCGCCTCCCGTGAGGCGTCCCGGGCGGCCGTCGCGAGCCAGTGGCAGGGCAGGCATGCCGCCTTCCATGGAGCGCTGCTTGCCTCGCCGGCGCGGCTCGACAGCGCCGGTATCAGGGCAGCTGCTGTGAAAGCCAAGGTGGATTGGCCGCGTCTGCAACGTGACCTGAAGACGCGTGGCGCGGAAATCGATGCGCTGCTCGCACGCACCAATGCGATTGCCGAAGCGATCGGGTTCAATGGGACGCCGGCGCTGATCGTCGGCTCGCAGGTCGTGGCCGGCGCGGTCGATCTGCCGGCGCTCCGCCGCCTCGTCGCCACGGCGCGCAGCAAGCCCGGAGGGCGTTGAGCGTGCCGGGGCCACTCAGTCGGAGGCAGGCGGTCGGGCTCGGCGCTGTAGTCGTGGGGGGCTGGGCGGTCGGACAGGTGCTGCGGCGCACCGCCCCGATTGGGCGTGACGTTGGTCCGACCGCCGACCTGATCCTGACAGGCGGCAGTTCGCCTGAGCACGGTCCTGCCGACGCGACGTTGCGGCTTGCCGTTTTCACCGATTATCGTTGCCCGGCCTGCCGTCACGCCTTCCCCGCGTTGGAAGAGGCCGTGCGACGCGATGGCAAAATTAGGGTCATCTACAAGGATTGGCCGATCTTCGGTCCACCGTCTGAACGTGCCGCGAGCGTTGCGCTCAGCTGTGCCGAACAGGGCATCTACCCGGTCGTCCATCGCCAGCTGATGGCCGACAACCGTACGATTGACGACGACATGCTGCGGGACGTCGTAATCGGCGCTGGCGGTGACTGGCTGAGCGCAACGACGTGGCTTGCTTCGCATGCACAGGCTGTCGCGGCGCGCCTGCGTGCGAACGGCCAAGAGGCCTATTCGATCGGCTTGGCCGGCACCCCGGGCTTTCTTGCCGGACGCATGCTGGTGATGGGCGCGATCGATCCGGGTGATTTCGAGCGGTTGTTCGCGCGGGCGCGGGCAGAAAGCTAACAGAGCGAGAGGATGAAAACATGATCGAGTATAAGCACGATGGTATGACCGTTGCGTCGCTCCATGATGAGCGCACTGGTAGCTTCCAATATGTTGTCGTCGACGACACTACGAAGACGGCTGCGATCATCGATCCAGTTCTGGATTTTGACCCGCGCGCTGGTGCGACCGCGACCCGAAACGCGGATCTTATCCTCGACTATGTGCGCGAAAAGGGGCTAACCGTCGAATGGGTGCTCGACACCCACCCACACGCCGATCATTTTTCAGCCGTTCCGTACCTCACCGGCAAGACCGGTGGCAAAACCGCGATCGGCAACAAGGTCGTGGAAGTGCAAAAGCTGTGGCGGGACATCTACTGCCTGCCCGATCTCGCCGTCGACGGCAGCCAGTGGGACCGGTTGTTTGCGGATGGCGAGCGTTTCCGGATCGGCACGCTCGATGCTCATGTCATGCTGTCGCCGGGCCATACGCTTGCCTCGATCACTTATGTCGTCGGTGACGCCGCGTTCGTTCACGATACGCTGATGGTTCCCGATAGTGGCACAAGCCGAGCGGACTTCCCGGGTGGTGATGCTCATTCGCTGTGGTGCTCGATCCGCGCCATCCTCGATCTGCCACCCGAAACCGCAACCTATGTTGGGCATGACTATGGCAAGGATGGCAGGGACGTACTTGGTCGCTCGACCGTCGCCGATCAGCGTCGCGACAACATCCATGTTCACGATGGCATCGACGAAGCCGAGTTCGTCGCGACCCGCGAGAAACGCGACGCATCGCTCCCACTACCCGACCTGATGCTCGCCGCGCTTCAGGTGAACATACGTGGCGGCCGGCTGCCGGATGCGGACAAGTGTGGGACGGCGTTTCTCAAGGTGCCTCTGAACCGGTTTGGACCTGGTGCTTCATAGCTCAGTCCGCGCTAGGGCAGCTGCTGTTTCAAGTGTCAGAACCGAACGAGACTGTTGAAAAACGCGTGCTTGCGACGGCGATGGAGGCGTGATTCACTCTTGGCAGACGGCAAGGGATCACGGACATGATGGGACGGCAGGTGGCACAGGGCGCGCTGTTCTACGGCTTCCGGCTTGATGAGCATGTGCCGGTTGACCACCTGCTCCGACGCATCGACGGCGTGTTGGACTTCGGCTTCGTGCGCGAGGCACTGGCGTCGAGCTACAGCGCGAGTGGGCGACCCTCGATCGACCCGGAGCTGATGCTCAGGATGCTGCTGGTTGGCTATCTGTTCGGCATCCGCTCGGAACGGCGTTTGTGCGAGGAGGTGCACCTCAACCTCGCCTATCTGTAGGCGCTTGCAATCATAGCGGCGTGTGCTCGCAAACAGCCTGATTTCCTGCTCACGCTTTCTGCCACTGGCGGGGAGCGTCCTGCTCGAATTATCTGCCAGTGTGCTCGCCAT
>NZ_JBIISY010000205.1:0-10396 GCF_044340795.1 Tardiphaga sp.
ATGCCTTCGCCATTGTCGATGATCGAGACCTTGAGATAGTCGCCCGCCTTCAGCGCGCCTGCTGTCTTGGCCACCTGGTAGCTTGCCAGATCGATCGCGATGGCACCGCCATCGGGCATGGCGTCGCGGGCATTGATGACGAGATTGAGGATCGCGAGTTCGAGCTGATTGGCGTCAATTCGCGCCGGCGGAAGTCCGTCCGGAATGTCGAAACTCAGCGCGATGCGCGGACCGAGCGAACGGTCGAGCAGATCGCTCATGCCACGCACGAGAATGCCCAGATCCACCGCCTCCGCGCGCAGATCCTGCTGGCGCGCGAAAGCCAGCAGACGCTGTGTCAGCGATGCGCCACGCTCGGCGCCCTGCATGGCGCCGTCGACCAGGCGCTTCAGCCTGGGATCATCGGGCATGCGCTTGCGCAGCAGTTCGAGATTGCCCATCACCGCCATCAGGAGATTATTGAAGTCATGCGCCACGCCACCGGTGAGCTGGCCGATGGTCTCCATCTTCTGCGCCTGGCGCAACTGCTCCTGCGCGCGCTCGCGGGCTGCGGATTCCTTCATGAGATCGGATGTCCGCTCCTCGACACGCTGTTCGAGTGTCGCCGTTAGTTCGGCCAGTGCGGCACGTTCGGTCGTGAGCTGTGCCAGCAGCTTGTCACGCTCCATGTCCGCAGTCTTGCGCGTCGTGATGTCCACGGACACGCCAACCAGCGTTTTCGGCTGGCCATCCGGTCCGCGCACGATGCGCGCCCGCGTTTCGACCCAATGCACCGAGCCATCGGCCCAGACATTGCGATATTCGACATTGTAGTCCGCCCCCGTCGTCAGCGTCGCGTCGAGCGCCTGCTGTCGTTGCGCGCGATCCTCCGGATGGATCGATGCCTGCAGCTCGCTGAAGGAAAACACCTCGTTCGGCCTGCGACCGAAACAGGCTTTCGTCGTCTCGGAGACTTCGAGCCGCAATTCCGGCAAATGCAGTTCGAGCGTTCCGAGCCGCCCTGCATCGAGCGCCGTCTGCAGCAGCGCCTGGCTGTCGCTCAGGTCTTCAAGAATGGCCCGCGTCTGATACTGACGCCGACGCCCGCGCACCGACGATCCGACAACGCTGATCAATGTGGTCGGGTGAAACGGGCGTTCAAGGAAGGTGACGTTGCCGAATACCTGACGCAGCCGCGCGGCGTCGGGATTGCGCTCGGGACCGCCGCCTTGCCGCGTCAGCAGCACGATGGGAAAATCCGACCAGACCGGCTGGTTATGCAGCCAGCGATCGAGATAGCGCAGATCGGCGTTCTTGATCGCTTCGTCGGCGATCACGGCGCAACCGGCACCACTCTCGATCTGGCTGACGAGTTCGGCAAAATCGGAACAGGTCGTCGCGTAGTAGCCGGCTTCGCGGATCAACGACTCCGCCAAGGCGGCATCGCGGCCGTTCGGCGCGAGGATGACAGCGCGCTCAGAAAGTGGACCTGGCCTCACGGCTTCCGTTCTTCCATCATCGGCGTTGTACCAGAGTACTGCGGCACACCACGCAGCACGCCCTGGAACGACTTCAGCGGCTCGCCGATGGTGAGACCACGGCCATCGATACGATATTCGCGGATGGTCGTTTCATGTGTCCCGGTACGTTTCTTCACCACCGAAATCGCACGATGCACGGAGCCAAAGGCTTCGAAATAGCGCAGCAGGATCACGGTGTCGGCGAGATAGGTAACGTCCACCGGCGCCTTCATGTCGCCGACAAGCCCGTGCTGTGCCACCGTCACAAACGTCGATGCACCGCGTCTGTTCAGATATTGCAGCAATTCATGGATGTGCAGGACCAGCGAGTTTTCTTCCGGCATCGCCGCCTGATAGCCGTTGAGACTGTCGATGACGACGATCTTGATATCCTTCTCGTCGACCTGCTTGCGCACGCGATGTGCGAATTCGCCGGGCGACAATTCGGCGGCGTCGACCTGCTCGATCACCAGTTGCCCGTTGTCGCGCAGGGCAGCGAGATCGATGCCGACTTTCAGCATACGATCCATCAGCAGACCGAGTTCTTCATCAAACACGAAGAGGGCCGCCTTTTCGCCACGCTGGATCGCAGCCAGAACATTGATCAACACGACCAGCGATTTGCCGGTACCGGCGGGACCGAGGATCAGCGTGCTGGAGCCACTCTCGATGCCGCCACCCAGCAGCGCGTCAAATTCAGCAATTCCGGTCGACCGCGTGACACGCTTCTGGCCGACACGATGTTCCGATGCGACAAGCCGCGGAAACACATGAGCACCGCCATGAGTGATCGTCATGTCGTGATAGCCGCCGCGGAATTTGGTGCCGCGATATTTGATGATGCGGGCGCGGCGGCGCTCGGCACCGTAATCAGGCGCAAGTTCTTCCAGCCGAAACACACCATGCGCCACGCTGTGGACGGTGCGATCCGCGACATCGGCGGTGAGGTCGTCGAGCATCAACACCGTGGTGTTGAAGCGTGCGAAGTAATGTTTGATGGCCAGTATCTGGCGCCGGTAGCGCAGCGAGCTTTGCGCCAGCAACCGGATCTCGGAAAGACTATCAAGCACCACGCGGGTCGGCTTGCTGCGCTCGACGGCATCGAAGATCTGCCGCGTGGTTTCGCCCAGTTCGAGGTCGGATGAATAGAGCAGGCTCTGCTGCTGATCATCATCGAGCAGGCTTTCGGGCGGCAGCAGTTCGAACACATCGATGTTGCCATCGATGGTCCAGCCATGTGACTGCGCGCCGTCGCGCAACTCTGACTCGGATTCCGACAGGGTGATGTAGAGGCACTTTTCGCCGAGCCGTGCCCCTTCGAGCAGGTACTGCAGTGCGACGGTGGTTTTTCCGGTGCCCGGTGCGCCCTCGGCCAGAAAGATATGCCCTCTGGTCAGGCCGCCCGAAAGGATGTCGTCCAACCCCCAGATGCCCGTCTTCGCCTTGTCCGCCATCGCCTTGAAAACCTGTTTACGCGCTCAATGGATACCAACCCGGCTTGATGGAACCGGTTCCATCGACAGTATCTCACAACGGGGTGGCGATCGGCGTTAACGCCGCTCGATGACGAGGCTTTGCACCGCACGGCCGAAATAGCCGTTCACATCGGCAAGCTTGGATGCAGCGAGCCCACTGCCATCCGGCCCGATCCAGGTTTCGGAATCCAGCAGTATCCAGTCACTGACCGGCGGCCGCGCCATGCTGACGGTAAGATCGGCGTTCAGGAACGTCCATTCCTTGAAGCTGAGGACCGATGACGAGCCGTTGCTGAAATCGGACGCGATCACCGCGCGCATGGCCTGCGATAGCGGTTGGCCTTCGATGATGGCCCGGTTGGCACGGTACCAGATCGCGCCGGGGCCGAGGGTCAGGAAGCCGCCATGCACCGCACGGATCGTCATACCGGAGACGAAGGGACTGCTGTGATGCGTCGGCTCGGACAGGCCGGGAGCATCGGGCAGCGGCACGGTGACCGGCGCATCCTTGATCTCGACCGGCAGCGGCTGCGCTTCGACGCGCATCTTGAGCACCGTCGCAGTAGTGACCACGGTACCGTTGGACAGCAGGCGAATGCCGACGAGCTGGATCTTGCGGCCTTCCCGCAGCACCTCGACTTCATAGGTCAGTGGCGCCACCGGCACCGGCCGCATGAGATCGATGGTCACGCGCGTCACCGCCATCGGCGATGACGCCGGCAGTTGCTCGGCCAGCCACGTCACCAGTGCCGATGGCGCCGAGCCGTGCTGCATATGCGGATTCCACGGCCCCGCCGCATGCGGGCTGGTGATGATGCGATTGCCGTCGATACGGTAGACGGCATCGCTGACGGGATGCTTGTCCATCGGTGTCACAGCGCAGGGTCGACGGCTTCGTCATATTCCTTCTTGAGGCGCGCCACGAGTTCGGCCACCGGCACCACCTTCTTGACGCTGCCGATACCCTGACCGCTGCCCCAGATTTCCTTCCAGGCCTTCGGCTTCTGGCGCTCGCCATTGGCATCGGTGCCGAAATTCATCTTCGACGGATCGGAGACCGGCAGATTTTCCGGGTCCATGCCCGCCGCGACGATCGACGGCTTCAGATAGTTGCCGTGCACGCCCGTGAAGAGGTTGGAATAGACAATGTCCTGCGCCGCCGAGGACGCGATCATGTCCTTGTAGCCCTGCACCGCATTGGCTTCTTCGGTGGCGATGAAGGCCGAGCCGATATAGGCGAAATCGGCGCCCAGCACGCGCGCGGCCTTGATGGCGCGGCCATTGCCGATGGCGCCGGACAGCGCGATCGGGCCGTCGAACCAGGCGCGCGTTTCGGCGACGAAAGCGAGCGGCGAGATTTCACCGGCATGACCGCCTGCACCCGCGGCAACGAGGATGAGGCCGTCGGCCCCCTTCTCGATCGCCTTGTGAGCGAAGCGCTGATTGATGACGTCGTGGAAGACGATACCGCCCCAGCCATGGGCTGCCTGGTTGAGCTCCTCGCGCGCACCGAGCGAGGTGATGATCATCGGCACCTTGTGCTTCTCGCACAGCGCCAGATCCTGATCGAGGCGGTTGTTGGATTTGTGGACGATCTGGTTGACCGCGAACGGCGCCGAGGGGCGATCCGGGTGCGCCTTGTCATGGGCGGCGAGTTCTTCCTTGATCCGGTGCAGCCATTCGTCGAGCAGCGCCGCCGGGCGCGCATTCAGCGCCGGAAACGAACCGACGATGCCGGCCTTGCACTGCGCGATGACAAGATCGGGCCCCGAAATGATGAACAGGGGCGAGCCGATCACGGGTAGCGACAGGCGGTTCTTGAACAGGGCCGGCATGGACATTCTGGAGAATTCCTCGAGGTCGTTTCTTATGAAAGCCGCCCGTGAAACGGGCCGGTGATGCAGCGCAAACATGCCAGAAACGGCGCCGGAAAGCCAAATCTGTTGCGGCAATACAGCAGCAGACTTGCGGCACCGTGAGGCGGAATAAACCTACTGGCAGACGGCCTGGGTGACGTAATTGTCCGTCCGGCAATCGCCCGGTTCGGGCTGGCGGCCGGGGATCATCGCCTTCGGCGAACAGGTCTGCGCCGCATCGGTATCGAGGCTCTTCCCCTCTTTATATCCCTTGCTCTGGCAGAGCTTGTCGGACGCTGCCTTGCAATCCGGCGCGCCATTGGCGGCGACCGGACAGACCACGCGGCCCTTGACCACCGTGTTCAGGTTGGTCGTCCCGAGCGCCGGCAGCGACCATGACGGGACCAGCGACGGCGTATCCTTGAAGAGCTTGTTGATCTCGTTGAAAAGGCCGGGATTTTCGCGCTCGACCGGCGCCGGCGGCGGGGCCTGCTGGGCCATCGGGGCCGGCGCCAGCGCGGCTGGTGGCGGCGGTGCCTGGGTCGCGGGGGCCGGCGCCACCTGGATGATGATGGATTTCTGCTGCGGGACCGTCTGCTGCTGCATGGCCTGCGACCAGGCTGACCCGGGCACCACCGCAAACATCATCGCGGCAACGATGACGCGCGTTTCAGATCGCAGCAGATGCACAGGCCTGGACATGGCTCGAAACGTACTCCGGCACCCTTGCCGGGGGAAGTCCATTCGCTTCAGAACAGTTTGAATGCGACCACGAAGCCGCCGACCAGACCGATCAGCGCAAGCGTCACGACCAGGCCGAGATGCTTCTCGATGGTCTCGCGAATCCAGACGCCGTAGCGATTCATCAGGATCGCGACCACATAGAAACGCGCGCCGCGCGCGACCACCGACAATGCGATGAACATCCAGATATTGTAGTTGGCGAAACCCGACGTGATGGTCACCAGCTTGTAGGGGATCGGGGTCAGACCCTTCAGCAGGATGATCCAGGCGCCATATTCGGCATAGCCGGCGCGGAAGGCTTCCACCTTGTCGCCATAGCCGTAGAACTGGATGACCCACTGACCGACGCTGTCATACAGCAAGTGGCCGATGAGATAGCCCACGACACCACCCGCGACTGACGTGACCGTGCAAATGGTCGCATAGAGCCACGCCTTGTTCGGCCGGGCCAGCGCCATCGGGATCAGCATCACATCGGGCGGTATCGGAAAGAACGAACTTTCCGCGAACGATACGATGCCCAGAATCCAGAGGGCGTAAGGCTTGTGAGCGGCGTCGATGCACCAATCATACATACGTCTGAGCATGGCCCGCGATGAACCATTCCGACGACGATTTGTCCATGCTTGATTGGTGACGGTTGCGCGACAGGAACCCGTGCGCGATCAGCCGAGTTTGCGGATACGATCTTCCAGCGCGTCAATCGGTCGCCGGCTGCCGCTGCGCGATTTTGCCGCTTTGGGCGATTTCGGGAGTTTCTCCGCAATGCCCATCATGCGCTCGCGGCGTGCCATTTCGAACCAGACCTGTTCAGGACGCACGCCTGCAGCAGCCCAGAGAACGGTCAGATTGTACAGAAGGTCGGCACTTTCGCGGATCACCGCATCGGGCCGGCCGGCCACCGCGTCGATCACGACTTCGATAGCTTCCTCGGCGAGCTTCTTCGCCATCTTGTCCGGCCCCTGTTGAAACAGCTTGGCCGTGCGCGATGTCGCAGGGTCGAGATCCCTAGCCGCGAGTACCGCCTGATAGAGTCGGTCGAGCGAATCACTCATGCAACTAAACTAACGCAAAGCTGCAACAGTTGCGTTAACGCAAATCGCCGGTCGCGTGAGGCGACCGGCGATCGTGAATGCGTGATGCGACCGTTTACCAGGTCATGCGGCGCGAGTTGTCGTAACCGTAACCGCCGCCATAGCCGCGATACGGGCCGCCATAATAGCCGCCGCCGTACCCATAGCCGGGGCTGCTGTAATAGACGGGGCCACCGCCATAATAGCCGTAGCTGTCATAATAGCGCGGGCCGCTATTGGCTGCAGCGATCGCGCCAATGGTGCCGACAACGGCGCCGAAGGCCGCGAGACCGGCTGCATTGCCGCCGCCGCGATAATGACGACGACGCGAACTGAAGTCGGTCACGTCGCTCGAGCCGTGATGGGTGGTTGCCTTGGCAGGTACATTATTCACCGACGCGGCGAAGGCGCCGGTCGGCGCGACGGCCGAAATCGACATGGCAGCGACAGCCGCGAGTGCAATGGTGCGACCGGTATTCTTAAATGAACGACGTCCAATCATCTGAATGCCCTCCGTGGTCATTTGGCCCTGCGGGCCGCTGCATCATCAACCACGTTGCGCATCTTGAGTTCCGTCACCCCAACGGGAGCTGAACGACCCGTGACGGAATCGAGGCGCTCATCTCCTGTTCATGTTGTGGAGGCTAGTTTTAAGGCGCAAGATGTCGCAGCCCGGTGCCTTCAAGCGAACATACCGGGTCGATGAAAGAGCCTTTCCATTGTTACTTGCACAGGCCGATGCCCAGATTTGCGCCCACCATCTCCAGACGGACTCTGCTTCAGGGGATAGGTGCGCTTGGCGTTACGGCTTTTCACGCACCTCATCTCCGCGCCGCGGAGGAAGCTACGGCAGCGAACATCCAGTTCACGCTGGACCGCCCCGTCGACGCCATTGCCGCGCCCTTCGTGCTGGCCGCGACCCGCGGGCTCTATCGCGACGCCAACCTCAACGTTGCGCTGCAAGTCGCGACCGGCTCCAAGGACACGATCACCCGCGTTGCGTCGGGCGCCAGCGACATCGCGGTCGCCGATTTCAATGCGCTGATCCGCTACCGGTCCGAACCCGACTCTCTGCCGATCAAGGCCGCCTTCATGCTCCTCAACCGCGCGCCTTATGCCGTGGTCGCCCGCAAGAGCCGCGGCGTGATTTCGCTCGGCAGCCTCGAAGGCCGCACGCTCGGCGTGGCCGAAGGTGATCTGGCCCCGGCTGTGGCCCGCCGTGGCGCGCCGTAACGGCATCAAGCTGTCTGCCGTGAAGCAGGAGAAGATCAGCCCCGCCGTGCGCGAGCCGATGCTGTCCGCCGGTCAGGTCGATGCCGTCACCGGCTTCTCCTATCTCTCGGCGGTCAATCTGCGCGACCGCGGCGTGCCTGCCGACGATCTCGCGGTCTTCCGCTTCGCTGAATTCGGCTGCGTTGCCTACGGGCTTGCGGTGATCGTCAATCCGAAATTCGCAGCCACCCGTCCCGACGCGGTGAAGCGTTTCGTTGGCGCGATCACCGAAGGCACGCAACTGGCGATCCGCGAACCGGACAAGGCCATCGACGACGTGCTGACCCAGATGGATGGCGGCACGCGCGAGCTCGAACTGACGCGGCTGAAGATCGCGCTCGGCGACAACATCGTCACCGACGAGGTGAAGCGTAATGGCCTCGGCGGTATCGATACCGCACGTTTCGATGCGTCGCTGACCTCGATTGCCGAAGATTTCGCGCTCCGCAAGCGGCCGACGGCTGCGGATGTGTTCGATACCGCGTTCCTGCCGGATGCGAGTGAGCGCAAGGTCGATTGAACGCCGTAGCGCTGGGCCGTAGGATGGGTTGAGCGGAGCGATACCCATCACCACAGGCACCGGCGCATGTGGTGATGGGTATCGTTCCGGCGCTCCGCGCCTTCACTCAACCCATCCTACGGGCCCGCACTGGATTCTCATGATCAAACTCTACATCCGCGTGCTGGACCTGCTCGGCAAGGAAAAGCGCCTCGCCTGGCTGCTCGCCATCGCCAATCTGCTGCTGGCCTGCGCGCAATTCGCGGAACCCGTTCTGTTCGGCCGCATCATCGACGTGCTGACCAAAAGCGGGACAGCGGATGCAACGCAGACCTCACCCTGGCCCTTGCTGGCGGCGTGGGTCGGCTTCGGCCTGTTCACCATCTTCTGCGGCGCCATCGTCGCGCTGCATGCCGATCGCCTCGCGCATCGCCAGCGACAGGCCGTGCTGACCGATTATTTCGAGCACATCATGCAGCTGCCGCTGACCTTCCACACCGGCACCCATTCCGGCCGCCTGATGAAGGTGATGCTGGCGGGCACCGATGCGCTTTGGCGGGTCTGGCTCAGCTTCTTCCGCGAACACTTCGCGTCCATCGTGTCACTGCTGGTGCTGCTGCCGCTGTCGATCTATCTGAACTGGCGCCTCGCCGCGCTGCTGATGGTCCTGTGCGTGGTCTTCACCATCCTCACCACGCTGGTGGTGCGCAAGACATCGGGCATGCAGACCGAGGTCGAGGAGCATTATGGCGACCTCTCCGCGCGCGCATCGGATTCGCTGAGCAATGTTGCGCTGGTGCAGAGCTTCACCCGCATCGAGGCCGAGGTCTCGAGCCTGCGCGGCGTCTCCGGCCAGCTCCTCGCAGCGCAGATGCCGGTGCTGTCGTGGTGGGCGATCGTCTCGGTGATGACGCGCGCCTCGACCACCATCACAGTGCTGGCCATCTTCACCGTTGGCATCGCGCTGCATCAGCAGGGTCTCACCACCGTCGGCGAGATCGTGATGTTCGTGTCGTTTGCCACCATGCTGATCCAGCGACTGGAGCAGGTGGTCGGCTTCATCAACAGCGTGTTCATGGAAGCGCCGCGCCTGCGCGAATTCATGAACGTGCTCGACGCCGTGCCGGCGGTGCGCGACCGCCTCGATGCCGTCGATCCCGGCCGCCTGCAGGGCCTCGTCGAATTCCACGACGTCTCGTTCTCCTATGACGGCAAGCGCCCGGCCATCGAGGACCTCACTTTCACGGCGCTGCCCGGCCAGACCATCGCGCTGGTCGGCTCCACCGGCGCCGGTAAATCCACGGCCATCGCGCTGCTGCATCGCGCCTTCGATCCGCAATCCGGCATCATCAAGATCGACGGCATGGATGTGCGCGCGCTCACTCTGTCGGGTTTGCGACGGAACATCGGCGTCGTGTTCCAGGAGGCGCTGCTGTTCAACCGCTCGATCGCGGAGAACCTGCGTGTCGGCAAGCCGGACGCCACCGACGAGGAGCTGCGCATCGCCGCCGAGCGAGCCCAGGCGCTCGACTTCATCACCCGCAGCGACAACGGTTTCGACACCAATGCCGGCGAGCGCGGCCGCATGCTGTCCGGCGGCGAGCGCCAGCGGCTGTCGATCGCACGGGCCCTGCTGAAGGACCCGCCGATCCTGATCCTGGACGAGGCGACCTCGGCGCTGGATGCCGTGACAGAAGCCAAGCTGAATCTTGCTCTCGATGAAGTGATGAAGGGCCGCACCACATTCGTCATCGCGCACCGGCTCTCGACCATCCGCAATGCCACGCGGATCCTGGTATTCGAGAACGGCCGCGTGACCGAAGCGGGAACTTTCGATGAACTGGTGGCCAAGGGCGGCTATTTCGCTTCGCTGGCACAGGCGCAGTTCATGGTGCAGGAACAGGCGAAAGCGGATGCGGGGCTGTGAGGCGCCCGACATGGCTGTCGTCGCCCGGCCGTGCGCGCAATTGCGCGCTAG
>NZ_JBIISY010000430.1:0-2761 GCF_044340795.1 Tardiphaga sp.
CGTGAAGATCTCGGAGCGCTACAAGACCACCGACCAGGTGGAAAAGGCGACCATCGAGGACCAGAACTTCTCCTACCTCTATCAGGATGCCGACGGCTACCACTTCATGAACCAGGAAACCTATGATCAGGTCCAGGTTCCGCCGGATGTCATCGGCAATTCCGCTCCTTACCTGCAGGAAAACATGGTCGTGAAGCTCTCGCTACACGACATGGTGCCGGTCGCCATCGTGCTGCCGCAGCGCGTCACCCTCGAAGTCGTCGAGACCGAGCCGGTGACCAAGGGCCAGACCGCCTCGTCGTCCTACAAGCCCGCGATCCTGTCGAACGGCATCCGTTCGGCGGTTCCCCCGCATGTCGGCACCGGCACCCGCATCGTGGTGCTGACCGAAGACGGCTCCTACGTCGAGCGCGCCAAGGACTAAGCCTCGGCCTGATGGACCGAGATCGAGCCCCGGACGCCGACCGCGTCCGGGGCTTTTGTTTTGTGCCTATTTCGTCTTCGCGGCCGGCGGCGTCCAGCGATACATCACGCCGAACCGGTTCCAGACATTGATGCCGGCAATGGCCGAAGCCAGATAGGCCAGCTCCTTCGCATCGAATTCCGCACTCGCTTCGGCATAGAGCTCGTCGCTGACACCCTGCGGTAGCAGCGTCAGCGCTTCTGCGAAGGCCAGCGCCACGCGCTCGCGCGGCGAATACACCTGCGCTTCACGCCAGACCGCAAGCTGATGCAGCTTGTCCGCCCGCACGCCGAGACCTTCGGCCTGATTGACGTGAAACTGGACGCAGAACGCGCAGCCATTGACCTGCGACACCCGCAGCTTGACGAGTTCGATCAGCTCCTTGTCGAGCCCGGCTTCCACCGCGGCGTTGGCGAGTGCACGCACCTTCGTCTCCAGATCCGGCACCAGCGCCCGGAAATCGGTGAACTCGGCACGCGCCGTCACGGTCTTGGCCATCGAAACTCTCCTGTTTGGTTCCGCTACTGATGGCGAGCGCCGTTGCGCGTGGCAAGCGCCAATCAACGTCCCACGCCGCTGCGACAGCTTTGCCCTGCCGGACACCACAATCCCGCGCTAGACTGTCCGAATGAATCAGATCGATCCCCGCCTCACCCGCCGTGCAGTGCTGCAGTCCGGTCTCGGCGCCGTCGCGCTGCTGGCGTTGCCTGGCGTGGCGCTTGCCGCCCCCGCCGGCTTCGACCAGTGGCGCGACGGATTTCGCGCCAAGGCCGCCGCCAAGGGCATCTCTGACACCACCTACACACGCGTGATGGGTCGCCTGGAGCCGGACATGTCCGTGTTCCAGAAGATGAAGAAGCAGCCGGAGTTTCACGAGCAGGTCTGGCAATATGTGAACCGCCGCGCCTCCGATTGGCGCATCACCGCGGGCAAGGAAGCGCTACGCAAGAATTCCGGCCTGTTCGATCGCATCGAGCGCGATTTCGGCGTCGAGCGCGGCACGCTGCTGGCGCTATGGGGCGTCGAATCCGCCTATGGCGATCCGCTGGTGCAGACCAATCACATGCGCCCGGTGTTTCCGCAGCTTGCGGCACTGGCCTGGAATGAACCGCGCCGCCGCGCCTATTGGGAGACCGAACTCATCAACGCGCTGCGCGTGGTGCAGAACGGCTGGAGCACGCCGGACGAGATGCGCGGCTCCTGGGCCGGCGCCATGGGGCATACGCAATGGATGCCCGAGGTCTGGCTCAATGTCGGTATCGACTATGACAAGGATGGCCGCGTCTCGCCCTTCGGCAAACCGGATGACGCCCTCGGCTCCAGCGCGCGCTTTCTTGTCAACCGCGGAAAATATCCGCGCGGTGAGCATTGGGGCTACGAGGTGCGCGCGAACGGCGTCGCCGCCTCCGACGCCAAGCGCTCCTTTGCATCATGGACTGCGGCCGGTGTGACGCGCGCGGATGGACAGGCGTTTCCGCAACCGAATGCGACGGCAAAACTCTGGACGCCGGTGGCGGGCGGGCCGAGCTTCCTGCTCGGACAGGGCTTCTACGCCGTGCGCAGCTACAATCCGTCGATGAACTACGCGCTGGCGATCTGCCATCTCGGCGACCGCATCCTGGGCGCACCGCCTTTCATCCAGCCATTCCCCGGCTCGGAGCGCATCCTGACACTGGCCGAGGTGCAGGAGTTGCAGACGCGCCTGACCCGTGCTGGCTTCGACACCGGCGGGACCGATGGACGTGTCGGCAATGACACAATGCAGGCGGTGCGGAATTTCCAGACCAAAGCGGGACTGCTGCCGGCCGATGGCTATGGCGGCCTCAAGGTGCTTGCGCGGCTGCGGCAAGGCGGATAGCCCTCACTCCGCCGGCGCGCCTCCTTAAGATGAGGGATGGCGCAGGAAGGGTTGAGCGCGTAGCCCGGATGGAGCAAAGCGAAATCCGGGGACCAGCATTTCAGCTATCTCTGCTGTCCCCGCATTGCGCTTCGCTCCATGCAGGCTACGAGAGTCCGGCCATCCGCTTAGGATCGATATAACGATCATACTCATCGCCCGACAGCAACCCTAGTGCGATCGCGGCTTCCCGCGGCGTGATCGCCTCGTCCAACGCCTTCGCTGTTATCATCGCAACCTTGTCGTAGCCGATCACCGGATTGAGTGCCGTCGCCAGCAGCGGTGCGTTCGCGACATTGGCAGCGAGCTGGCGGCGGTCGACGTCGAGATCGCGGATCAAACGGGCTGCGAAGACCTCGATGCCATCGGACAGGATGCGGATCGACTGCAGCACATTGTGA
>NZ_JBIISY010000206.1:0-10367 GCF_044340795.1 Tardiphaga sp.
GTCTGCAGCGCTTTGTATCCTGCACAGGCCCAGCGACTGACGGGGAGCGGCAGCGTTGCACACGCTGCGGTCCGGCCACGCATTCGACGGCCTTCGCTCCATGGAATCACAGGTTTCCGCTTATGACTCACGCGCCCACCGCCCCGGCCCTCCCGGCTGAGAAACATGCATTCGATGTTCAGCTCGAAGATGGCGCTACCGCCAGTGTGCGCGTCTATGGCCAGGGATCCGGCAGCAACCCGCGCATTATCTCCAGCCACGGCAACGGCCTCGCCGCCGATGCCTTCCAGAGTTTCTGGCGCCTGTTCATTCCGGACTACGAAACCGTCGTCTTCGATTTTCGCCACCACGGCCGCAGCAGTCCATTCGACAAGCCGATCCCGCATGTCTGGCCGCAACTGATCCGCGACTATGATGCGATCATGAAGGGGATCACCCGCGAGATCGGCCCGGCGCCGAGCCTCGGTGCCTTTCATTCCATGAGCGCGCTGACCACGCTGCTGCATGCCTCCGAATACGAGTCACCATGGATCGGCATTGTCGGCTTCGAGCCGCCGGCGACGCCGCCAACCCGCTACCCCGAATTCCAGATGTTCCGCGCCGACAACAACCGCCTGGCCGAGCGCACGATCAAGCGACGCTTCGAATTCAACACCGTGCAGGAGCTGTTCGACTCCTATCGACGCAGCTCCGCCTTCACCGGCGTCGATGATGCCGGGCTGCAGGCCCTCGCCGCGTCGACGCTGCGCTGGCGCGAAGACAAGCAGCTCTATGAACTCGCCTGCCCGCGGGAGTTCGAGGCCAGCATCTTTGCCATGCAGGACCTCGAAGGCGCCTGGGAGCGCATGTGCAAGATCGAGATTCCTGTCCAGCTCGTGGCCGGGCAACCGGCGACAGGGACCAGTCCGTTCATCATCATCGAGAGCGCCTTCGCCCGCGATGGCGGCTTCGACTTCGTCACCGTGGATGACGCCTCGCATTTCATGCAGATGGAAAAGCCGGAAGAATGCGCCGCGATCGTGCGCAATTTTCACGCCGGGCTTGGCTGACGCGCGCTACGCCATCTCGATCTCGTCCGCGCGCCGCCACTTCGGAAACGGGTCGGCCAGCTTCTCCCAGATCGCGATCTCCATGCCTGGCTTGCCGTCCACCAGGCACGCATCGAGGCGCTCGCGCAGACCGGCCTCGTCCATGCCGGTGCCGATGAACACAATCTCCTGGCGGCGATCGCCATAGACGTCGTTCCAGTTCTTCTTCAACGACTGCCGCCAAATGGGATCGTTCGGCCAGCGCTCGGCCGGGATATTGGCCCACCAGAAGCCCATGCCCTCGGTCCGGACGATGGCGCCGGCCTGGCTGAGTTCGCCAACCCATTGCGGCCGCGTCGCCAGCCAGAAATGTCCCTTGCTGCGGATCACGCCGCCCCAGCTCTCGCGCAAGAAAGCCTGAAATTTCGTGGGGTCGAATGGCCGCCGCGCGCGATAGACGAAATTGCTGACGCCATATTCTTCCGTTTCCGGAACATGGTCGGCAAAGCCGTAGAGCTCCTTGTACCAGAGCGGATGCTGCTGCGCCCGCTCGAAGTTGAACAGGCCGGTGTCGAGCACGCGGTCGAACGGCACATCGGCGAAATCTGCCTCAATGATATCGGCTTCCGGATTCAGCGCGCAGATGATTTTTCGCGCGGCGTCGCATTGCTGCGGCGTCGCGTCGCCGACCTTGTTGAGCACGACCACGTCGGCGAACTCGATCTGTTCGACCAGGAGATCGACCAGCCGGCGCTGGTCGTTGTCGAGCGCCTCGCCGCGATCCTCGAGAAAGTCCGTCGAGGAATAGTCCTTCAGCAAATTCACCGCATCGACCACGGTCACCGTGGTGTCGAGCCGCGCCACGTCCGACAGGCTGTCACCATTCTCGTCGCGGAAATCGAAGGTTGCCGCCACCGGCAACGGCTCGGCGGCCCGTGGATTCGATCAGCAGGTAATCGTAACGCCCGCCTTCCGCGAGCGCGCGCACCTCCTTGAGCAGGTCGTCGCGCAGCGTGCAGCAAATGCAGCCATTGGTCATCTCGACCAGCTTCTCATCCGTCCGCGAAAGATTGGCACCGCCATCCCTCACCAGATCCGCATCGATGTTCACCTCGCTCATGTCGTTCACAATCACCGCCACTTTGAGCCCGTGCCGGTTGTTCAGGATGTGATTGAGCAAAGTGGTCTTTCCAGCCCCGAGGAAGCCGGACAGCACTGTGACGGGGAGTTTTCGCATCGAGATCAAACAGCCTGTTGAGGGCGGCGAAGCAGTGGGGTGTGTCGAATTCCATGAGCGCCGTCGATTTATGTTATGTTATAACGTTACGTATATTGATCGCACTCTGTCAAGGCGGGGATTTGCCCGACGCGGTGGCGAAAGAAGATGCGAATGCATAGATGTGGCGTCCAACCGGAGCCTGCCCATGACCGCCTTGTCCATTCTCGATCTCGTCCGCGTCACCGAAGACACCAATGCGCGCGGCGCGCTCGATAATTCCCGGGATCTTGCGGCCCATGCGGAGCGCTGGGGCTATCAGCGCTTCTGGGTGGCCGAGCATCACAACATGATCGGCATCGCCAGCGCGGCAACCTCCGTGGTGATCGGCCATATTGCGGCGGGGACGAAGAGCATCCGTGTCGGCGCCGGCGGCATCATGCTCCCGAACCACGCACCGATCGTGATCGCCGAGCAGTTCGGCACGCTGGAGCGGCTGTTTCCCGGCCGTATCGATCTCGGCCTCGGCCGCGCACCGGGCACCGACCAGATGACCATGCGGGCGCTGCGCCGCTCGCTGCAGAATTCCGACAATTTCCCGCAGGACGTCCAGGAGTTGCAGGCCTATTTCGCCGAAGCAGCCCCCGGCCAGCGCCTGCAGGCCGTGCCGGCCGCGGGCACCAACGTGCCGCTGTGGATTCTCGGCTCCAGCACCTATGGCGCGCAACTCGCCGCCGTGCTCGGCCTGCCCTACGGTTTCGCCTCGCATTTCGCGCCGGAGATGTTGCTGCAGGCTCTGGAGATCTACCGCACGCATTTCGAACCGTCCGAGCAGCTGGCGAAGCCGTACAGCATGGTGGGCGTGAACATTATCGCCGCCGACACCGATGCGGAGGCCAGGCGGCTGTGGACCACGCAGCAGATGTCCTTCACCAACATGTTCCGCGGCGCGCGCGGGCTCAGCCAGCCGCCCATCGACGATATCGAGACCTATTGGTCGCCGGCCGAGAAGATGCAGGCCATGGGCATGTTGCGACGGACGATCGTCGGATCGAAGGAGACGGTGCGGGCAGGAATCGCTGCGCTGGTGGAAGAGACGAAGGCGGATGAGTTGATGATCGTGTCGGACGTCTATGAGCATCCGAAGCGGCTGAAGTCGTATGAGCTGATCGCGGACGCCGCGGCAGGGCTCGTCGATGCCCCTCCCGTAGGGCGGATTAGCGCAGCGTAGTCCGCCGTTCTTCGCCACATACATTCGGCCTGCGGATTACGGCTTCGCCTCATCCGCCCTACGGCCCGGCGTTTGCTAAAACGTAATCGTCGTCCTCACCCCGAACACCGCGGCATCCTTGATCCGCCTGGTCTGCGTCGGGTCATCCGGATTCACCACGCCGCCGCCGGGATGGATCACATATTGAAACACCGGCTGTACCGCCACGCCCGGTGCGGCCATGGCGACATAGGTCGCCTCGAACACCGCTTCAAAATCGCGGATCGGCGTCGCGATGCCGGTGAAGCGTTGCACATCCCGGTCAAGGTCACGCGCGCCGTCGGAAATCCGCGCATAGGTCATGGCGATGCCGAACCGATCATCCGGTCGTGCTGCCGAGAAGCCTGACACCTGGATGCCGCCGTCGAGATAGAAGCTGATCAGATTGCGATCCGACGGGCTGAATGATGCGCGAGCGAAGAAGCCGACGCCTTTGGCTGGATCGAGCGTGCTGAATACCAGCCGCTGCTCATAGACCGCAAACAGGCCGCGATTGCCGCGCCGCATGGCCGGCTCGCCAGTGCCGAGTGGATCCGCCTGCGAAAGCCCCTGCGCTGTCCAGCGTTCATCGTCGAATTGCTCGAAGTGATACCAGCCGCCGCCGGTGATGGCGCCAGGCAATCCCGACGCGCCGACGCGATAATTGTATTTCAGCTGTCCGATGACCCATGGCGGATCGTTGACGCGGAAAGCGAGCCCATGCGGATTGGAGATCTGCGGATCATCCGGCCCCTGCGCGCCCGCGCTGCCGTTGAACACTGCGAGATACGCCGTGAACGCATCGGATAGCAGCGCCTTTATGCGCACACCCGGCACGGCCAGTGGCGGTGACGGCCCGCCAGCCGGCAGGATCACGCCGGTGATGCCGGGCCAGCCGAGTGCGGAATTGACGAAGATGTCGTCATATTTGCTGTCGATGAATTCGGTGTCCGACGGCTGTTGACCGACTTTCACGAACAGCCGGCCGTCGAGCAGCGATTGCTCAATCCAGAACTCGTAGAGCCGCGTCGATGGCAGTGCTTCGATGCCCGAGACCAGCATGAGATTGCCGATATAATCGCGCGACAATCCCTGGCCGTGGATCTGGAACACGTTGCCGTGGAAGGTCGCGCCGCGCCAGCCCACTGCTTTTTCGAGATCGATATCGACGCCGAGATCGACGCGGCCATCATAGATGGCGCCGCGCCGGATGCCCCCCGAGGCGTTGCCCAGGGTCTCGCCGATATAGGCCGCGGAAAACGCCACGCCCCATTGATCGAGCCGGTCATTGAGTGCCTTCAACCCGCCGTCGCGCCAGTCGCCACCATGCGCCGATGACATCTGCATGCCGCAGCAGACGACAAGACCGACGAGCGCCTTCACGCGCGGCAGCCAGCATCGCAGCATCCTGACCATGACGAGCTACCTGATGATGCCGATGCGCTTCATGATGAAATAGGCGATCGCCGATGACAGCATGAGAATGCCGCACACCAGAATGAACCCGTTATCGCCGTCGACCAGCGGCATCGCCTTGATGTTCATGCCGAAGATGCCTGCTGCCAGCGTCGGCGGCATCAGCAACGCGGTCAGCACCGAGAGCACGCGCAATGCTTCATTGCCGCTTTCTGCGATCTGCAGATGCAGCTCTTCCTGCAACAGCCGGCTGCGCTCGCGCAGCTCGACGATGATGCGGTCGAGCCCGTCGAGCCGCTGCGCCAGCTTGCCGGCCCGCAGCTGCAGCACCGGCTTGAGATCGAGACCGCCCTTCTGTTCGAAGCGCTGGAAGACGAGGCGCAGACCGGAAAGCTGGCGATGCAGCCGCACGCAGGTGCGCCGCTGCCGGCCCAGCGTCTGCAGCATGTGCCGGGACTCGCCGGACACCACCTGCTCCTCGATCTCGTCGAGGGCCAGTGCCAGCTTGTCGGCAACGCCGTCGATGGTGTCGGCAACATTCTCGATGATGGTCTCGAACAGCGCCGCCATGCTGTCGATCTTCATCCCCTGTTCGAGCGAGCGGCGGGTCGCATCCACTGCACACAATGCATGATGCCGGCCGCTGATCAGCAGATGCTCGGTCATGGCGAAGCGGAGATAACCGGTATCGTCGTCGACATCGTGGATCTCGCGCAGCAGGTCCGAGATCACGCCATAGACGGTGTCGTCGGCCGTATGCAGCTGCTGGAAGCTGTCCTTCGACAGCAGCAAGGCGCGCGCAGCCTCCGGGGCCTGGAGCGGCGCCTGCGCGAGCCATTGCAGGGCGCGCGCATCGGCCAGATTGAAATGCAGCCAGAGCAGCCCGTCACGCGTGACATCGATCTCCTGATGAATCGACAGCGCTTCCGGCCGGCCATCCGCATGAATGCGGAAGGCCCAGACCAGGCCCGGAATGGCGTCGTCCGACCGCACGGCAAAGCCGCTCAGTGCGGCACCAACCGGAAGTTCAGCCTGCATCACGCATCGACCATCGTTCAGATCGCACCACCAAAACGGCTGTGATCAAATTACCTCTGCATGACGCCCTGATGCGTCCGCTCGTCGCACGCAATTAATGACATCCCTGTTACAGGGATGTGTCAGGGCTCGTTATTCAGCCGCTTCGGCGAGCGCATCGTCCTGCTTGATATAGTCATGCACGACGCGGCCATAAGGCAGCGTGAGATCGGCAATGTAGTGATGCGCGCCGATCATCCTGCGCACCGGGAAGTCCGCGACCGGTGCGTTGACGTGCGGCACGAGGTGCAGACGGCCCGGACCGAACCACGACCCCTTCACCGTGATGTCGGTGAGGTTGATGGCGATCAGCTGGCAAACCTCGGGGCGACCATCAGCGCCGGGAATGAGCTTCAGATTGATTTGTGTCTTGGCAAGCACCGCATGGGTGGCCTCGCCATTGCCCGCCATCGCGCCGTGCTTGTAGGCCATGGTGCCCATGGCGACCTGCTGGCCGGCATATTCCAGTGTGCCGGTCAGCGTATCCTTCACGATTTCCAGTTTCGGATGCGCATACTTTTTCGGGAAGCCCCAGATCTCGCGGCCGGCGGCGATCGGCGGATCATCGTCCAGATACATCTGTGAGACGAAATTGACGTCCTCGCCCTTGAAGCGCGCGGGAATGACCAGACCGGATTCGGTGTAGCTGCCGAAGCCGGATGAGTCCGGCATCTTGATCCATTCGTAATGCACGACCGGGCGCTCGAGCGGCTCCAGCGGCTCGGGCAGGCCCATGCGGATCAGTTCGGGATCGGTCTCATAGGTGATGACGAGAAATTCGCGATTGACGAAGCGATAGGGACCGGCCGGGTAGCTCGGACCGGCCATCGGCATCGAAGGCAAACCAAGGATGTCTTCCTTGCGCATCGGGAAACTCCTGAGATCGATGAAAATGATTTAGTGAGCCGTCCAGCCGCCATCGACCGGCAGCGTGATGCCGGTGATCGATTGCGCCATGTCGGTGCAGAGGAAATTGACGGTGGCAGCGAGTTCTTCGGTGGTGACGAAGCGCTTGGTCGGCTGCGCGGCCAGCAGCACATCGGACACGACCTGCTGCTCGGTAATGCCGCGCGCCTTCGCCTGCTCCGGAATCTGCTTCTCGACCAGCGGCGTCATCACATAGCCGGGGCACACCGCATTGACGGTGATACCATGCTCGGCGAGCTCAAGGGCTGCGGTCTTGGTGAGGCCGGCAATGCCGTGCTTGGCCGCGACATAGGCCGACTTGAAGGGCGACGCCACCAGCGCATGCGCGGATGCGATATTGACGATGCGGCCCCAATTCTTCGCCTTCATGCCGGGAATGGCGAGGCGCGTCGTATGGAAGGCGCTCGACAGGTTGATGGCGATGATCGCGTCCCACTTCTCGACCGGGAATTCCTCCAGCGGAGCGACGAACTGAATGCCGGCATTGTTGACCAGGATATCAGTGCCGCCGAACGCCTCCTGCGCAGCCGCCATCATGCCGGCAATGGCTTCGCCATCGGCCATGTTGGCGCCGTTATAGACCACCTTCACATTGTGCTGGCTGGCAAGCTCGGCGCGGATCGCTTCGATTTCACCGGCATCGCCAAAGCCGTTCAGCATCACATTGGCACCCTGCGCCGCGAGGCCGCGCGCAATGCCGAGACCGATGCCGCTGGTGGAGCCGGTGACGATGGCAGATTTTCCAGACAGCATGGCGATGACCATTGGTGAGAATGCGTTAATCAAAATCGATCGCGCGCATTGCTAGCGGCCCTGCGCGACGGCGGTATGAGGAATTTCCTTCATCCCTGTGACGCTGTGGCGCAATGGGCATTCATAAAAGCTGCAAGGTGTCATGACCGCGTCATTGCTCATCTGAAATCTGCGCGCGACAACGTATTTCAGGAGCAAGTGATATGGACGCACGCACACCCGAGGCAGAGATCGCATCGCAGGCGCATTGGCGCCCGGACCGCTGCGATCGCGTCGCTCTCGTCCTGCAAGGCGGCGGCGCGCTCGGTGCGTATCAGGCTGGTGTATATCAGGCACTGCACGAAGCCGGCCTTGAGCCTGACTGGGTGTGCGGCGTCTCCATTGGCGGCATCAATTCGGCGATCATCGCCGGCAATCCGCCGGAGCGGCGCCTCGAGCGCCTGCGCATCTTCTGGGATCGCATCACCGCGCGAAAAGTCTGGCACTACACGCCGGATGGCGACATCTATCGCAAGGCCCGCAACATCGCGAGTTCGTGGATGACGACCACGCTGGGCCAGCCCGGCTTCTTCCAGCCACACGAGGTCAATCCGTGGTTCTCGCCGGCCGGCGCGCAGACCGCGACCAGCTATTACGACACCGCGCCGCTGCGCGAGACCCTGCTGGAGCTGGTGGATTTCGACCTGATCAATGCACGAAAAATGCATTTCGCCGTCGGTGCGGTGAATGTGCTGACCGGCAACTTCTCTTACTTCGACAACAAGAAGGAAGTGATCGCGCCCGAACATGTGATGGCGTCGGGCGCGCTGCCGCCGGCATTGCCGATGGTGAAGATCGGCACGGATCATTACTGGGACGGCGGCATCGTCTCCAACACACCGCTGCAGCATCTGCTGGACCAGGACGACAAGATGAACTCGCTGGTGTTCCAGGTCGACCTGTTCTCGTCGCGCGGCATGCTGCCGCGCGATATCCAGGAGGTGATGGCCCGCCACAAGGACATCATGTATTCCTCGCGCACGCGCTACAACACGGACGTCTATCGCAAGCTGAACAACCTGAAGACGGATTTCTATCAGGCGCTGCAGAAGATCCCGGACGACCAGCTGTCCGAACACGAGCGTTCACTGCGCGACCAGTTCAGCAACCTGCCCGAGATCACCATCCTGCAGATGATCTATCAGCAGAAGGCCTATGAAGGCGCGTCGAAGGATCACGAATTCTCGGCGACCTCCATGCGCGAGCACTGGCAGAGCGGCCTGGAGGACACCCGCCGGACACTGCAGCGTCGCGACTGGCTAGCGCTGCCCGACCACGGCATCGTCGTCCACGACGTGCATCGCGATCACGGGTGAAGTGAAACGCCCAAACAAAAGGCCCGCGCTTTGCGCGGGCCTTTTCCTTTGCGGGGGCCGCCGCTCAGAAGATATGCGCGAACACGAAGTACAACCCCGCCGACAGCGCAATGGCGCAAGGCAGTGTCAGCACCCAGGCCATCAGCAGGTTGCGGATGGTGGCCATCTGCAGGCCCGACCCATTCGCCGCCATGGTGCCGGCCACGCCCGACGACAGCACATGGGTGGTCGAGACCGGCAGGCCGAAGACGTCAGCCGCGCCGATGGTGCCGGCGGCAACCAGCTCTGCCGACGCGCCCTGCGCATAGGTCAGATGCGTCTTGCCGATCTTCTCGCCGACGGTAACCACGATGCGCTTCCAGCCCACCATGGTGCCGAGGCCAAGCGCGATGGCGACGGCGATCTTCACCCAGTCCGGGATGAACTTGGTCGCCGCATCGAGCGAGCCCTTATAGGCATTGAGGGTCGCGACCTCTTCCTTGCTGAGGTCGTTTTCCTTGTCCTTCATCAGAAAGCGGATGGCTTCCGATGCGAGATACATGTCGTTACGGGTGTTGCCGACCTTCTCCGCCGGCACCTTGTCGAGGGTGCCATAGGTGCGGACCTGATCGCCCACATCCTTCACCAGCACCGCGAGCGCCGGATAGGTGCCCTCAGTGATCTTGCGAGCAGCAACATACTGCGTCACCACCGGGCGTGGATCGCCGAGGATGCTGTGGCCGGCGCCCTTGGCGGCGACGACCTGCGAGGCGGCGAACGAGGTCTTCTGGAACTGCTCGATGCGCGATTCCGGCAGCGCGCGGTTCAGCGCATAGGCGGTCGGCACGGTGCCGATCAGCACCAGCATGATCAGGCCCATGCCCTTCTGGCCGTCATTCGAACCGTGCGCAAACGACACACCGGTGCAGGTGGCGATCAGGATGCCGCGGATCCACAGCGGCGGCGGCTTGTCACCTTCCGGCGCTTCGTACAAAGCGGGATTGCGGACCAGGAATTTCAGTACCAGCAGCAGGATCGCCGCACAGGCAAAGCCGAACAGCGGCGACAGCAGCAGTGCGTAGCCAATTTCAGTGGCCTTGCTCCAGTCGACGCCCGACGTGCCGTCGCGGCCACGCATCAGCGCGTTGGCGATGCCGACACCGATGATCGAACCGATCAGCGTATGCGAGGACGACGCCGGCAGGCCGAGCCACCAGGTGCCGAGATTCCAGATGATCGCGGCGATCAGCAGCGCGAACACCATGGCGAAGCCGGCGGATGAGCCGACCTGCAGGATCAACTCCACCGGCAGCAGCGAGACGATGCCGAAGGCCACCGCACCGGACGAGAACAGCACGCCAAGGAAA
>NZ_JBIISY010000246.1:0-8441 GCF_044340795.1 Tardiphaga sp.
CGGGCGAGCGCATAGAGGCCCATGGCGCCGAGGATGAATACCAGCGGCGTTGCGAAGATGAACTGGGTGGGGATCAGCTCGGCGATATAGGCGGCCCTGAATTCCTCGATCCGGGCTCGGCCCAGCTGCTTGATGAACGACACCCACTGGTGATCGGCATTCCAGAACAGCACCGGCGAGAACACGGCAAAGGCGACGACGCCGCCGAGATAGGGCCAGGGCGAGATCAGCCAGCGCCGCATCTTCGGCACCGAGACCAGCCAGATCAGGATCGCCGCACCGAAGAACAGCGCGGTGTATTTGGACAGCAATGCAAAGCCGACGGCAACGCCGACCGCGAGCCACCACAAGCCCCTCCCCGTAGCCGCCACCTGCGCCAGCGCGAGAATGACGAAGCTCGACGCCACCAGCAGCGGCGCGTCGGGGGTGACGATCATCAACCCGACCGAGACGATCATCGTGGCATTGAGCAGCAGCATCGAGGTGACTGCGATGCGCTTGCCGCCGAACAGCAGTTCGGCGCTACGAAAAATCGCCCAGCTCATGGGCAGCGTCAGCAGCACCGAGAACAGGCGCACGCCGAGCGGCGTGTCGCCCGCGATCAGGGTGCCAAGGCGGATCACCACGGCGACCAGCGGTGGGTGGTCGTAATAGCCACCGGCGAGGTGTTTCGACCAGGTCCAGTAATAGGCCTCGTCGAAGGTCAACGGCGTCCAGGCCGACGCGGCAAGACGCAGCAGGACGAGCCCGATGACGACCGCCCACGCATTGCGGACCATGCGCGCTTCCGCAGCCGTCACCGCTTGCGCCACACGAACAGGCCGGACATGGCGTAGTTCCAGACAACACCCATCAGCGCGCCGGCGGCACCGGCGAGCCACCAGATCGGCTCGTTGTCATAGACCGAGAAGGCCACGCCGACATTGGCGAGCAGCCCGACGCTACAGACCAGGTAGAACAGGATCAGACCTTGCAGGATGCGAGCGCCCTTCAGGCGCTGGTCGCGATAGGTCAGGAAATTGTTGAGCAGGAAGTTGCTGGTCATGGCGCAGAAGGCAGCGATGCCCTGCGCTTCGGCAAACGGCAGCGCGGCTTCGAGGCCCACGAACAGCGCGACGAAATGGACGACCAGACCGATCGAACCAACCAGCGCGAACAGCAGGAAGCGGAGCGAGATCACGTCATTGGTGAGCTTCGCCAGGATGAGGCCGAGGAAATCCAGCGCCACCATGGAATCGAGCTTGCTCTCGCCATGCAGGCGCGAGCCGAATGTATAGGGCACTTCCCTGATGCGCAGTTCGCCGCGTGCGGTGGCAACAACGTCGAGCAGGATCTTGAAGCCCTGCGTCGAGAGCTGCGGCGCCAGCTGCTCGAAGCGGTCGCGGCGGATCATGAAGAAGCCGCTCATGGGATCGGCGACACGGACGCGCAGCACCTGCTGAGCCAGCGCGGTGGCGAACTTGCTGAAGCCGAGGCGCTTCTGGTCGAAACTGTCGGCGCTGCCGCCATCGATATAGCGGCTGCCAATGACGAGATCAGCCTCGCCCTTCTCGATCAGGCCAAGCATCTTTGCGAGCTGGGTTTCGTCATGCTGGAGATCGCCATCGATCACGGCCGCGCATGGAGCGGACGAAGCCAGCATGCCCTCGATACACGCGCCGGACAGGCCGCGGCGGCCGATGCGGCGGATGCAGCGAACGCGCGCATCGGTCCGCGCCAGTTCGCGCACGGCATCTGTGGTGCCGTCGGGGGAATTGTCGTCGACGAAGATGACTTCCCAGGCGATCCCCTTCAGGGCCGCATCGAGGCGCTGGACCAGAGTGGCCACATTGCCGCGCTCGTTGAAAGTCGGGACGACGACGGACAGCTGCAGCGGGATGCCCGCGCGCTCGATCGGTCCGTTCCCAAGTGTGATGGCATCGCTCATGGCGCCAGCATATATCTGCCGGGCGACAGCCTGCCAAGGCGCTGCGGGAACGCGTCAACCGTTTGATTGTATGCGGGAAACGGGTTGGCATGCGCGAAAGCAACAGCCAGAAATGCAAACGACCAAGAACAACCGGCGCACGTACATCCGGCGCGCCATCCCACTGAAGGGCTGAGGTTATTCAAGGTCGTCTCGGCAACGGAGCTGTTAAGCGTCGACGTCGCCGTTGAAGACGAGATAGGAATGGGTGGGCCGATCCGCAAGGGGCGGCCTCAGGGAAATCTGGAGAAACTGGAATGGCGGCCAAAACCGGCAAGATCCGCATCGGCATCGGCGGCTGGACCTTCGAGCCCTGGCGCGGGACGTTCTATCCGGAGAAGCTGACCCAGGCGAAAGAGCTCAGCTACGCCGCCTCCAAGCTGACCTCCATCGAGATCAACGGCACCTATTACGGCTCGCAGAAGCCCGAGAGCTTTCGCAAATGGGCGAGCGAGGTGCCGGATGATTTTGTCTTCTCGCTGAAAGGCCCCCGCTTCGCCACCAATCGCAAGGTGCTGGCCGAAGCAGGCGACAGCGTGAAGCGATTCTATGATTCCGGCGTGCTCGAACTTGGCGACAAGCTCGGCCCGGTGCTGTGGCAATTCATGCCCACCAAGAAATTCGACGAAGCCGATTTCGGCGCTTTCCTGGAGCTTCTGCCGCGCAAGCTGGATGGCCGCGCGCTGCGCCATGTGGTCGAGGTGCGGCATGACAGTTTTTGCACGCCGGCTTTCATCGCTCTGCTCCGCGAGCACAAGATCCCCGTCGTATTCTCCGAGCACGCGACATATCCGGCCATTGCCGATGTCACCTCGGACTTCGTCTATCTGCGCCTGCAGAAAGGCGAAGACTCTATCCCGACCGCCTATGCGCCAAAGGCGCTGGATGCATGGGCCAAGCGCTTCCAGGATTTTGCGGGCGGTGGCGAGCCGGCCGACCTGCCGCGCGTCAGCGACGGCAAGATCAAGAAACAGCCCCGCGACGTCTTCGCCTATGTGATCCACGAAGCGAAAGTGCGCGCTCCGCACGGGGCGATGGCGCTGATCGAGCGGGTGTAGTCGGGAGCGCCGCATGGCCAGGATCGCGAAGAAGGCAGTGGAGAAAGCAAAGCTCTTCACCATCGGCTACGAAAAGACGCCGGCGAAAGCCGTGCTCGACGAGCTCGAAGCCGCCGGCGTGAAGCTGCTGGTCGATGTTCGCGCTGTTGCCGCCTCGCGTCGTCCGGGCTTCTCGAAATCGCAACTCGCCGCCGGACTGGACGAGCGCGGCATCGGATATCTGCATCTGCGCGGCCTCGGCACGCCGAAGGAAGGCCGCGAGGCGGCGCGGTCGGGCAACATCCCGCAGCTGGAGAAGATCTACAGCGCGCATCTGAAAACGCCGCAAGCGCGCGAGCAGATGGATGAGCTGGCGGCACTGGTCGAGAAAGCCGGCCCGATCTGCATCCTCTGCTACGAGCGCGAGCATACGCATTGTCATCGCCGCTGGATCGCCGAGATTATCGAGGATCGCGAAGGCGTCGCAATCGAGAACCTGGTCGCGCCGCAGATGTGAGGTCGGGGCGCATCACGCGCCGCCCTCCAAAATATTTCATCCAACGTTCTCCCCTCGTTCCCTTTTCCACACTGGACGTCGTCTTATCCACAGATATTCTACTTTTGGTTGATGTATTACTGTTGCGTTCTTTAGCGTTGAGTGGGGGCTCGATGCGTTGGAAACCGTTGTTGCGAAGCCTGGGGCTGGTGATCGGCCTTGCATTCACCGGCCCGATCAATGCCCAGGACATTGAGGCATTCGATCTCGAATTCGGTCTCACATCGGCTGATCGATCGATCTGGTATTGGCCATCGCTGTTCGACAACCGTGCCACGCGCAAGCGGGACCTAGACTATCTCACCGGCGGGATGCCCGACAGGCTCATCTATTTCGGCGGAATGGATGCCTCGAAATGGAGTATCGGCGCCTATGGCGGGTTTCAATGGATGCCGAACGGCCCCAACCGAAACGGTTTCATCCTGCGCTTGTTCGTGTCCGAGAGCCTCGAGCGCTATACGGACGGCCGCCACAGATACAATACGCAGATCGGTCGCGTCTATCTGATGCCGGGTTACATGATCCGCATCGGCCGGCTGGAAGCGCAATTGCTCGCCGGTCCGGACGCCGAGGTGGATCTGTTCTTCCACAATGGCCGTGCCCGCAGCTGGCGACCGAACGTCGGCTTGCGCGCCCTCGCCGATCTGTGGTGGGAGCCGACCTCTGAACTGATGCTGCAGACTGCCCTGTCCGCCACCACCATCGATTCCGGCTACAACACGCGCATCGCCGCCGGCTGGCGGTTGTTCGACTCATTCTGGATCGGGCCGGAAGCGGCCTTCTCCAGCGACTTCTTCAGCCAGCAGACGCGCTTCGGCGCACATCTGACCGGCCTGCGCACCAACGACTATGAATGGAGCTTCGCCGCCGGGCGCGTGTCCGACAATTTCGGCCGCGAAGGGATCTACGGCCGTTTCGGCATCATGCTGCGGCAGAGCCGCGCGCCGTTCTTCGACAACTAGGCCAGCCGCCAGACCGCCTGCGGGCGCTCATAGCCCTTCACCTCGACATCACCGAGAAACGCTGCATCGCGCGCCGCCTCGCCAGCGGCGTCACGCACGGCCGAGGAAATCAGCAGCTGCGAGCCGAACTCCTTGTTGAGCGCTTCGAGACGGGCGGCGAAATTCACGGTGTCGCCCATGACCGTATATTCCTTGCGCCGGATCGAGCCGACATTGCCGGCGATGACAGCGCCCATGTGAATGCCGATACCGATCCGCAGCGGCCAATCACTGCGGCGATTGTTGTCTTCCATTTCCGCCAGCATTTCGCATGCGGCTTCGACGGCGCATTGCGCGGCGCGATCGTCCTCGATCGGCGCGCCGAACACGGCGAGAAATCCGTCGCCGAGAAACTTGTTCACGATACCGGAATGACGGTCGAGGATCTCGACCAGAACGGCGAACGCCTCGTCCAGCCGCTCGACGACCTGCCGCGGCGTGTGAATGCGCGTTGCAGCGGTGAAGTTGCGGATATCGACGAACATCACGGCGACCTGCCGCATCTCCGTGGTCGGGGCAGCGCCGGTGGCGAGCAGCCGCTCCACCACTTGCGGCGAGACATGCTGGCCGAACAGGTTGGTGACGTGATCGCGCGCGGCCGTTGCCGCGATGCTGGCCTCGAATTGTCGCCGCAGCCGCATGCCGACGGCACCGGCCAGCACGCCACCGACGAACAGCATGACCGCGCGGACGAACTGGAACATGCTGTCCGGCATCGGCTCGTCGGCAAAGCCCAGCGGCTGATACAGCATCGCCATGGCGAACATTTCTGCCGCCGCGACGAAGCCGGTGAAGGTGGACAGCCAGAAATCGAGCCGCAGCGTCGAGAGGATGATGAAGATGAAATAAGTGAGCGGCGCAGCGAAGGCGAGCGCAGTGTTGGCGCCCATCCAGTTCATGTGCAGGTAAAGCGCCGCCGTCGGCACGCTGGTCTCGATCAATGCGCTGAGATAGCGCCGGACGATGGGACGTCCTTGTTCTGCCGGACGCGCCGGGTGACCAGGTAGAGCGCAAGAATTTCGAGCGCCAGAAACGGCAGGAAGATCACATAGGTCGAGCCGAGCTCGAACCCGCCGCGGGAAATGCCGATGAAGACCGATGGCACGATCAGCTGGATGACGGTGACGATCGCCGTCAGGATGGCCACCGTGGCGATGACCGCCTTGATCCGCAGCCGCTCGGTGAGCAACACCTGCCGGTTCAGGGCCTCGCGGGCCGTCTGAAGCTCGGGGCTTTCCACGGCGGGTGTGAATATGGTTCGTCGGAGCGGCATCATCGGCAGCAGAATAGCTGCCGATGGCGGAATCAACGAGGCCAAATATGGGCGGGCTTCGTCGCCGACATTGCTGGAGCTAAAAAGTCCTAGCCCTTGCCGTCACAGGCCCATGCCCGGATCACGCATTCCTTACCACCGTGCTCGTAGCACTTCTTGGTCGCCTCGTTGAGCGTCGAGGAAATGCGCGGGGCGACGGCATAGCCATGGGCACCGCAGGGATTGGCCATGTCCACGGCCAGCGCGGCGCAGGCGCGGTTCATGGTCAAGGTGGTGCAATTGCCCTTGCAGGCTTTCTTGGCCGCGGCGAGCGCCGATGCCTCGGCCGGATGGTCATAGGCCTGGCCATAGGCACCGCATTTGCCGATAGCGAGAGCGCCGGCGCCAATTGCCGGTTGCAAAGATGCGAGGCTGAAAATGAGCGCAGCAGAAAAAAACGCGCGGGAGCGCGCAGCAAGACGAGATGACAATTTCCCCTCCCCCGAGGTGCAATCGGCAGAACTGTACCGCGAGGGAGTTTCGACTTGGTGAATGAAGGGAACATGTAGCGTAGGCCAACGCGCTCTTGCGCCGTGCCCACCCTACAAATCAGCTGCCCCGCGCCTCCTCCAGCGCCTGCGGCGTATCGATGTCGAGGAAAGCGCCACGCCCTTCGACGGGCACATCGGCAACAGCCTCGGCATGTTTCATGATCAGGTTGCGCGCACCGACATCGCCGTCCAGCGTCATCAACTCCGGGAAGAAACGGCGCGACCACAGCACCGGATTGCCGCGACGGCCTTCGCTCACAGGCGCAGCGATGAGATGCCCCCGATCGGGCGCAAACGCATCGATCAGGCGATCGATCAATGTGGTGTCGATCAGCGGCATGTCACCGAGACAGACCACCGCGCCATCGGCATCGCGCGGCACGGCGGCGATGCCGGCCTTCACCGAGCTCGCGATGCCATCGGGATAATCGGGATTGTAGACGAAGGTGACGTTGAGGCCCCGGAGGGCCCTCTCCACATCGGCGGCCTGATGGCCGGTGACCACGGTGACGCTGCTCGCTTTCGACTTCAGCACATGTTCGGCGACGATGCGCACCAGCGGCTTGCCGTTGAGTTCGGCGAGCAGCTTGTTCGGACCGCCCATCCGCGTGCCGCGGCCCGCAGCGAGAACCAGCGCGGCCACACTGCGATTGCCATCGGTTTCAGCCGGCGCACGCGGCTGCGGGCGGGTGACGATCTCCATCAGCAGACCGCCGACGCCCATGCCGACGAGATCCTTGCGGGTGACCTCCAGGCCTGCGAGCAGGCGCATCAGCACCCAGTCAAAACCGTTCTCCACCGGCGAACGTGCACAGCCGGGCGCGCCGAGCACCGGCACATCGCCGGCTTTGCCGATCAGCAGGAGATTGCCGGGGTCCACCGGCATGCCGAAATGCTGGATGGTGCCGCCGATCTGCTCGATGGCGGCAGGAATGACGTCGCGGCGATCCGCGATGGCAGAAGCGCCGAACACGATCACGAGTTCGGCACCGAGTCGAAGCAATTCATCGATCGTCTTCGCGAGCACCGTTTCATCATGCGGCACGCGGCGCTCGGCGATGATCCTTGCGCCGGCCGGCGCGAGGCGCTCTTCGGTGACGCGTAGCGTCTTGTCGATGACCTTTGGCGAGAGGCCCGGTAGCAGCGTCGAGACGATGCCGACCTTCTTGACTTGATAGGGCGCGATCCGCATCGCCGTGCCGCCTGCGGCTTTCACCGCAGCATCGCGTAAACTCGCAGCCACACCGAACGGAATCAGCTTGACGGTGGCGATCATCTCGTTCTCGACCACCGGCTTGAACGCATCGAGCGTCGCAAAGGTGATCGCTTCGTCCACGCCATTGATGCGATCGACGGCGGTGCGATCAATGACCAGGATGCCAGGCTTGGCGGCAAACAGATTGGCGCGGCCGGTGAACGCACGCTCGACGATGACGCCCTCGCCCGCCACGGCCTGCGCAATGCTGGCTGCGGCGGCATCCTCGGAGATGTCGCCGTCTTCGAGACGAACGACGACGACTTCCTTGACCCCGGCACGCTTGAGCGCGGCCACTTCGTCAGCACCGATCGTCGTGCCCTTCTTGAGCACGAGATCGCCCTGCCGCAGCGTGTGAACAGTCACACCGCCGAGCGCCTCGGCCGGGCTGGCCGGACCGAACTTCATGCCGCAGCCGCCTTTGCGTCCTTCGGCAGGCGCAGCTCTGCCGTGATCTCGGCCATGATCGAAACCGCGATCTCGGAGGGCGAGACCGCGCCGATGTTCAGGCCGATGGGCGCCCTGATCTTCGCGAGATCGGCATCCGTCGCGCCCTGCTCCTTGAGGCGGTCGAGACGCTTGGCGTGCGTCTTCCGCGAGCCGAGCGCGCCGATATAGAAGCAGCCCTTCTCAAAAGCATGCAGCAGCGCGGGATCGTCGATCTTCGGATCATGGGTCACCGCGACGAAGGCCGTCCAGCGGTCGATGCCGAGCGGCGGCAACGCCTCGTCCGGCCATTCTGCGATCAGTTTGACATCCGGAAAGCGCTCGGGGCTGGCGAAGGCGGTACGCGGATCGACCACGGTGACGTCGTAGTCAAGCG
>NZ_JBIISY010000431.1:0-2734 GCF_044340795.1 Tardiphaga sp.
TCGCGTTGCCGACGATGGCGACGAACTCCGCGTGCTGCCAGTTGTGACCCGCGGCGCGGCGGAGAATGTCAATTCGCTGCTCTATCTGCGCGGAATCGATGCGGCCATCATCAATTCGGATGCGCTTGAAGAGTACAGGGGACAGGTGCCCGACATCCAACGCAGGATCACTTACATTGCAAACCTCTTCCCGTCGGAATTGCATATCTTTGTCAGGCCCGAGATCGGCGCCCTGAAGGATCTTGTCGGAAAGAAGGTGAACTTCAACACCCAGGGTACTGCCGCCGCCTATTCCGGACCGCTGATCTTCAGTCGGCTCGGTGTCTCCGTGGAGCAGACCTTCGTGCCGCACCAGGTGGCGCTCGAGCAGATGCGCCGCGGCCAGATGGCAGCGGTGGTGTTCGTCACGTCCAAGCCGGTCGATGCCTTCGTGAAGGGCCGTTGGGAACAGGGTTTCAAGTTTCTTCCGGTGCCGTATGAGGGCAGGTTTGAGGACTACTACCTTCCGGCCACGCTGGACTCTTCAGACTATCCGAACCTGCTGAAACAGGGTGAACGTGTGGCGACGATCGCCGTGCCCACCGTGCTGGCCGCGTTTAACTGGCCTCCGAACACCAACCGCCATGACCGCGTCGCGCGCTTCGTCGACCGGCTGTTCTCGCGCGTCAGCGGACTGCAGGGCCCCGGATTCGATCCGAAATGGAAGTCCATCAACCTCCGCGCGACGGTGCCAGGGCTGACGCGCTTCTCCGCGGCGCAGGACTGGCTCGACCGCCAGCCGCGCACTGCTCAATCCTCTCCATGAACCGCGCGGGAATGGCGTCAATGGTCGCGGTCGGTCTCACATACACGGTGTCGTGGGCTGAATCCCCGGATCCGGTGTCCCGGATGCGATCCTGCGCGCCTATAGAGCGGGAGCAGCGGGTGGAATGCCTTGACAACGCGGAGTCGGCCGCCGCGCCGTCGCGTACAGCGCCCGGTGGCTGGACCGTTGGGCTGACCACTTCGCCCGTTGATTACTCGCCGATCGCGTCTGCCTCGGTCGCGGCCCAGGCACGGGCCGACGTCGCCGGTGGCGCTGCGCCGGCATTGCGATTGACGCTTCGCTGCCGCGGTGGTCGTACCCAAGTGACGATCGAAGGCGCAGGAATTTCCCCGGGGGAGCAGGCGATCGCCTACCAGATCAATGGCGGGCCTGCGGTGCGCCTTGGCGGAGCATCGCCGTCGTTCGGATCCGGCATCACGCTCGGCGGCGACCCGGTTCGGTTGATGCAGTCGCTGCCGGACCGCGGCGGCTTAGTGGTCCGCCTGCAAGCGCCCGGACGCGTCGTTGTCGAAGTGGCGTTCGCGCTCGACGGGCTAGACGTCGTCCGGCAACGGTTGGCGTCGGTTTGTCGATGGTCCGATCCCCGGGCCGGGCAGGGGGACTGATGATTATTGCCCACCTCGTTTCACAAAGGAGTTTACATTATGCGTCCTGTCCAGTTTCACGCTCGGCTCGCCTTTGTTGCTTTCCTCGTGCTGGTCTTCGCTCCTCAGCCGATCCTGGCCCAAGAGGGAAGGCGCCAATTGACGGGCCCGGTCAATGCGCAGGGCGAGCCAATCGCAACATCTGCCGATATCTCTGCGTCGTGGCCGAATTGGCGTCCGGCCGTAGCAGCCAACAAGTCGAAGGCACAACGGCGCTCCGAGATCGCGCGCGCAAACGCAGCTGTCGACCATCGGTTGATACTTCAGGTCAACTCAAACGATGCGGCCGCCATGAACCTCGCCTTGAACAACGCGACCAACGTGATCGACTACTACAAGTCAAAGGGCGAGAAAGTGAAGATCGAGGTCGTCACGTTCGGTCCCGGCCTGCACATGCTTCGAAGCGACACGTCACCCGTGAAAAGCCGCATCGAGGCAATGGCAATTGGCGCGCCCGAGGTGTCTTTCAAGGCGTGCGGGAACACCCGGGAAAAGATGCGCAAGACCGAGGACAAGGAGATTCCAATTCTCTCTGAGGCCAAGATGGTCGAGTCCGGTGTGGTGCGGGTGATGGAGTTGCAGGAGAGCGGCTGGAGCTACGTCAAGCCCTGAGCGGGAATCAGGCCAGCGCCTGCTCGTGCACACCTGCCACGGCACGTCCGGACGGGTCGGCCATCGCTGCAAAACTGGCGTCCCAGGCAATTGCCGCCGGCGAGGAACACGCGATCGACTTCCCCCCCGGTACCGTCTCGGCTGCCGCCTGCGTTGGAAAGAAATGCTCGAACAGTTGGCGATAGTAATACGCTTCCTTGGTCTGCGGCGGGTTGTACGCAAAGCGCTTGTCGGCAGCGGCGATCGCCCGGTCGGTGACCTGTGCCTCGGCATGTGCCTTCAACCCGTCGATCCAGCCGTAACCCACCCCATCGCTGAATTGCTCTTTCTGTCGCCACAGGATCGCATCGGGCAGATAGCCCGCAAACGCTTCCCGCAAAATCGCTTTCTCGATGCGTCGCGCGCCTTGGGCGCTCTGGCCAACCATCTTGTGCTTCGCATCGATGTGCATCGCCGCGTCGAGAAATTCGCGGTCCAGGAACGGCACCCGCGGCTCCACCCCCCACGCCATCATCGACTTGTTCGCGCGCAGGCAATCGTAGTTGTTGAGCGCGTCAAGCTTGCGCACCAGCTCTTCGTGAAACTCCCGCGCGTTGGGCGCCTTGTGGAAGTATAGATATCCGCCAAAGATCTCGTCGCTGCCTTCGCCGGA
>NZ_JBIISY010000207.1:0-10222 GCF_044340795.1 Tardiphaga sp.
CGCCGGCCTTCTGCGCGATCGCTTCCATGCAGATCTGCGACAGCGTGCCGACGCCGATCGAGCCATAGGCGAGACCCTTGTTGTCCGCCTTCGCCTTGGCGAGCAGCTCCGCCACCGAATTGACGCGAAGGCTCGACGGCACCGCGAGCGCGCTCGGCAGCTGCGTCAGCAGCGTGATCGGTGCGATGTCCGTATCAGGATTGTAGGGCAGCTTCGCAAACAGCAGCGTGTTGATCGCCAGCGGTCCGCCGAGCGAGATGCCGATGGTCGCGCCATCCGGCGCCGCCTTGGCAATCGCATCGGTGCCGATATTGCCGGAGGCGCCGGGCTTATTCTCCACCACGAAATTGGTGCCGGGATGCCGCGCAGCAAGGCTGTCCGCCAGCACGCGGCCGACGATGTCCGGGCTGGCGCCGGGGCCGAACGGCACGATGATGCGCACGAATTTCGGTGGCCAGACGGCTTGCGCGGAGGCGGCATTCGGTACGGCCAGAAGCAGCAGCGCGGCAAGCGCGCCGCGCATGCGGGCAGAGGTGGTGGCGTTTCGCAGCATTGCGCGTTTCCCCAGAAAAGTGATACCGGACGTCGTCCCGCCCGGCCGTAAAACGAGCGGGACCATAATTGGAATTTCAGGGCGAGCAACCCATCCGGCACGCAACCGCCCTGCGAGAGGACGACGATCATGGGCTTGAGCGTGATGATCCTTGGCCTCGTGCTGTTTCTCGGCATCCATCTCTTCATCACGAAACGCGATGCGCGCGCCGATCTGATCGCCCGGATCGGCGAGGGCGGCTACAAGATCGCCTTCTCGCTCGTCTCCGTGGTCGGCCTCGCGCTGATCGTCTGGGGCTATGCCAGTTACCGTACCAATGGCTGGATCGATGTCTGGTATCCGCCGGTGGCGATGAAGCACATCACCATTCTGCTGATGCTGCCGGCGGTGATCATGGTCGCTGCCTCCTATATCCGCGGCCGAATCTACACCACGCTGAAACATCCGATGCTCGCCGGCATCAAGCTGTGGGCGCTGTCGCATCTGCTCGCCAATGGCGATCTCGGCTCGATCATCCTGTTCGGCTCGTTTCTCGCCTGGGCGGTGTTCGATCGCATCTCGCTGAAGCGTCGTCCCGACAGCGGCGCGCCGCCGATCCCGGTGGGCGGTGTCGCCAATGATGCGATCGCCGTCGGCGTCGGTGTCGTCGCCTATCTTGCCTTGGCATTCGCCTTCCACCCGGTGGTGATCGGCGTGCCTGTGTTCGGAGCTTGAGACCATGTCCATTCAGTCAGCTGTCAAACGCAAGACCGCCCCCGATATCCTCGCGCGCAAGAATGGCGAGCCGATCGTGATGCTCACCTCGTATCACGCGCATACGGCCTCGCTGGTCGATCGCTATTGCGATGTCATTCTCGTTGGTGACTCGCTCGGCAATGTGATGCACGGCTTCGAGACCACGGTGCCCGTGACGCTGGAGATGATGATCCTGCAGGGCCACGCGGTGATGCGCGGCTCGAAACAGTCGCTGGTCGTTGTCGATATGCCGTTCGGTTCTTACGAGGCGTCGAAGGAGCAGGCGTTTCATTCGGCCGCGCGCATCATGAAGGAAACCCATTGCGGCGCCGTGAAACTGGAAGGCGGCGCGCGCATGGCGGAGACGATTGCGTTTCTCACCGAGCGCGGCATTCCCGTGATGGCGCATATCGGCCTGACGCCGCAGTCGATCAATGCGCTCGGTTCGTTCCGCTCTCAGGGCAAGGACGAAGCCGAGGCGCTCGCGCGCGGCGAGAATGTGCGCGGCCCGATTCAGAATGACGCGATCGCCGTCGCCGAAGCCGGCGCCTTCTCCGTGGTGGTTGAGGCGGTAGCCGAACCGGTCGCGCGAAAAATCACGCAGACGATTGCGATCCCGACCATCGGCATCGGCGCCAGCTCGGCCTGCGACGGCCAGGTGCTGGTGCTGGAAGACATGCTCGGCCTCAATGCCCGGGTGCCGAAATTCGTGAAGAAGTACGGCAATCTCGGTTCCATGATCGAGGAAGCCATCGAAGGCTATGCCAACGAAGTACGCTCGCGCGCGTTTCCGGGGCCGGAGCATGTGTATGGTGGCAAGCCGAAGGCGTGATGCGTCCTGCCTCTGAGTTGCCACAAGATTCGCGCGCAGATCGGGGAATTCGGCGCGCAATTCGGTGTTGAAGGTTCGGGGCTGAGATCGAAGGACGGTCGCCATGAAGGTCTTGAAACTGCTCGGCTTTGCCGCCGCGCTGGCGCTGCTGCCGCAAGCCGGCCACACAGAGGACGCAAGGCGGCCGCAGCACGACCGGCCGCGCGCCGAGCAGCCGCGCCAAGTCGTTGATCCTACGATAGTTATGCGCGGAAACGCGGCGCTCGGCGGCAACAATGCCAATTCCGCCTTCGGCGACAACAGCGCCAACTCCAATGCCAATGGCCGCACCAGCGGCGGGGCAGGCGGGATGAACTGACGCGCGCGAATTTGGTTTGCGCCTTCAGCGTTTCGGGATAACACCTTGATCGCCAACGCCTTGATCGCGTTGGCTTTGCCTTGCCAATGCCATAACGCTAGGGTATCGCCGCCGCGATGCGCGGGCGAATGCCCCAGCGCCGCTCGGGGTGAGCGCGGCCGATCCGTACCAGGAAATCTCTAAGTGTCTGAATTATTTAATGAAGTCGACGAGGACCTGCGTCGCGAGCAGCTCAAGCGGATCTGGGAAAAATATTCCCTCCTGATCATTCTGGTCGCCGTTCTCATCGTCGGCGGCGTCGGTGGCTGGCGCGCTTACTCCTATCTGGAGGGCAAGAAGGCTGCCGAAGCGGGCGCGGCCTTTGATAAGGCTTCGGAATTGTCCGAGCAGAACAAGCCGGCGGAAGCCGAAGCCGCCTTCACCAAGCTCGCTGCCGAGGCCCCTGCGGGCTATCGCACCATGGCGCGCCTCCGCGCCGCCGGTGAAGCCGCCAAGCGCGATCCTGCGGCTGCCGTAAAGCTCTATGACGAGGTCATCGCGGACAACACCGTGGGCGCCAACGAGAAGGATCTCGCCCGCGTCCGTGCCGGCACTTTGCTCGTGGAAACAGCGGCTTATGATGCGCTGCTGGCGAAGCTCGAGCCCGCCACATCGGCGACCGGCACCTATCGCCATTCCGCCCGCGAACTGCTCGCGCTGGCTGCCTGGAAGGCCGGCAATGCCGCCGATACCCGCAAATGGGTCGAGGCGATCTCCAACGACAACGATACGCCATCCAGCATCCGCACCCGCGCCGAGTCGCTGCAGGCGCTGCTGCCGCCCGCGGCCAAGAGCTAAGCTGCGCTGAGCCGCGGCCGTCCGAACGAATTTGAGTGAGATGCCTATGCGCTCGTCGATGCAACGTCTTGTTTCCGCTGCTGTTCTCGTCACGCTCGCCAGCGTGCTGACGGGCTGCGGCGGCGCGTCGAGCTGGGATCCGTCGGATCTGCTCGATTTCATGGACACCAAGAAAAAGCTGCCCGGCGACCGCAAGCCGGTCTTCCCCGAAGGCGTTCCGGGCCTCGAGCAGGGCGTGCCGCGCGATCTCTACAAGGAAAGCGTCCAGCGCCAGCAGGCCGAACAGGCCGCCGCTGCTGCAGCCGCCACAGCCCCGCCGCCACAGGCCGCGCCAGGTGCACCGACCGGCCGCAAGGCCACAAAGTCGCGCAGCCGCGGTGATGTCGAGGTCGGCAATGTCCGCCAGGACGGCGCGCCCGATGCAGCCGCTGCGGAAGAGGGCAGCGCTGCCGGCGTCGCGCAGCCGCCAGCCGGCCGCAAGATCACCCGCCGCCGCACCACCGCGCCGCCGGCTGCGGAGCCGGCTGCCGCACCGGCTCCGCAGCAACAGCAGCCGTCGTCGGCATTCCCGGCGCCAATGCCCTCGGGAAGCTTTTCGCGTTAAGCTCGCGCAACACTGCGCAATCGACAGGTCGTCCGTAACGGCCGCACGGATCACCTATGTCTTACACGATCGCCATTATCGGCCGGCCCAATGTCGGCAAGTCCACGCTGTTCAACCGTCTCGTCGGGCAAAAGCTGGCGCTCGTCGATGACACGCCGGGCGTCACCCGCGATCGCCGCGAGGGCGCAGCCAAGCTCGGCGATCTCGAATTCACCATCATCGACACCGCCGGTCTCGACGAAGGTGCCAAGGGCTCGCTCACCGCGCGCATGCAGGAGCAGACCGAGACGGCGATCGAACTCGCTGATGCGCTGTTCTTCGTCATCGACGCGCGCATGGGCCTGACGCCGAACGACCGCGCTTTCGCCGATTTCGCGCGTCGCGCCAACAAGCCGGTGCTGCTGCTCGCCAACAAAAGCGAGGGCAAGCATGGCGAAGTCGGCGCGATGGAAAGCTACGCGCTCGGCCTCGGCGATCCCATCCAGATCTCCGCCGAGCATGGCGAGGGCATGGGCGAGCTCTATGACGAGCTTGCCAAGCTGATGCCGGAGCCAATTGAGGAAGAGGACGAAGAGGAGCCGATCGCGGAGGAGTGGAGCGATGAAGAGATCGCCACGCGCCCGATCCGCGTTGCCATTGTCGGCCGTCCCAACGCCGGCAAGTCGACCACCATCAATCATCTGCTTGGCGAAGAACGCCTGCTGACCTCGCCGGAAGCCGGCACCACGCGTGACAGCATCTCCGTGGAGGTCGACTACAAGGGCCGCTATTTCCGCATCTTCGATACCGCCGGCCTGCGCAGGCGCTCGCGCATCGAGGAGAAGCTGGAAAAGCTTTCCGTCGCTGACGCACTGCGCGCTGTGCGCTTCGCCGAAGTCGTCGTGATGATGATGGACTCGCAGAACAAGTTCGAAGAGCAGGATCTGCGCATCACCGACCTCGTCGAGCGCGAGGGGCGTGCGCTCGTCCTTGCCGTCAACAAGTGGGATCTGGTCGAGAAGCGCGGCGGCATGATCGGCCAGCTGCGCACCGAGGCCGATCACTGGCTGCCGCAGATCAAGGGCGTGCCGATCGTCGCGATCTCCGGCCTGATGGGCGAGGGCATTGATCGCCTGATGGCGGCGATCCAGGACGCCTACAAGATTTGGAATCGCCGTATCGCCACGGCTGCGCTGAATCGCTGGTTTGAGGACGCCATCTCGACGAACCCGCCGCCGGCGGTATCGGGGCGGCGCCTGAAGCTGAACTACATCACCCAGACCAAGGCGCGTCCGCCGAGCTTCGTGGTGTTCTGTTCGCGCGCCGATGCGGTGCCGACCAGCTATCTGCGCTATCTCACCAACAGCATGCGCGAAGCTTTTGAGCTGCCGGGCACCCCGATCCGCATCACCCTGCGCGAAAAGGCCAACCCGTTCGCGCACAAGCGCAAGCGGCCGAATTGATCGAGGCACTTCGATGCTGGATCGCCACCACGCGATCCAGCATCGGTCCGGTCCATCCATTATCGCTCGGTGGTGAGCTCGACAGGCTTCCTTGGCGTCGATCTGACGACACCACTCGACTTCCGCCACGGGATCAGCATCGACACCCGTTCGCGGTAGCGGCGGTAGTCGTCGCCGAACAGGTCGACCAGGTCCCTTTCCTCGAAATAGATACCGACGAAGATGTAGCCGGTGGTCACAGCGGCGAAGAGAAAATGTCCGACGGTCATGGTCGGCGCCGCCCAGAACGCGATGATGAAGCCGAGATAGATCGGGTGCCGCACGAACTGGTAGTAAAGCGGCGTGCGGAATGTCGGTGCTGATGGATTCCGCTTCGACAGGTTCTGGATGACCTGCTGCAGTCCAAACAGTTCAAAGTGGTTGATGAGGAAGGTGCTGGTGAAAACGATGAGCCAGCCCAGCAACGACACGCCCGTGATGACCGTGGCGAGTTGTTCGTTGCGGATATGCCAGATGATGGCCGACATGGGCTGCCATTGCCAGAACAGCAACACCAGGGACAGGCTCGCGAGCAGCACATAGGTGCTGCGTTCGACCGAGGCAGGAATATACTGGGTCCACCAGCGCTTGAACGATTTTCGCGCCATGACGCTGTGCTGAACGGCGAAGATCAGCATCAAGGCGAGATTGACCAGCAGGGCCGTGGCCCACGGCCCATCCAGTCCGGTGTCGATGTGTTTCGGGACGATCAGGCGATCGACGAAGCCGATCGCATACAGAATGGTCGCGAAGAAGATCAGATAGGATATCAGCCCATAGAACAAGACGAGGAGGCGGGTCATGTGAGGCATCCTTGTGTGTGACGTGGTGGTTCGATGAAAGGCGTTCCGGATATGGAGTTCATCTCAGGCACCGTCTTCGGACGGGCCGTCGCGGGCGTCGTGCTGTTGCTGAAGACGTTTCGAGTCCGTGATCGCGACCTGCAGGGTCAGCCGGCGCTGCTGTGGATCGGCGTTTGCGCGGATATCAGAACGGCCGAGGACTTCAGGCGGCAGCGAGGTGACTGTTCGCGCTTTGCTGATGCCGTGCCGGACTCCAGCGTCGTTCCTGAACATGCGGTCAATGCTCCGATGCCGATCAGCGCGCCGGTCGTCAGCACGCGGAAGCGCAGACCCGTCCTTGCCTTGATCCTGCGCGCAATCGACCATGGATCGGCGCCCGCGGCGTCGGTATGAAGTGGATCGACATCGCGCCCGTCGAGTTCGCGCCGATGACCATTCAAATCTGTGATGGGGCCGCGGGCGCGCGTTGCCGGTGTCCGTTCGGTTGCCGTGTCTCGGGCATGCCGGTGCCGGAAGAAGCGGTGCGGATCGGTCCTGAGAGGCGTCGTCAGAAAATCGGCGATGGCTGCGCGCGACAAGCCGGATTTTGACAGCGACTTGTCATCGACATGGATCAGGCGTGCGATCGCCTGCCGCATCAGAGCGTGTCCGGCCAGTCGAAAGCCGCGATCGACCGCCTTGTTCAACCATTTCTTGGCCATATTCTTGTCCATCGTTAGAGCGCGATGCCGCAGTGGACATGCCTGTGTGGGGCTGCGGACCGTGATCGGAGGTTCAGAGCCTCACATGATCGAGACACCGCCATCATTTGCAGAGACACCGGATGTCGATCTCGGCGGTCAGGTGCTAGCCGATGTCCTGCGGTCGGTGCGGCTCAGCGGTGCGGTTTATCTGAATGCGAGTCTGACCGAGCCATTCGGACTCATCAGTCCGAAGCATTTCGACGAACACACGCCGATGGCGCATCTGCGCCATGTCAGTATCTTTCACCTGGTTGCCGCGGGCGAATGCGTGGTCGAACTGGCCGATGGCCAGCGATATACGATCCGCGAAGGCGATATCATGCTGATGCCGTTTCCAGACACGCACCGGTTCTATCGGGGCGATGGCGGCGCCATGGCGTCGGCGCAGGATCTGGTGCGTGCAGGTTCACTGCCGGGCATGTGGACGATCGAGCATGGCGGCGGCGGTCAGGAAACCCGCATGGTTTGCGGTTTCATCGAGTCGTCGGAACTGCTGCATTCCCCGGTGTTCCGCACATTACCGCAATTGCTGATCGATCGCGCCGGCGAAGGCCGGGTCAGCGCGCTGCTGACAGGGATGGTGAGGGAGATCGTCACGCTGACGAATGAAGCCATTTCCGGCAGCGAGATCATGCTTGGGCGCTTGATGGAACTGTTGTTTGTGGAAGTGCTGCGCCGCTATGTGTCGGCACTGCCGCCGAGCGCACAAGGCTGGTTCGCCGCATTGAACGACCCCGTGCTGGTGCGCGCGATGGAGCAGGTCCATGGCAATCCGGCACGCCGCTGGACAGTGGATGATCTCGCGCGCGAATGTGGTACGTCCCGGACGGTGCTTGCGGAGCGCTTCAACGACGTCATGGGGCAGGCGCCGATCGAATATGTGACGGGGTGGCGGATGCAGCTTGCTGCGGAGAGGATGCGAGCGGGAAGCGATAGTCTCGCCGTCATTGCGGGCGACATCGGCTATGAATCCGAAGCGGCCTTCAATCGGGCTTTCAAACGCGTGACCGGCGTCGCGCCGGGGCGTTGGCGCGAGGGGGCAAAATCGGCGCGGCCTTATCCGAAGCCGATGCGACGCGGATGAATGCGTCGCCTGACCCGCGGATGTTCGAGCGTTGCGCGGCGCCAATCAAGGTGCCGCGCTCCTCATCGCTGATCTGCATGGCCGGATATGCCGGCGCGCGAACGGACCGGATCCATGCGCTCCATTACTTCAACGCGTCGGACACCAGCTTGAACTTCTGGATGCGCTTTCCGGTATCGACTTCGGCCGTGTAGACATTGCCCCTGGCGTCGACGGCCATGGCGTGGATCCAGTGGAACTGGCCGGCATTGCGGCCACTCCTGCCGAGCGTGCCGACGACCTTGCCATCTTCGCGATTGATGACGCGGATCTCGTTGTTCTCGCCATCCGCCGTGAGCAGCCAGGTCTGTTTCGGATCGGGCCACACCGCGAGATCCCACACCGCACCATTGCCGAGCGTGGCCTTCTCGTAGAACCACTCCTTCACGAATGAGCCGTCCTTCTTGAACACCTGCACGCGGTTGTTGATGCGGTCGCAGACATAGACGAGCCCGTCGCTGGCGAGTTTGACGCAGTGAACGGGATTGGCGAATTGCTGTGACACCGGCGCGTTCGGATCATAGGGCGCCTGCTTGTCGTCATTGGGCTTGTTGCCATAGGCGCCCCAGTGCCGCTTGTAGGCGCCGGTATTGGTATCGAACACGATGACGCGGCGATTGCCGTAACCGTCGGCGACATAGATCTCGTTGGCATCCTTGTCGATGGCGGTCTCGGCGGGCTTGCCGAGCTGAGTGGTGTCGTTGCTGCCCTTGCTCGGCGCGATCTTGCCGATCTGCATCACGAACTTGCCGTCGAGGGTAAATTTCAGGATCGCATTGTCGTTGGCCTCGTTGCCGCCGACCCAGACGAAGCCATCATCGCTGACCTCGATGCCATGCTCGCGGCCGACCCATTCATAGCCTTCGCCGGGGCCGCCCCACGAGCGCAAGAGGTTGCCCTCGGCATCGAATTCCAGAACGGGCGGCGCGGAGATACAGCATTTCGAGCGCGGTGGATTGAGCGAGGCGCCTTTCTCGTCATCGGTCAGCGACTTGGGGCGATGGATCACCCAGACATGGCCGTTCTTGTCGGTGGTGATGCCGCCGACCTGGCCAAGGATCCAGTTGTTGGGAAGCGGTTTGGGCCAGGAGGCCTCGACTTCGAAACGGGGAATGTCGGCGGCGTGGGCGGAAAAGGCGGCGAGGGTGAGTGTTGCAGCAAGTGCGAACGCGCGCAGGCGTGACGCCATGACGACCTCCCTATGTGATGCGGGTTTGTCCCGCTTGGGAGGAAGTGTAGCCCGGATGGGGCGGAGTGCAACGTGTGAGATTTGCAAGCGACGCAACACTCTCATCTGTCGTCACCCGGCTTGACCGGGTGACCCAGTAAACTCCGCACCGACAGTGTTTACTGGATCGCCCCCGTCAAGCGGGACGATGACAGTTCGAGAGTGGCTTACGACGGTGCGTGAAAGCCCATTACCTTGCCGGTTCTGTAGTCCACGAACTTCCCCGTCTCCGACCACGACGGCAGGCACAGCGGCACGATGGCGTCGGCCGCTTGCGCTGGCGTATCGAGGGTTTCCGGATCTTCGCCGGGCATCACGATGGCGCGCATATGGGTGCGGATCGGGCCGGGGTTGAACAGGTTGACGCGCAACGGCGTCGTCGCGGTCTCGTTGGCCCAGACGCGCACCAGCGCTTCCAGCGCGGCCTTGGAGGCGGCATAGGGGCCGCGATATGCGGACGCCTTGTTGGCGGTGCCCGATGTGACGAACACCGCGCGGCCCGCATCGGACTGCTGCAGCAACGGCTCCATGCAGCGGATCAGCTGGAAGTTCGCATTGACGTTGACGTCCATGGTCTCGTTCCAGGATTTCGGCTCGATATGGCCGAGCGGCGAGGAGGCGCCGGCAACGCCCGCATTGCCGACCAGAATGTCGATCTTGCCGTGGCGCTCATGGAGTGCGGCCCCGAGGCGCGCAACGCCGTCCCAGTCGGTGACGCTGAGCGGCACCAGCGTGGCGCTGCCGCCTTCCGCGGTGATGGCGTCGTCGAGTTCTTCGAGCCCGCCCTGGGTACGCGCCACCGCGATGATGTGCGCGCCGGCTTTGGCCAGCGCGATGGCGGTCGCATAGCCGATGCCGCGCGAGGCGCCGGTGACGAGAGCGATACGGGAGGCGAGGGGTTTTGACATCACAACACTCTCAGCGT
>NZ_JBIISY010000432.1:0-2724 GCF_044340795.1 Tardiphaga sp.
CAATATACGATTGCACCAGCGACCCGAAACTCTGGTTTTTCGCGGGCAGGACGAGCTTGATATTGTCCATCTTGCCGAGATCGCAGGGCTGGAACGGCGGTCCGTTCAACGGCATGCCCGACATCAGCACGACGCGGTCGCGGTACAGAAGCTTCTGGATCAGCCCCCCCTCCTCGGATGGACGCACGCCAAGTGCAAAATCGACCTGCCCTTCTCGAACCCAATCGACAAGCGTACCGGTATACGCTTCCGAAATGGTCAGGCGGACATCCGGATAGCGCTCCATAAAAGGCAGCAGCACATTGCGCAGCACACCGCGATTGAACGATCCCGGCAGACCGACCCGCACAGAACCTGAGATGGAGGCGAGCTCGCTCGCGCCTGACAGCTCCTCCTGCGCCTGAGCAAAATTGCGCGCGATCGGAATACAGCGCTCATAGAACTTGCGGCCAGCTTCGGTCGGCTCAACGCCGCGGGCCAATCGATTGAACAGAAGCACGCCAAATTCGTCTTCGATCCGGCGTATCTGCATGCTGAGCGCGCTCTGCACGACATTCGCTCTAGCAGCCGCTTTGCTGAAGCTTCCTTCCTCAAAGACCCACATGAAATAGTTAATCTGCTTGAAATCCATCGCCACCACCTCGCGGAGATATATCCCTCACAGGATCTGAGCCCGTAACGCCTATCACCGGCGCCAGGCATGGCGTCGCGCTTTAAAGCATCACACCGAGCCGCCGATACGGGAGCGGGCGTCCCCTACTCCGTTTCACCACGCGGCCCGCCACTCAGTTCATGACGGAGCCGCCATCGACGGAAAGCGTCTGCCCCGTCACGAAATCGCTTGCGGAAGACACCAGGAACAACAATGCGCCGATCAAGTCGTCGGGACCCGCGTCGCGCGACAAGGCACGGCTCTTGATGTTTCGCTCGATGACATCGGGTGTCCACGCGCTGTTCTGCCGGACATTGTCGTTCATGGTGAGGCCAGGCGAGAGATTGTTGACGCAAATTCCGTCTGCACCGAGTTCGCGCGCCAAGGCTCGCGTCATCGCAATCACGGCGCCTTTTGAGGCAACATAGTGAAGAAGACCGGGTGTTCCCTTGATCGCCGTGCCAGACGCGATGTTGACGATCTTGCCGCCGCCGACCGCCTTCATGTGCGGAGTCACTGCCTTCACACATTCGAAGGTACCGCGGACGTTCACCGCCATCACCTGATCCCACGCATCGTTTGAGATGTCGCTGAAAGGCTGGATCGGCAGATTGGTGAAGAGGCCGGCATTATTGATCAGGATATCGATCCGCCCGTGGAGCGCCACCGTCCGGGACACGACGGTGGATACCGATGCTGGATCGCAAACATCCATGCTCATGGCGACGCAACTACCGCCGGCGGCAGAAATCGCAGCCGCGACAGGCTCCGCTGGATGCAGATCGGCGATGACGACTTTGGCAGCATTGGCAGCAAGCGCCGCTGCAAATGCGGCACCCAGGCCCTGGGCTCCACCAGTAACGATCGCCACTTTACCATCCAGCATCGCCATACCCACTCTCTGCAAACGCCTCGCCGAAACGAGGCCTCGATTTCAACCGCGCGGCCAGCCGATCCGGCTAATGTCCGCCATCGCCGAGATAGGCCTCCTGAATCCGTGGATCAGCCCTCAATGTCTCGATCGGACCTTCGATGGAGATGCGCCCATTCTCCATGACATAGCCATAGCTCGCGACATCCATCGCGATAGCCGCATTTTGCTCAACGACCAAGACGGCAACGCCTCGTTCGTTGATTTTTCGAACCTGCGCGAAGATCTCTTGGACCAGAATGGGTGCAATACCAAGCGATGGCTCGTCCAGCAGCAGCAACGACGGACGCGACATCAGCGCCCTGCCAATGGCCAACATCTGCTGTTCGCCGCCCGACAAAGTGCGCGTATTCTGGCTTCGACGCTCGGCCAACCTCGGAAACATCTCGAAAACCTGTTCGAGACTTTCTCGGATCTCGGCTTTGTCGTCGCGCGTAAATGCGCCGAGCATCAGATTTTCCATGACGCTCATATTAAGAAAAAGCTCACGCTGCTCGGCGACCAGTGCAACGCCGCGACGCACCAATGAATGCGCTGGAACGCCAGCGCATTCATCACCCCGATATGCAATCGTACCGGACCAAGCCTTGATCAGTCCGGCGATCGTATTGAGCGTCGTCGACTTTCCGGCGCCATTGGCACCGAGCAACGTCACAACCGAGCGATCCGGCACTTTGATCGATACATCGTTCAGGACCTGGACCGTGCCATATCCAGCATTCAGATTGGAAATTTCGAGCATAGTCAGTGTCCCAGATAGGCAGCAATCACGGCAGGGTCCTGGCGGATTTCGAGCGGGGCGCCTTCCGCAATCTTCTGCCCAAAGTTCACAACTGTGATGCGGTCCGAAACCCCCATCACGACTGGCATCACATGGTCGACCAGCAGAATGGTCATGCCGAGCCTGTCCTTGAGCATGCGCAACACCCCGTTGAGCTCGTCGATCTCGCCTGCGCGCAGACCTGCAGCGGGTTCGTCGAGCAGAAGCATCTTCGGCTCCGCCGCCAGAGCACGCGCAAGCTCAAGGCGACGCATCTTTGCGAACGGCAGATAGCGCGCCTCCGTCGCTCGCTGATCGCTGAGACCCACGAGTTCCAAGAGCTCGGCGACACGCTCATCGATGCGTCGCTCCGCTTGCAGT
>NZ_JBIISY010000018.1:0-45848 GCF_044340795.1 Tardiphaga sp.
ATCTTCTGTCTGTCACCCTTCCCAAAGGACATTCGGCACACCTGGCTGCCGAATATGGATAGCCATTTCATTGACCGGAACGGCTATTCCGACGAAATTCACATAGACAACCCGTGCTCAGAGGCACCCGCATGACCATGACCGGCAGAACAGGAGTGAGTGAGTTGCGCAGAAGCGTGACACGCCGCTGCGTGTCTGCGGCCACCGGCGCGTGTTGTTGATCCCAGCCAGACGTCGACCTTTCATTTCGTGACATCGCAACTCTCGGATGGGATCGCTGCCATGCAGCGACACAAACACATGCCACACGCCTATATCATCGAAATCGCAAACCAGACCGCCGGCATCGTCGTTGCCGATGAGCGCGGCTTCCGCTTCTTCTCGTCGGAGACCGCCTTCGATTCACTCGAGGGAACTCACTTCGGATCGGCCCGCGCTGCGGAACGCGCCGCGCGTGCACTTATCGACTCCCGCCGCGCCGGCCATGCCCGCCTGCAGGCTGCCTGAGAAATGCCACCGAAGGCGTGCATGAACCGTCGTGGGACGCCGCGGCGGTCGTGCGTGCCGCTCCCCCGAGACACCGGAGATGACCTTGAGCGTTCAGTCGGAATTCCTTTGGTACATCCCGAATGACGTCAAGGCCGGCCATCGCGGCGATACCGCGGATCCCAACCATAACAGCATCGCGACACTGACCGACCAGGCCCAGGCACTTGAGCGCCACGGCTGGCGCGGCGCGCTGCTCGGGACCGGCTGGGGACGGCCGGATACGTTTACGGTCGCTGCAGCCCTGGCGGCACGCACCACCACGTTTGAACCGCTGATCGCGATACGACCTGGCTACTGGCGGCCTGCGCATTTCGCTTCCGCAGCCGCCACGCTCGATCAGCTCACCGGCGGTCGTGTCCGCGTCAATATCGTGACCGGGACAGACAATCTCGCCGCCTATGGCGACGGCGAATCCGATCCAGCCCACCGCTATGCGCGGACGAAAGAGTTCATGCGGCTGGTTCGACGCCTCTGGACCGAGGAGGACGTGACCTATGCGGGCGAGCATTTCCGCGTCGCGAACTCCACAGCCGCGCCGCGGATCTCACCGCACGGCGAACGCCGGCATCCAAAGCTCTATTTCGGCGGGGCGTCGGAAGCCGCCGAGCGTGTCGCCGCCACCGAAGCCGATGTGCAGCTGTTTTGGGGCGAACCGCTGGCTGATGTGAAAGAGCGCATTGCGCGGCTCGGCGATATCAGCCGACGCCTTGATCGCGATCTCGCGCCGCTGGAATTCGGCCTGCGCATTACCACCGTCGTGCGCGAGACATCACGTGAAGCCTGGGCCGTGGCCGAAGCCAAGGTCGCTGAAATGGCGAAGAAGGCGGGCGCCGGCTGGAATGATCACGGCCCGCCGATCGCCGTGGGGCAACGCCGCCTGCTCGATCTGCAGACGCGCGGCGACGTGCTCGACGACAATCTCTACACCGCTCCCGGAAAATATGGGGCAGCCGGCGCCGGCACCACCTGGCTGGTCGGGTCTGCAGAGGAAGTTGCCCGATCGCTGCAGAAATATCGCGCATCGGGCGTCCGAACCTTTATCCTGTCCGACACGCCCTATCTCGCCGAGATCGAGCGACAAGGACGCCTCCTCCTCCCGCTTCTGCGCGACGAAGCCGGGACTTGATCGACCAGACACCGGACACATGACTGCAACCAAAGAACTCCGCTTCAACGCCTTCAACATGACCGCACCGAGCCACAACTGGGCCGGCCTGTGGTCGCATCCGCGCGATGCCTCGATCGGCTACAACACGCTCGACTATTGGACAGACTTCGCCAGAACGGCGGAGCGCGGCCTGCTCGACGGCATCTTCCTGGCCGATGTCTTCGGCGTCTATGACGTATTCGGCGACAGTCCGGACACTGCAATCAGGCATGGCGTGCAGATCCCCAATGCCGATCCGACCTTGTTCGTCTCGGCGATGGCGCTGGTGACGAAGCATCTCGGCTTCGGCATCACCGCCAATCTGACGCTCGATCATCCCTATCATTTCGCGCGCCGCTTCTCGACGCTCGATCATCTGACCCAGGGACGCATCGGCTGGAACATTGTCACCGGCTATCTCGACAGTGGCGCGCGTGGCATGGGGTTCGAGGCCGGCCGCGCTCACGACGATCGCTATGATGTCGCCGATGATTTCCTGGCTGCGACTTACAAACTGTGGGAGGGCAGCTGGGCGCAGGATGCCGTGCGCCGCGATCGCGTTAGCGGTGTTTTCACCGACCCCGCCAAGGTGCGCGCGATCCATCATCACGGGCCACATTACCGTGTCGACGGCATCCATCTGTCGGAGCCGTCGCCGCAGCGAACGCCCCTGCTCTATCAGGCCGGTGCCTCCAGGCGCGGCCGCTCTTTCGCCGCCAAACATGCCGAGGCGATCTTTCTCAACGGGCAGACCAAGCCGATGCTGGCCGAGACGGTGAAGGCGATCCGTACGGCCACGAAGGACTTTGGCCGCTCCCCCCACGACATCAAGCTATTCGCGGGGCTGAACATCATCGTGGCGCCGACGCGGGGTGAAGCGAAGGACCTGCACGCCGAATATGCGTCCTACGTGCATCAAAGCGGGCAACTCGCGCTGCTGTCCGGCTGGACCGGAATCGACTTTTCCAAGTTTGCGCCGGACCAGGCGCTGCAATATGTCGAGAGCAATGCGATCCAGTCGATGGTCGAGAACCTCACCAAGCGCAGCGATGTGCCGATGAAGATTGGCGACCTCGCATCGCTCAGCCCCGCCGGTGCACGCGCGCCATTCGTGGTGGGGTCGCCGCAGGATGTTGCCGACGAGCTCGCGGACTGGGCGCGCGAAACCGATATCGACGGTTTCAATCTCGTGCGCCTGGTCGCACCCGAGTCACTGGCGGCCTTTGTCGACCTTGTCGTGCCCGAGCTGCAATCGCGCGGGCTCTACAAGACGGCCTATCGTGAGGGAACGCTGCGCGAAAAACTGTTTCCCAACGCGGCAGCCTTGCTGCCGGCAAGCCACCCGGCAGCGCAGTATCGGCAGCCGGTCTGAACCGGCTGCCCGCGCGCCTCAGACGTCGACTTCGACCTGCAGCACATCGTTGAAGCGGTTGAAGGCGCCGCACAGGGCGATGCGCCAGGTCAGCTCGACGATCTGCGCGTCGTTGAAATGCGCGCGCAGGCGCTCGAACATGGCGTCGCGAATGCGGCTCCAGTTCGCCGTCACGGCAATCGAATACTCGACCACGAGACGGTCGATCTCATCGAGTTCGGGATGCTTCTCCCAGTCGAGCAGGCTGGCTGCGCCGTCCGGCGTGATGCCTTCCACGGCCAGCTTGGGCGAGTGCTGGGCGACGCAGAACTCGCACTGGTTGACCAGCGAGGTCGCAACGATTGCCAATTCGAGATAGCGCTTCTTCAGCACGCCCTCATCACCGAGCTGGGTGAGGAGTTTCCACATATGTTCGAAGATCGGCAGGCGATTGGCCATCGCGCCGGCCTGCCCCTCGAACGGACCATAGACGGTCATGCGGTCCCAGAGCGGCTTGAGGTGGTCGGGCAGATCGTCCCGGCGCTTGAGGGTGACACGGGCCATGGGAAAACTCCTGGAATCAGCTCGCCTTGTTCGCGAGCGCCGAGCGCGGCTCGCGGCCAAAGCCGTCGGGTTTGAAGATCAGTAGAACAACCAGCCCCACGCCGACAAGGAACAGGCGGATGGCCGCCAGTTCGGCCGCGCCGAGGCCGGGCACATAGTCGATCAGGAAGCGGCTGCCCTCGAGCAGGAAGATCAGCGTGAAGGCGCTGGCGAGAACGCCGCGATTGCTCCCGCGGCCGCCGACGACGACTGCCATGAAGGCGTAGGCGGTGATGATCGGGCCAAACTGGGTGGGATCGATATAGGTGTAATAGAACGCATGCAGGCTGCCGGCGAGGCCGAGAATGGCGCCGCCCACCGCAAAAACGCGAACACGCACCGACAGCACGGACTTGCCGAGCGCCTCGACCACGCCGGGATCATCGCGCGTGGCGCGCACGAGCCGGCCGAAGGGCGAACGCGCTAGGCCCTGCAGCACAGCATAGACGATCAGCACCGATAGAAGCGCAAGCATGAGGAAGCCGACATCGCCAAAGCCGCGCGGCCACAGCGCCTGGAGCGGCCGTTCGATGCCGGCGACCCCGAGCATGCCCTTGGTCAGCCAGCCTTCATAGCTGATGACGAGGCGCAGACATTCGGCGAAGCCGAGCGTGACGATGGCAAGATAGTCTTCCGACAATCGCACGGAGATCAGCGCGCTGGCCGCGCTGAGCGCGGCGACACCGATCATCGCAGCGACGAGAGCAAACAGGGGTGATACGCCCTGCACCGTCAACAGGCCTGCGATATAGGCGCCCAGCATGTAGAAGCCGAACAGGCCGAAATTCACCAGGCCGCCCATGCCCCATTGCAGATTGAGCGCGAGGCCCGCAAGGGCGGCGATGGCGACGACCGTGAGGGTGGCGATGAGATAGACCGTCATTTCGTCACCCACCGCGTTCCGAACAGACCCCATGGCCGCAGCAACAGCAGCGCCACCATCACCAGGAATGTCACGATCATCCGATAGTGCACCGGCATGATCAATGTCGCCAGTTCCTCGGCAATGCCGAGTGTCAGCGCGCCAGCGACGGCAGCCATCGGATTGGCGATGCCACCGAGGATCGCAGCCGTGAACACTGGCAGCAGATAGGTCCAGCCCATCTGCGGCTCCACATTGGCATCGAGCCCGACAAGCACGCCCGACAGTGCGATCAGCGTGCCCGAGATAAGCCAGACGCAGGCGACCACGCGCGAGCGCGTAATGCCGCGCACGGCGGCGAGATCGGGGTTGTCCGCCACGGCGCGCATCATGCGGCCCAGCCGCGTGAAGCGGAACACGATCCAGACCACGGCGAGCGCTGCGGTGACCGTCATCAGAATGGTGAGCTGTTCGTGATTGAGGCGGATATCGCCGAGACGGATCGGCCGCGTCACCGCAACATCATAAGCACGCGGCGAATTGCCGGCGAAGAAACGGATCACGTTCTCCAATGCGATGGCGACGCCCATAGAAGCCACCAGCAGCGTCACGCCGGAGCGGTCACGCAACGGCCGGAAAGCGAGCCAGTCGATGACCACAGCGGATACGGCAAACAGGATCGCGCCAGCACCGGCAGCGAGCCAGAGCGGCAGCCCGAGCACGACATTGCCGACATAGACGAGATAGGCGCCGCAAGTGAGATAGGAGCCGATGGCGTAATTGGCAAAGCGCAGCACGCTGAAGGTCAGCGACAACGCCAGCGCCGGCAGCGCCAGCAGCAGCCCGGTGACGACGCCATTGACGAGAAGCTGCAACATCACGCACCTCCGAGATAGAGGCGGCGGATATCGGGATCGGCCAGCACCGTCGCCGCGGGGGCAGCGAGGCGCACCTTGCCGCCCACCAGCACGACACCCTGATCGGCGGCACCGAGGCCGAGCCGCGTGTTCTGCTCCACGATCAGCATGGTGACGCCCGAGGCGGCCACGCGGCCGATCACTTCGAACAGAAGCTCGGCATTGCGCGGTGACAGTCCGGCCGATGGTTCGTCGAGGGCGAGCACAGACGGATTCGGCATCAGGGCCGCCGCCATGGCCACCATCTGCCGCTGGCCGCCACTGAGATGCCCGGCAGTGCTGCGCAGCTTGACGCGGATTTCGGGAAACAACGCCAGCACTGCCTCGAGCCGCTCGGCAAAGCCCGGGCTTCCGGACGGCGCCACGAATTCATACCCGACCTGCAGATTTTCAAGCACGGTTATGTTGCGAAAGACATTGGCTTCCTGCGGAACGTAAGCAAGGCCACGCGCGGCCCGCGCGGGCGCGCCGAGCGCCGAGACATCGGCATCGCCAAGCCTGATCACGCCGGACATCGGACGCAGCAGGCCGACGGCCGTCTTCATGAGCGTCGATTTTCCGGATCCATTGGGGCCGACAACCACCAGCGTCTCACCGGCCTGCACGGTCAAGCTGACGCCATGCAGGATCGGCTGGCCGCCATAGCCCGCGATCACGTCGCGCAATTCAAGTCCGCTCGCGCGCGATGTCATGACTGGGCGCCCAGATAGGCGGATGCGACCTGTGTATCCGCGATCACCTCGTCGAAGCGACCGGCGGTGAGGACACGTCCTTCTGCCAGGACATAGACGTGATCGCACAGCGCACGGACCATCCCCATATTGTGCTCGACGAGGCCGAAAGTCGTGCCTTCCTGTCGCAGCGCCTGCACGAATTCGACGATCTCGCCGATCCGTGTCGGATTCACGCCGGCGCTCGGCTCGTCCATCAACACGATACGTGGGTCGAGCATCAGGGCGCGGCAGATTTCCAGGAGCTTCTTCTGCCCGCCCGAGAGCGTGCCGGCAGGTGCATCGGCAAGCCGCCACAGGTCGACACGCTGCAGCAGCCCGCGTGCCTTGTCGCGCGCGGCGTCTTCTTCCCGCCGCACGGCGCCACGGGCCCACAGCACTGACAGCAGACGCTCGCCGCGCATCTGTGGCTGGGCCACCATCACATTCTCAAGAACCGACAGACTCGCGAGTTCGCGCGACAGCTGGAAGGTGCGCGCCAATCCGCGACGCGCGCGCCAGACCGGCCCATGATGCGTCACCATCTCGCCGGCCAGACGCACCTCGCCACTGGCCGGCCTGACCGCGCCGGCCAGCACACCGAACAGCGTGGATTTGCCGGCGCCGTTCGGTCCGATCAGGCCTGTGACGCTGCCGGCAGCAAGTGTCACCGACGCACCACTCAGCGCGGTGAAGCCGCCCTCATAGACCACGCTGACATCGTCGGCCTCGAGCATCGCCTCAGCGGATCTCGCCGAGCAGCTTGCTCTCGCCCGACTTGATGACGAAATGGCCATAGCTGAGATTGGTCTGGTCGCCATTCTTCGCGAACTTGAAGTCCGAGGCTGCACCGGCGTAGCGGAACGGCTTGCCGTCGCGCAGTGCGTTCAGCGCTTCGGCGGGATCGCCGAGCGACGGCCCGTCGCTGTTCACGAGCGACGGAAATTCACCACCGAACTTCGTCGCATCGGTGCTCTTCGCCTTCTCGATGGCAAGCGCCGTCAGCACGATCTGGTCGAACACCTGCGCGCCGAAGGTCATGATGGTGCCTTCCGGCTTTCCGATTTCCTTCAGGTAGCGGCTATACGACACCGACTTTCCGACCGGCACCTGCTGCGTCCAGACCACGCCCTCGGCAACATTAGCGCCGACATTCTTGACGAACTGACCATTGCTGCCGGCAGCATTGCCGAATGCATAGATCTTGCTCTCATAGCCCGAGCGGAATGCTTCCTTGGCAATGGCGCTGAGTTCGTTGATGTAAGCCGCAACGAACACCGCATCGGGCTTCTTCGCGAAGATGCGCTCGACCTCGGTGCGATAGGACGGCTGGCCGGCATTGAAGTTGACCTCATCGAGCACCTTGCCGCCGGCATCGGTGAACGCCTTGCGGAACGGCTGGATGGTGCTCAGTGTGAACGGCGTCTGCAGCACCAGGATCGAAGCGCTCTTCACGCCGTCCTTGACCATGGCCTTGGCGAAACCTTCGCCCCAGCTCTTGCCGTTGGTCTGGAAGCGCCACACCAGATTCTTGTTGTCGCCATCGGTGATTTCATCGGCCGAACCGACGGTGCTGAGCAGCACGCCCTTTTCGAGTGCGATCGGCTTGATGGCGAGGGCCACGGCGCTGCTCCACACACCACCGATCGAGACGACCTTGTCGACGTCGATCAGTTTGCGCGCGGCTGCGACGCCTGCGGTGGGCTGCGACTCGTCATCAGCCACCACGAGTTCGAGCTTGCGACCGAGCACGCCACCGGCGTCATTGATGATCTTGACCGCGGCGCGCGCCGCCTGCTCTTCTTCCTGACCGTAGGGACCACCAGTGCCCGTCAGCGGTGCCAGCAGGCCGATGCGGACCGGCCCGTCCTGAGCGAGCCCGATCGACGGGCTGGCGAACGCAGCGACCATGGCCACCGAAGCGGCCAGCAGGGAACGGCGCGGAAGCGAAATGGTCGGCACGGTCATCTCCAGACATGTCGCGGGCAACTGGACGGCGTCTGCAAGACGCATTCCGCTGTCCTTCTTACGGTGAAAAATCAGAGGCTTGTCCAAGCTTGCGCCTGGGAACACGCATTTCCGTCCCGCGATCTCACCTCATTGTCAAGATAGCTTTATAAAGAAGACATTTTCGCGCGCCCGTCAAATTCCGGAAAAGACAATCTACCAAAAAGGCAGCCCTGGGAGAAAAATTCTTCCACACGCCGGGATAGCGCAGAAGAAGCATTTTGAATGAATGTCGCGGGCGTGGCCCCGCCGTGAAGCCTTCGTCACCATTCAAGCCCGCCGGCATGGTGTCGCCATCGATGCGGTTTCCATCGCAGAACACAGCAGTCGTTTGGCTCGCCAGCTCAACGCCGGCCCGGATCAGCAACGCTTGCTCCTGCCGATCGTGAGCGCCTGCGCATCTCTCTCCAAAGCCGGCGAGAATCAAAATTCCATTTCATTGACGCGCGCGATGACGATGATCGATCATTTCGACCTGCGGCAGCTCCGCACTCGCTCTCCCATTCCGCGTGAATACGCCAAGCCGGACCTTCAATGACCATCGCATCACGAGTTCTCTCCATTGCCCTTTCGGCCATCGTCCTCTCTCTTCCCGCCCTTCCGGCCAGCGCAGCCGACAAGCCGATCAAGGTTGGCGTTTCTGCCGGGCCTTATGGCGACATCCTGCGCGAAGCTGCGCGGCTGTCCGAGAAAGAAGGATTGAAGGCCGAGATCATCGAATTCACCGACTGGAACCAGCCCAATGCGGCGCTGCAGGCCGGCGACATCGACCTCAATAATTTCCAGCACCGCTTCTATCTCGCCAACCAGTCGAAGGCGCGCGGCTACAAGCTGGCAGCCCTCGACGAGTCGATCCTCGTTCCGGCCGGCATCTTCTCCAGGAAGTACAAGAAGGCATCCGAGATTCCCGACGGCGCCAGGATCGCGATTCCGAATGACCCGACCAATGCGGCCCGCGCCCTGCTCCTGTTCGAAAAGGCCGGCCTGTTGAAGCTGAAACCCAATACGGGGCTCTCGGCGACCATTCTCGACGTTGCAGAAAATCCCAACAAACTGCAGATCGCGGAGATCGACGCTGCGCAATTACCGCGCTCGCTCGACGACGTGGCGGCGGCTTTCGTTTCCTCGAACTATGCCTATCTGGCCGGCCTCCCGCTGAGCACCGCGCTGGTGGCCGAGACCGAGGTCACCGAGGCCAAGCCCTATTTCACCCTGATCTTCGCCGCCCGCGAGGACCGCAAGGATGAAGCGAACCTCAAGAAATTTATCGCGATCTATCGCTCGCAGCCGGTCAAGGATTTCATCCTGGCCAAGTTCAAGGGCTCGATCCTGCCGGCCTGGTAGGCGAGGACACCGACACACCAACGAAAATGCCCGCGCCTCACGGCGCGGGCATTTTGCCAAGACTTCATGTGAAGGCGTTACTTGACCTTGCCCATTTCCTTGAGCGTCTCGTTGGCCGCCTTGAACGCATCGAGGCCAGCGGGAATGCCGCAATAGACGGTGGCGTGCAGCAACACCTCCTTGATTTCCTCGACGGTCACGCCGTTATTGATCGCGCCGCGGGTGTGCAGCTTGATTTCGGGCGAGCGATTGAGGGCGGTCAGCATCGCGAGGTTCAGCATGCTGCGGGTTTTCTTGTCGAGACCCGGGCGATTCCAAGCATAGCCCCAGCACCATTCAGTGGTGATGTGCTGGAAAGCCATCTGAAAATCATTGGCAGCTTCAATCGACTTGTCGACATAAGCAGGGCCAAGAACTTCGCGGCGGGTCTTCAGGCCTTCGTCGAATAGACCGCCAAGGGTGATCGTCTGGTCGTAGCTCATGTTGTGGCTCCTTCTTGCTAGGTAGAGGCTTCCCCTCGCCCGCTTACCGGTCAGATACCGAGATAGGCGGCGCGAACGGCCGGGTTTTCATTCAATTCCGCAGAGCTGCCGTGAAGTGTGACGCGGCCACTCTCCAGAACATAGCCGCGCGCGGCAACGTCGAGAGCGAGACTGACATTCTGCTCCACGAGCAGAATGGATGTCCCGTCGCGATGAATCTTCACAAACGCATCGTGCATTTCCTCGACGACCTTTGGCGCGAGACCATGGCTGGGCTCATCGAGCAACAGCAATTTGGGCTGCAGCATCAGCGCGCGGCCGACCGCGACCATCTGCTGCTCGCCGCCGGACAGAGTGCCGGCAAGCTGGGAACGCCGCTCACGGGTGCGCGGAAACAGCTCGAAAATACGCTCCATCCGTTGCTGCAGGTCCGTCGCCTTGCGCGCCGTAAACGCGCCGAGCATCAGGTTTTCCTCGACGCTCATGTCCGGGAAGACATGACGCCCTTCCGGCACATGCGCGATGCCGAGCGAGGGAATGTCATGTGCCGTGCGTGCGGCGATATCGTGACCGTCGAAGCGCAGCGTGCCACGGACATTGGGAACGAGCCGCGAGATCGTGCGCAGGATCGTGCTCTTGCCAGCGGTGTTGGCGCCAATGATGCAGACGAATTCGCCTTCGCGCATCTCGATGTCGATGTCATGCAGGACATCGATGCCACCATAGCCGGCATTGAGACCCTTGATTTCGAGCAGGAGCTGGGAGCCGGTCATGCGTGCCCCTCCGCCGAACGGCCAAGATAGGCTTCGACCACCACGGGATCGTTGGCGACCTCGCGCGGCGTGCCGTCGGCAAGCAGGCGGCCGAAATTCAGCACGAGAATGCGGTCACAGATCGCCATGATGGCGCGCATATGATGCTCGACGACAAGCAGCGTAATGCCGTCATCGCGCAACTGGCGGATCAGATCCATGATCTCCTGCATTTCGACGGGGTTGAGCGCCGCCATCACCTCGTCGAGCAGCAGAACCTTGGGATCGGTACACAGCGCACGCGCGAGCTCCACCCGGGCGCGTTCCGGAAACGACAGGTTGCCGGCCATCTTGTGAGCTACGGATTTGAGGCCGACGCGATCGAGGCAGACCAGTGCCCGCTCACGCGCGGTCTCTACATTGTGGCGCAGCAGGCCCGCCGTCAGCACATTGTCGAGCACCGAACTCTCGGCAAACAGCGCCACGTTCTGGAACGTCTTTGTCATGCCGAGCCCGGCGACCTTGTGCGGCTTCTCGCCCACGATGCTGGTGCCGTCGAGCGTGATGGCACCGGTATCCGGCTTGATCAGCCCGCAGAGCGTGCTGAAGAAGGTCGTCTTGCCGGCACCATTGGGCCCGATGAGACCGACGATCTGCCCTTTCGGCACGGAGAACGTCACGTCCGACAGTGCCTGCAAGCCGCCGAACCGCCGCGAGATGCCGCGGACATCGAGGATCGTCATGATTGCGCTCCCTTGCCCTGAAGCCGAGCGCGCAGCGCCTCGATGACGGTCACCAGTCCACGCGGACGCCAGAGAATGACCACGATCAGAATGACACCGAAGATCAACTGCGACAGACCTGCAGCGCCTGACGAGAACAGATCGTTCATCAGTTCCTCGATCGGCACGATGAAGAACGCACCGAGGATCGGGCCGACGGCGGTACCGACACCACCGATGATGGCGATCAGGGCGACGCGGATCGAGATCGACGCCGCGCTGAACGCGGTATCGGGATCGAAGAACACGGCGACTTGGGCAAACAGCGTGCCCAGCATGGCCGTCAGCACGCCGGAGATGACCGCGGTCTGCAGTTTGACCTTGGTCGTGTCGATGCCGATGACTTCCGCGGCCGCCGCATTCTCGCGAATGGCGCGCAACCGGTAGCCCATCGCGCCACGCCGGATCACCTCGAAGATCACCGTGACGATGATGAGTGCAATCAGCGCAATATAGGCATGCGGCAGCAGCTGCTTGAACGAATAGGCGGCGAAGCTCGGCGGAACGAACAGCACGGACAGTCCGCCCGGGCCGCCGGTCAGCGAGGTCCAGACATTGGCGATGACACGTGCCACCTCACCGAAGGCAAGCGTGGCGAGCGCGAAATAGTGCCCTTGCAGCCGCATGGTCGGGATCGCGATGATGAGCGCGGCAAGACCACCGAGTGCACCGGCTGCGAACATGCCGATCCACGGGCTGATTCCGAATTTCAGCAGCAGGATCGTCGACGTATAGGCGCCAATGCCGAAAAAGGCGGCGTGCCCGAGCGAGAGCTGATTGGCGAGACCGCCGATCAGATTCCACGCCTGCGCCATTGCAGCGAACAGGAGCGTGAAGGTGAAGACACGGATCCAGTATCCGGTCGGGTTCAGCAGCAACGGCACGATCGCCGCAGCAACAACGATGACAGCGATTGCGATCCAGCGTTTCATCGGCTTGCTCCCACAAGACCCTGCGGCCGAACGGCGAGCACGAGAATGAAGACGAGGAACAGAACGAGGTTCTGCAGCTGGATCGGGAAGAACAAGGCAGACAGCGCCTGAATGACGCCGACCGCCAGACCGCCGACAACCGCACCGGCGACACTCCCCAACCCGCCCAGCACGACGACCGTGAACATCAACACGACGAACTGGCCGCCGACCTGCGGAAATACTGTGACATAGGGAAGAATGACGGCGCCGCCGAAGGCCGTGAGACCGACACCAAGCGCGAATGCCATCTTGTACATCAGCGCGGTATCGATCCCCATCAGCTGAGCCGCCATGGGATTCTGCGCGGTTGCCCGCATGGCGCGGCCGAACCAGCTGGTGCGCATGAACCACCACAAGGCCAGACCGCACGCCAACGACATGGAGAAGGCGATCAGATAGGGCACGCTGATGAAGAGCGAGCCCAGCGACAGTGACAGCGTCTGATAGGATGTCGTCACCGAGCGGAACTGCGATCCGAATGCGAGCAACGCGCCATTCTCGAGCACGATCAGCAGTCCGACGGTCAGAAAGATCTGAGCGACCGACGGAGCCTTGAGCACACGCGAGATCAACTGCCCCTGCACGAGCCATCCGAGAACGAATGCCACGACAAAGGACAGTGGCGCCGCGAGGACGGGATCGAGGCCGAGATAGGCCCAGGCAAACCACGAGACGAACATGCCGATCATCAGGAATTCCGCCTGCGCGAAATTCACGATGCCCATCACGCCGTAGACGAGTGTCAGGCCGATCGAGATGACGGCGTAAACGCCGCCAACCAGGAGGCCATCCAGAATCGCTTGAATGAACGACACGATCTTCTTTCGCTAAAGGATCAGGACTTCCACTCGGCCGCGCCCTTGGCCACATCCTTTGGCCACACGGTCACGAGCTCCTTCTTGCGCCACTGCACCATCACCGGGATCGATGCGGTGTTGAGGCCCGTGCTGTCGAACTCGACGGCACCGCCGGTCATCGCCTTGGTCCATCCGCCGGTGAATTTTCCGCCGCGCAACGCCATGGTGACGTCTTCGGCCTTGGCCGACTTCGCCTTCTCGATGGCCTGCACCAGCACATCCAGCGCCACCGCGTGTTCGAGCGCTTCGTGCACCATGAAATAGCCGAAGCGCTTGCGGAAGCGATCGGTGAGACTCGTGTCGAGATCATAATTGGCCGGAGCGATGGACAGCACGCCTTCGGCGAACTCGCCGAGCCCCTTTTCGAAATCCGGGATCACGTAGCCGGCGGCGCCGCCGATGGCCGGAATGGTGATGCGCTGCTGGCGCATGGTGCGGATCAGCAGCAAACTGTCATTCAGATAGGAGACGGGGAAGACGGCCTGCGCGCCGGATGCACGGAGCTTGTTGATCAGCGGGGTCGTGTCGGTGATGCCGAGCGGATAGGCATCATCCATCACCAGCTGGATATTCGCCGCCTTGGCTGCGGCACGGAGACCGCCGGCCTGCGCGGTGCCATAGGCCGTGTCTTCATACATGATTGCGATCTTGTCGATCTTGGTGCCGGCTGCCTGCGCGATCGCCACGGTGTAATCGAGCTGCGCCTTGCCAAGCGCCGATGCCTTGGCGACGACCTGGAAGATGTTCTTGTAGCCGCGACCGGTGATCTGGTCCGCAAACGACATCGTCAGCAGCGGGATATCGCGACGTTCAGTGACTTCGGAGATCGCAATGGTCAGCGACGATGCGAAGGCGCCGAGAATGGCAGTGACTTCATTCTGGCTGATCATGCGCTGGGCGACCGTGCCGGCGGTGGTCGGGGTCGAGGTGGAGTCGGCAACGATCAGATTGATCTTCGCACCGCCGAGCGCCTTGATGCCCCCGGCTGCGTTGATCTCGTCCGCGACCAGTTCGATGCCATTGCGGGAATTGATGCCGAACTGCGCATTCGCGCCGGACAGCGGCATGATCACGCCGATATTCACCTGCTTGGCCTGGGCCTGAGCCGTGGAGGAAATCCAGGGCGCTGCGATCAGCGAGGCCGTTCCGGCCAAAACCGTGCGGCGATCGATCCCTCCGCGCGTAGACGACGTCTTCGACATGACAGTTTCCTCCGATGGGTGCCTTAAGGCTTGCCTTATGGGGAACACAAATCAGACAGGCGGTCAAGCTGCTTGACAGATTGTCTGATAGGCGGTCAATTGACGCATGGCAGAAAATGACTCGGATCTGAACGTCACGCGCGAGACGACAAGCCTGCGCCAGCTGGTGGAAAACCGGTTGCGGTCTGCAATCGGCAGCGGCCGCTTCAAGCCCGGCCAGCGGCTGATCGAGCGCGAACTCTGCGAGCAGACCGGCGTCGGCCGCACCTCCATTCGCGAGGCTTTACGACAGCTCGAAGCTGAAGGTCTCGTCACGACCATCCCGCATCGGGGCCCCGTCGTCAGCACGATCACCACCGAAGAAGCAGCACAGCTCTACGATCTTCGCGGATTACTCGAAGGTTATGCCGGTCGCGAATGCGCGCGGCGCCGCGATCCCGTAATCATCGCGCGGCTGCGTGAGCAGTTCGTGCGGATGGGCGAAGTCGCCGGCCAGGAAGACCGAAGCGACCTGCTCGCTGCCAAGACCGAATTCTATGCCGCCCTGCTCGAAGGCTGCGGCAATGGTTTCGTCGAGCGTTTCCTGAAAATGCTGCTGAATCGCGTGACGGTCCTGCGCATGACATCCATGACTCAGGGAAACCGGATCGGGACCAGCCTGCGCGAGATCGAGACGATACTCGTCGCCATCGAAAACGGCGACGAGGCAGGCGCCGAGCGCGCCTGCGTCCTTCATATTCAGAATGCGGCAAAGGTCGCGCTCGAGGCCCTCAGTCGCAGCGACTGACGACCCGAGCGCACTCAAACAAGCACGAAACAAACACAACAATAGCAGAGGAACGCCCGTGACGAATTCAGCAGCAATCATCCCGCCCGCCAAGGTGACCGTGATCGGACTTGGCAATATGGGCCGTCCGATGGCCGCCTGTATCGCCCGCGCCGGCTTTCAAGTGACAGGTTTCGACCTGTCGGCAGATGCGCGAAGCGCTTTCGCGAAAGAAGGCGGCAATGCCGCCGCGACAATCGACGAAGCAATCGCCGGCGCAGCTGCGATCGTCACCCTGCTCCCCGACGGCAAGATCGTTCGTGCGGCCATTGAAGGCTTCAAAACCAAGCTCGCCAAGGGCACCGTGATCATCGACATGAGCTCATCCGCGCCGCTTGGCACGCGCGCCCTTGGTGAAGAGTTGATCGCCGATGGCTTCGAATTCATCGATGCCCCGGTCTCCGGTGGCGTGAAGCGCGCCATCAGCGGCACCCTCGCCATCATGGCGGGTGGCGCGCACGCCACCATCGATCGCGCCGACAAGGTTCTGCTCTCCATGGGCCCGGCCGCCTTCCGCACTGGTCCGCTCGGCTCTGGCCACGCCGCCAAGGCGCTCAACAACTACGTATCCGCTGCAGGCCTGGCTGCGGCTGCCGAGGCACTCGCCATCGGCAGCAAGTTCGGCATCGAGCCGAACACCCTCGTCGACGTCCTCAATGCGTCGACCGGCCGCAACAATTCCACCGAGAACAAGCTCAAGCAGTTCATGATCTCGGAAAGCTACGCGTCGGGCTTCGCGATGGCGCTGATGGCGAAGGACATCCAGACCGCTGACGAACTCGCCCATCAGATCGGCGTCAAGGCTCCGCTCGCCGACGAGATCACCGCCATGTGGAACAACGCGCTCAAGCAGCTCGGCCCCAAGTCGGACCACACGGAGATCGGACGCTATCTCACCGCGGACAAGTGAGCGATATCGATGTCCGTCTTCGAACGGCTGCTCGATCATCTCACGGCGGCGCTCGACAAACCGGAAGTGAAAGTGTTTTCGCGCGGCCTCTCGCTGCGCGTGCACTTTACGGTTGGCGACCAGACTCATGCCGTCGTGATCGGCTCGTCACCGACGTCATTAGACGAGGCGAGCGATATCGGGATCGCGGCCAGCGCCGACGACTGGGCCTTGGTGCTCGCCGATCCGGCACCGCCGACCTATCACTCGTTCTCATCGATCCAGTTGCGCAATCCCCGCTTCACGATCACCGGCGATCCGCTGGCCATCGCACAGGCCCGCGCCTGTTTCGAAGCCATCTTCGCCAATCTCACGCCGTATGACATTCCGGCACCGCAAGCGGATCTGAGCCACCTGCGTGGCAGCTATCACAGCGTCACGACCGCGACGCGCCGGATTGCACAGATCTACAGTGAACAGGCCGGCACTGGCACGCCCGTGCTCTGCCTGCACACGGCGGGCGCGGACACGCGTCAGTTTCACGGTGTGATATGCGACGCAGCCCTCGGCAAGGACTGGCGCTTCATCGGCTTCGACATGCCCTTTCACGGCCGTTCGATGCCGCCGGCGGACTGGAGCGGCGATACCTATTTGCTCGATCAGCAGACCTATCTCGACTGGTGCGTGAGCTTCATCGAACAGGTGATCGGAGAGCCCGTCGTCGTGATGGGATGCTCGATGGGGGCCGGCATCGCCATGGTGCTTGCGGCAGAACGCCCCGATCTCGTCCGCGCGGTGATTGCGCTGGAAGCGCCGTTGCGTCCGCGCGGCCGCCGCAATGACTATCTCACCCACGCAAAGGTCAATGGCGGCTGGCACTCGGCAGCCTATGTCCGCGGCCTGCTCGGGCCGCGCAGCCCGGCGGATCTGCGTCGCCGCGCCGCCTATATCTACTCGCAGGGCGCACCCGGCATCTATGACGGCGACCTCGCTTTCTACTCGGACGAGTTCGACGGCGAGCAGATCGCCAGGCGGATCGATGGCAAGGCGATTCCGGTGTCGCTCCTGATCGGCCACTACGATTTCTCGGCCACGGTCGATGACGCGCACCAGCTCGCCGGTTGGATCGAAAATGCGCAGGTCATTGAAATGCCGGAACTGGGGCACTTCCCGATGACGGAACATCCGGCAGAGATGTTGCGATATCTGCGCCCCGTATTCGCATCGCTCAAACAGTAAGATGCTGCGCATCATCAATGATGCGCAACATGTCGGTCCACCGCCTATTGCGCGTCGAGCTTGGCTTCCTTGACGATCGTCGACCAGCGGTCGACTTCCGAGGCGATCAGTTTCTGCAGGGCGGCGCCGCCGAGCTCGGATTTCGGTGGAGCTTGTGCCGCCAGCTCCGTGAAGCGAGCCTTGACCTCCTCATTCTCGAGCGATCTGGCGAGCGCGGCTTCCAGCACGGCGATCACCGCAGGCGGCGTTCCGGCCGGCGCTGCCAGCGCGTTCCAGACCTGAAGATCGAACTTCGGCACATTGCCTTCGGCGAAAGTCGGGACGTCCGGCACCTGCCCCAGACGCTGCGTTGCGGATACGCCGATCGAGCGCACCAGACCGTTCTGATGGGCCGGGATCATGGTCACGGTCTGATCGATCACGGCGTCGATATTGCCGGCAATGAGGTCCTGAATGGCGGGCCCTGAACCACGATAAGGAACCAGTGTCGCCTTGGTCTCGGTCAGATAGAGCAGCATGGCCGCAGCAAGCTGAGCTGTGGAGCTGGCGCCCGAATGACCGAAGGTGACCCGGCCGCTCTGCTCCTTCAGGCGAACGATGAGTTCGCCGAGGCTGGTGATCCCGCTCTTCTTGCTGACCGAGATCATCATCGGGACATTGGCGAATACGCCAATGCCAACCAGATCCTTCCGTGTATCGAAGCCAAGGGTGGGATAGAGCGGCACGCTGGCCGCCATCGATCCCATATTGCCGAAATTCAGTGTGTAGCCATCCGGCTTCGCCCGCACGACACGCTGGGTGCCAAGCGTGCCGCCTGCGCCGCCGACATTCTCCACGATCACCGTCTGCTTGAGTTCGGCGCCAAGCGCCTTGGCGAGTATTCGCCCGAGAACATCCGTGGTGCCGCCTGCTGCGTAGGGGACGACGAGCGTGATCGGGCGATCCGGGTAGCCATCGGCGCGCGCCGATGTCAGCGAAACGGCCAGCAATGCAATGCCGATGAGCAATTGGCGCAAGAGTGCCTCCCTCGATTGTTAGTTCATCAGGCGTCGTACGCGCCCTGCTCTACGCTTTCTGACACACCCGCGTGCCGACGTCCCATAGGCTGACGCTCTGAGGGGTATAGGACGGTGCGTTGGCTCAATCGGCCGCAGGCGGGAGTGGCAGAGCGTCCGACATTCGGTGTAAGCAGTTGAGGATCAAAGGCTAACCGCGGGACCGATGCATTGGAATTGAGACATCTGAGATCCTTCGTCAGCGTCGTCGATATGGGAAGCCTGTCGAAGGCTTCCGCCCTGCTGTCGGTCTCTCAGCCGTCCCTGAGCCAGCAGATAGCAGCGATGGAATATGAGCTCGGCGTCCCGCTTCTGCTGCGCAGCGCCGCCGGCGTGAAGCCGACGGACGCGGGCACCAAGCTCTACCGCCACGCCCGCATCGTCCTGCGACAGTTGCAGGAGCTCGAAGCCGACATTGCCGATGAGGGCAGCGGTGCGGTCGGCCCTGTCGCGGTCGGTCTTCCGACCAGCATCGCCTCGGTGCTTGCAGTGCCGCTGGTCGAGCGCCTGCGGACAGATCATCCGGGCGTACGTCTGCAGCTGTTCGAGAGCTTCAGCGGTTATCTCAACGAGCTGCTTGCCAATGGGCGCCTGGATATGGCGATCCTGTTCCGCAACTCCGATGCGCCCGGCATCACGGTTCGGCCGCTCTTTACCGAAGAGCTCTCCGTGTTCGGCGCGCCCGATGTGGGAGACATCAATGCAGCGACCTGTGACCTCGCATTGCTCGCCGACGTCCCGATGGTGTTGCCGGAGAAGACGAATGGCCTCCGCCTGCTGGTCGAGCGCGCTTTCTCCGAGGCCGGTGTGCCGCTGAATGTGATGTGCGATATCGATTCCCTGCCAGTGATGATGAAGCTCGTGCGCAATGGAGACTTCGCGACGATCAATTCGTCGGGCGTCGCGCGGGCATCAGAGGTTCCGATCCTCGCCCGGCGATTGATCAATCCCACCGTAAAGCGCACGGTGAGCCTCTGTCAGCCGACTGGAATTCCGCAATCGGCTGCCGCCCTGGCGGCCGAGGAAACCATCCGCACCCTCGCCCGCGAACACGCCGCGATCTGGGACAAGGCCTCCGACTAGGCTGCCATTGGCACGGCCTATACGGGCGATGGCGAACCATTATGATCCGTTTCCGCAGATGCGCGGTAAGAGTGCTCGCGATACCAGCAGGAGCGCGAGATGAACAAGAACGGATTGCCGCTGTCCGGAATTACCGTGATATCGCTCGAACAGGCGATCGCTGCACCACTGGCAAGCCGCCATCTGGCCGACTGGGGCGCGCGGGTCATCAAGATCGAGCGCGCCTGCAATGGTGATTTCTGCCGGGACTACGACTACGTCCTGAACGGGATGTCGAGCCAGTTTGTCTGGACCAATCGATCGAAGGAAAGCATTGCGCTCGACATCAAGGAAAAGGACGACCGGCAGACACTCGAAGATCTGCTCACTGATGCCGACGTGTTCCTGCAAAACCTCGCGCCCGGTGCCGCACAGCGCCTCGGACTGGATGCGAAAGCGCTGACCGAGCGATTCCCACGCCTCATCGCCTGCGACATCTCCGGCTATGGGTCCGGTGGTCCCTATAGCGAAAAGAAGGCCTATGATCTGCTGGTGCAATGCGAGACCGGCTTTCTCTCGATCAACGGCACCGAAGAACAGCCCGCAAAGGGGGCAATCGCCATCGCCGACATTGCGACCGGGATGTATGTCCTGAACGGCGTTCTGATGGCGCTCTATGCGCGTGAACGCACCGGCCGCGGGACAGCTTTCGAGGTCTCCCTGTTCGATGCGATGACCGAATGGATGAGCTATCCGTCGCTCTATACCGAAGGCGCAGGCAAGCCGCTCAAACGCACTGGCATGCGCCATGCGACGATCGCACCCTACGGTCCGTTCCGGGCCGGCGACGGCAAGACCGTGTTTTTCGGAATCCAGAACCAGCGCGAATGGCTCTCGCTATGCAGCAACGTGCTTGGCGATCCCGGCTTTGCGACCAATCCCCTCTACGCGACCAATCCCGACCGAATGAAGAACCGGGACCAGCTGGAGAAAGAGATCGAAGCCCATTTCTCGAGCATGACCAGCGACGACGTTCTGGCGAAGCTGGAGGACGCCTCGATCGCCAATGCCCGGCTCAACACTGTTGAGGAATTTCTCGGCCATCCCCAATTGTCGGGCCGCAATCGCGTCACCACCGTGGGAACACCGAACGGCCCCGTCACCAGCTATCTGCCGGCCATCACGATCCCGGATGTCCAGCCTTACATGGGCCCGGTTCCGGCGGTCGGACAGCACACCCAATCCATCCTTGCCGAACTCAGCGCGCGAAAGCTTTCACGATGACTGATACCCGATTGACGCGTACCTATCTCGCTGTCCCCGCCCATCGCGCCCGCATGGTGGAGCGCGCCGCTGAATCGGCGGCTGATGCCGTCTTTCTCGATCTGGAAGACGCCGTTCCGGTCGGCGAGAAGAACCAGGCATTGCTCACGGCAATCGAAGCGATCGAACGCCTCGACTGGGGCTCGAAAACCGTCACCGTTCGCATCAATGCAGTCGGCAGCCCATTCATCCAGGATGAAGTTCAGCGTCTTGCCAGCCTCTCGCGGCTCGATGCGCTGCTGCTGCCAAAGGCGGAGCGCATCGACGACGTCTCCGCATTGGGAGAGACTCTGTCCGCCAATCGCGGAAACAGGAGCGAGGCACTGGAGTTCGAGCTGCTGATCGAGACCGCGCTTGGCGTCGTCAATGTCGATGCGCTCGCCGCCGCGCATCCCTCCGTCTCGGCGCTCCATTTCGGGGTGGGAGATTTCAGCGCCTCGATCGGCGCGCGCAGCGACGAGATCGGGCTTTCGCCGCGCGCTTACCGACATGTGGGCGCTGCAGCCGATGGCCATGCGGAAACGCCGCTGGATCTCTTCGCCTATCCGATGATGCGCATCCTCATTGCAGCGCGGGCTTTCAATCTGCGGGCGATCGATGGTCCCTTCGGTGCGTTCCGCGACCTTCATGGCACGTCGGGTTCTGCCAGGAAGGCAGCGACCATGGGATATGACGGCAAGCAGGTCATTCATCCGGATCAGATCGAGCCGACACGATTGGCCTTCCGGCCATCGGACCATGACGTGGCCTCGGCCAGGCGTGTCATCGAAGCGATGGAAGCCGCGGAACGCGACGGGCACGGCGCCGTGACACTGGACGGTCGGATGATCGACCTTGCCAATGTCCGGATGGCTGCACGAGTCTTGCAGTTTGCCAGCTGATGTCGACGCGACACGCTATCCCGCAAACTGGCTGACATATTTGACCGATTGAAACTCTTGAAGCCCCTCGATTCCACCTTCGGAGCCGACACCTGAGTCCTTGTAGCCGCCGAACGGCGTCTCGGGCAGCGAGGCCTGCCAGTGATTGACGATGACATTGCCGCTCTGAATCGCTTCTGTGATCGCTGATGCGTTGCGCATGTCATGGGTCATGACATAAGAGGCTAGGCCGAAGGGCAGCCGGTTGGCGAGACGGATCGCATCATCCATGGTGCTGAAAGGCGCTGTGGCTGCCAGCGGACCGAACGGCTCGACATTCGAGGCCATGCAGGCATCATCGACACCGGTCAGTACAGTGGGCCGAAAGAAGAAGCCCTGATTGCCGCAGCGCGCACCTCCCGCGGTAACTCCGATGCTGCGCGTCCGCGCATCATCGACGAACCGTTCCATGCTCTCGATACGGCGCGCATGCGCCAACGGTCCCATTCTGGTCCCGGACGCAAAGCCATCGCCAACGGTGATCGCGTTGGCAAGCTCGGAGAGTTTGGCTGCGAAGCGCTGATGGATCGATTCATGCACGAAAAAGCGCGTCGGCGAGGTGCAGACCTGGCCGGAATTGCGAAACTTCGCGGTCACCGCCGATATCGCCGCAGCTTCCGGATCGACATCGCCAAAAATCAGCACCGGCGCATGGCCACCGAGCTCCAGCGTCATCTTCTTCATCGTCTGCACGGCCAGCGCGCCAAGCTGCTTTCCGATCTCCGTTGATCCCGTGAACGTCAGGCCGCGGGTGATTGGCGAGCCGAGAAGCTTCTGCGAGGCCAACGCGGGATTGCCGAAGACCACGTTCAACACCCCTGCCGGCAAGTCCGCGTCCACAAGTGCCGCGGCGATGGCAAGCGCGGTGGCCGGTGTCTCTTCCGCCGGCTTGATGATGACCGAGCACCCCGCCGCCAGAGCACTCGAAATCTTGCGCGCGGGCGTGATGGCCGGTGCATTCCAGGGAGAAAAGGCTGCGATCGGACCGAGCGGCTCTCGTATGGCAATCTGCTGAAGGTTGCGGCTCCGCGACGGGATCACGCGACCATAGGCGCGACGTCCCTCCTCCGCATTCCACGTGAAGATGCCGACGGCGGTATCAACCTCGACACGGGACTCCGCGATGGGCTTGCCGAGCTCCAGCGTGATCAGGCTGGCGATCGTCTCCTTGCGTTCGAGGATCAAGGCAGCCGCGCGTTGGAGGATCACACCACGCTCCACTGCCGACATTCTCCGCCAGGCCTCGAAGCCCCGCGCGGAAGAGGCCAGCGCCTCGTCGAGATCAGTCGCGCTCGCGTGCGGCAGTTCGCCGAGGACGCCGCCAGTGGATGGATTGAGCACCGGTTCGCTTGCCCGCCCCTCGCCGTTGCGCCATGTGCCATCGATGAAGAGCTTGAGCGCGGGATAATCGATCATCGCAAATCCTCCGGAAAACAAAACGGGCACGGCAACGCCGTGCCCGCGAGTTGGGGCAAAATGTGTTTGACGCCCGGCTCTTACTTGGCCGCGCTGACCAGCGGGCAGTTGCCGTCCTTCATGGGGCGGAATGCCTTGTCGCCGGGGACGGTATCGAGGATCTTGTAGTAGTCCCACGGATACTTCGACTCGCCGGGCTCCTTGACCTGCAGCAGGTACATGTCGCGGATCACGCGACCATCCTCGCGGATCGAGGCATTGGTGGTGTAAAAGTCGTTGATCGGCAGCTTCTTCATCTCGGCCACGACCTTTGCGCCGGCGTCGGTCTTGGCGGCTTCCACAGACTTCAGATAGTGCGTGACCGCGCCATAGACGGCGGCCTGCAGGCTGCCTGGTGCCTTGCCGTTGAAGCGCTCCATGAAGCGCTTGCTCCAGGCGCGCGTCTTGTCATTGGCGTCCCAGTAGAAGCTGTCCGAGAAAATCAGGCCCTTGGCGCTGGCGAGGCCAAGCGCATGGATGTCCGGAAGATTCACGAGCAGCGCAGCGATGCTCTGGCCGCCCGAGGTCAGACCGAATTCATTCGCCTGCTTCAGCGCGGTCATCATGTCCGAGCCGGCATTGGCGAGCCCGACGACCTGCGCCTTCGAGGCCTGCGCCTGCAGCAGGAACGAGGAGAAGTCCGATGAATTCAGCGGATGCTTGGATGAACCAAGCACCTTGCCGCCATTGGCTGTGACGACCTTGGCGGCCTCCGACTCCAGTGCGAGACCGAAGCTGTAATCCGCCGTCAGAAAGTACCAGTTCTTGAGGCCTTTCTGCACCAGTGGCGCGGTGGCGACATTGGCGAGTGCGTAGTTGTCATAGGCCCAGTGCACGCCATTCGGCGAACACGATTTGCCGGTGAGCTCCGGCGTGCCGGGCCCTGTGGCGAGCAACACCTTGTCCTTCTCGCGCGAGAGCTGCTGCACCGCGAGCGCGACGCCCGACGACACCACTTCGGTGATCGCGTCGACGCCTTCGGTGTCATACCACTTGCGCGCCAGCGCGAGGCCGATATCGGCCTTGTTCTGGTGATCTGCCGAGATCACCTCGACCGGCATGCCATTGACCTTGCCGCCGAAGTCCTCGACCGCCATGCGGGCAGCGAGCACCGAGCCGGCGCCCACATTGTCGGCATAGGGACCGGACATGTCGGTGAGTACGCCGATCTTGACCGTGCCATTCGAGATATCCGCCGAGGCGGAGGTGACGAATGACAGCATGGCGGCCGTCACAAGCAGCTTGTTGATCTTCACGCGTTTTCCCCTCTTCTGAGTTTTCTTAGGTTTGGTTCACTTGATATCTTTGAGAACAGGCAGCAGGTAGCCCAGGAACTTGTCGGGATCCTCGCTCATCGGGAAGTGGCCGAGTCCCTTCATGATGGTGACGTGGCTGCCCTTGACGCTGTTGGCAACGGCCATCGTCTCCTCCGGCGTGCACGAATAGTCGTATTCGCCGGACAGCAGGAACAGCGGGCATTTCGACGTATCGATCTGTGCGACGCGTTCGCGGATGTCGCCGTCGAGCTTGTAGAAATAAAGGTCACCCTTGAACACGCCGGGGCCGCCCTGCATGTAGTGCCACAGCGTCTCCCAGCGGTCGGCATCCGGCGCATCCGGGCCGACAAGGCCGGACACGATGGCCGCGCAGACCTCGCCGCCGTGAACGTCGGGCCGATGCAGGAAGTTGAGATCGTAATAGGGGTCCACATGCGCGCCGGCCTGCAGGCCGATGATGGCGCGGAAGCGCTCCGGATGTTCGAGCGCAAGATGCAGCGTGATGCGGCCGCCGATCGAGCAGCCCATCACGATCGGCTTGTCGAGCTGGAGCGCATCGGAAATCGCGAGGATCATCTCGGTATATTGCGCCGAGGTGAGCTGGTATTCCTCATTGTGCCAGCCGGCCGGCGGCGACGACTTGCCATGCCAGGGCATGTCGAAGGCGATGACGCGATGCTCCGCGGTGACGCGTTCGTCATTCATCAACGCGCGATACTGGCGCCCGTCGGCACCAGCCGTGTGCAAGCAGAGCAGCGGCGTGCCCTGGCCGGCTTCTTCGACATAAATGCGATGCTTGCGGCCGAACAGATCGAGATGCAGATAGCGGCCGATGGTGGATTCAAAACGGGCGGTCATGCGGCGACTCCTGCACGCAGTTTCACCAGCGCTTCCTTGAAGTAGCGCAGATTGGCCATGAAGACGTGCAGATTGCCCTCGGTCTTCAGGGTGCGGCGCTTGATCAGCGCCATCAGGTCATGCGAGCCGGGCTGCGGCTTCGCGCTCCAGAATTTCGTCCATTCGTCCTCCGACGCGCGCAGCGCAAAGGACCACGACGGCATCACGAACGGCCCTTTGGTGATCGCGACGATCCTACCTTCGTTGATGCCGATCAGCCAGGCGGTGGCGCCGACCTCGAGCAGGAAGGTGGTCGAGAGAAAACGACCGCGCTTCACCAGCATCTCGTCGGCATTGACCTTGTTTTTCAGGTCTTCGATCATGTGTTCTCCCTTCAGGCGAGCGCGACCAGAGCATCGACGGCGACCACGCCGTCACCCACCCGGTTGATGATCAGTGGATTGATTTCGGCATCCACCACGACCGCATCCTTATCCAGCGCAAGCTGTGACATCGCCACGATTGCCTGCGCTAGGGCCTCCATATCGCCGTGCGGCTTGTTGCGGAAGCCATGGAACACGCGGCTGATCGACAGGTCCGCGATCATTCCGCGCGCGGTATCGAGATCGACCGGCGCGAGGCGAATGCTGCGATCGCGATAGATCTCGGTATAGATACCGCCGGCGGCGAGCAGCACCAGCGGCCCGGCTTCGGGATCGACACGATAACCGAGCAGCATTTCGCCGAGGCCGGACGTCATCTGCTGCACCAGCACCTTTGACACGGCAGCGTCGGGCCGATGCATCTTCACGCTGGCGGCGATCTTCGCCATCGCGGCTTTCAGCTTCGCCTCATTGCCAACATTGAGCACGACACCGCCGACTTCGGTCTTGTGCGCGATCTCGGCGGACAGCAACTTCACCGCCACCGGATAGGCAAAGGGCAGCGCGATCGACGGCGCGTCGATATCGACGGCGACGGCCGGTGCATGCGGCACGCCGACCTTCTTCATCAGTGCATAGGCCGCAATCTCGTCGAGCTGTTGCGTCGGCTTCGCCGTGATGTCGTGCAGCGGTTTTGCCTGTGCCGTTGCCGGCCGGCGCAGCAGCGCGGCGCTGACAGCATCGGCGCAGGATTCGGGCGTGCGAAAATTCGGCACGCCGGCTTCGGCCAGCAAGCCGAGCGCCTGAGGCGCATCGGGCACAAGGAAAGTGACCAGCGGCTTGGCCGATGATGCGCTGTCGATCACGGGCTTCACCGCGAGTTCCGGCTGAAAGCGCGCAGAGGATCCTACAACGGCGACGACCACATCGAATTCCGGAGCCGACAGCATGGTGTCGAGCGCGGCCTTCATCACGTCATAGCGCGTCCCGGCGAGGGTGAGATCGGTGATGCGCTCGTGATTGGCCTTGACGCCGGCCGCACCGAGCCTTGCAAAGGTCTCGTCGCTCGGCTTCACCACATCGATGCCGCGCATCGAGAGTTCATCGACCACCATGGCCGCACCGCCGCCGGTGGTGGTGACGACGCCGACACGTTTGCTGCGCGCAGCAACGGGCCGCGCCGGCAGCCGCTGCAGCAGCGGCAGCGCTTCGAGCAGGGTTTCGAAACTGAACACGCGGGCAATGCCGCAATCGGCGAGGAAAGCCGCGGCGACATCGTCTTCTCCGGCCAGCGCACCGGTATGCGACAGCGCGAGTTCTGCGGCAGCGGCAGAACGGCCGAGCTTGTAGGCCACCACCGGCTTGCCGCGCTCAGCCGCCGCGAGCGCGAAGCTCCGCAGATCCTGTGCGTGACGGATGCTTTCGAGAAACAGCATGTAGCCGGTGACGGCTGGGTCATCGAGCGTCGCCGAACAGATCTCGCCGAGGCTGAGATCGATCTCGTTGCCGACTGAGACGAGGCCGGCAAAGCCGATATTGCGCGCCTTGCCGCGCGAGATCAGGCCACCGAGCAGGCTGCCGCTATGCGACGCCACGAAGACGCCGCCGCGCGGCAGATCAGGCTCGGCGAAAGCAGCATTGGCGGTGATGATCGTCTTGTGGTGCAGATTGATGGCACCGAGGCTGGAGGGTCCGAGAATACGCAGACCCGTTTCGGCGCAGATTTTCTGCAACTGCGTGACCAGCTTCTGGCCGTCCTCGCCACCCTCCGCAAAACCGGACGCGAGAATGGTTGCCACCGGCACGCCGAGCCTCGCGCATTCGGCGGCGGCCTCCACCGCGCCTTCTGTCGGCGTCAGGATGAAGGCGTGATCCGGCACCTCCGGCAGGTCGGCAAGCGAGGGCCAGGCCTGGTCACCCAGCACCGTGGGTCGACGCGGATTGATCGGGTAGATTGTGCCTTCATAGCCGGCGCGCCGCAGATATTGCAGCGGCCGCGCCGAGGTCTTGGTTACGTCGTCCGACGCGCCGACCAGCGCGATACTGCGCGGGGCCAGCAGCGCCTGCCGGAGCGATGGTCTGGTCGTCTCAGCTTGCACGGGCGCCCCGCTGATCGAACCGCCGATCGAACACATCTTCTGCGATCCGGTTCTTGAGGATTTCGATGGAGCCGCCGGCAATCATCCAGCCGCGCGTACGGCGCATGCAGTATTCGGCGAGCGCCTCCTGGCTGTAGCCGAGACCGCCCATGATCTGTACCGCTTCATTGGCGGCGTCGAAGCCAGCCTGATTGCAGGCGAGCTTCGCCAGCGCCGTCTGATAGGGCGACGGCAGGCCCTCGGTCACGCTGGCGGCGCGGTACAGCAGCATCTGCGCGGATTCCAGCTTCAGCGCCATGTCGGCGAACTTCCATTGCAAGCCCTGGAACTCGCACAGCGGGCGGCCGAACTGTTTGCGGATCGACGCGTGGTCACGGGCAAGATTGAAAGCGTAGCGACCGAGCGCCAGCGCGCGTGACGAATTGCCGAGGCGCTCCACATTAAAGCCGGAGATCTGCTTCTTGAAACCGCCGGGGCCGAGCAGAACGTTCTTCGCAGGGATATGGCAATTCTCGAAATAGAGCTGGCTCCACTGCTCGCCGCTCATGAAGGGCGTCGGCTTGCCGATGGTGAAGCCGGGTGTATCGCGCTCGATGATCACCGAGCCGATGCCATTCACGCCGGGCCCGAAACGGACATAGACGAGATAGATGGCCGCATCCGGGCTGTGGGTGCCGAACACCTTGCTGCCATTGATGAGATAGCCGTCACCGTCCTGCGTGGCAGACGTCTTCAATTCCGTCACAGCCGAGCCCGCATCGGGCTCGCTCATGCCGAGGCTGATGCAAATATTGCCGGCGAGCAGATCCGGCAGCCAGCGTTCCTTCTGGTCCGGCGTCGCATATTCAACGAAGGTACGGATCGGACCGAAATTGCCAGCCTGGATCACATCTGCGCTGCGCGGGCAGACCGAGGCAATCTGCTCGATGGCAATGACGCTGTCGAACAGCGTGCCGCCCTGGCCGCCATGTTCGGGATCGAAGGCGATGCCCATCAGGCCCTGCTTGCCCATCATCTGCGCGACGTCGCGCGGGAAATGCGGATCGTGCGCGCGTTCCAGCGCGCCGGCCTTCAGGTTGGCTTCAGCGAAACGACGCACGGAGTCCGCGAATGCTTGCTGCTCTTCGTTCAGTTCGAAATTCATCTGTCTGGCGCACCTGCTCGATTACGCGTCCTGTTTCCCAGCGCAGGCTTTGACCGACAACTGCACATCGGTTATACGGTCATTACAAAATGTAATGATTGGAATTGGTTGATCGGACCATGATCCCACCGCTCAATCCGCTTCATGTCTTCGACGTCGCGGCGCGCCATCTGTCCTTCACGCGCGCAGCGGCGGAACTGCGCGTGACGCAACCGGCGATCAGCCGGCAGATCACGACGCTGGAGGGCTTTCTCGGCATTCGCCTGTTCGAGCGCGACCGGCACGGGTTGCGCCTGACGTCGGAGGGTGAGGAGTTCCAGCGCCAGATCGCGCCGGCTTTCCGCATCATCGCCAATGCCACCGCCGGCGTGATGGCCACCGGCAAGGCCGAGCCGCTGAAGATCCGCGTCTACACGACCTTTGCGGCAAAATGGCTCATCCCGCGGCTGCCATCGTTCTATGTCGCCTATCCCAACATCAAGCTGAACATCAGCAATGTCGTCGCGCCCATCGATTTCGAGAAGGACAAGGTCGATCTCGCCGTGCAATTCGGTGGCGGACAATGGCCGGGCGTCGAGACGGAACTGTTGTTCACGGACGTCATCCAGCCGGTCTGCAGCCCGAAATTGCTCAAGCGCGCGCGGCTCGGCGAGCTCGACGATCTGCGTCACGTGCAGCTGCTGCACTCGCATTATCGCCGTGCCGATTGGCCGGACTGGCTGATGGCAGTGAAACGACCCGACCTGCTCACCGATGCCGGCATCAGCTTTCCGAGTTCGGTGCTGACCTATCAGGCCGCCGTTGAAGGCGTCGGCGTCGCGGTCGGCCAGCTCTTCCTGTTGCGCAATGAAATCCAGGACGGATCACTGGTGCCGCTCTTCAATGCCCCGTTCGAGCGCCCGATGGCGCATTACGTGGCGTGGCCGAAAAATCGCCCGCTCGGTCGCAAGGCACGCAGTTTCATTCATTGGCTCAAAGGCCAGATCCAGACCTCCCTCTCATCGCAGTGATACTGGCACGAATGCATGACCGCGCGGCGCATCTGCGCGATGGGCGCGATCTTCTCGAGAAAGCGATGCCGCCACCGAACCGTGGCACAGCGCTTCGAATACGCATCGCTTCGTAGCGACGATCAAGATAGGTTCGACCGCATGAGCCACACACTAACCGAGAGTTTTCGATGAGTGAGCGCCCGAGGCCAGATCGACGCAACAGCTATGTTTACTTCCAGACAATGACGACGCGCTGGATGGACAATGATTCGTATCGTCACATGAACAATACGACCTATTATTCATTCTTCGACACGATCGTGAATCAGTATCTCATCGAAAATGGTGTCCTCGACATCGAGAAAAGCGAGGTTATCGGCCTCGTCGCTGAAACCATGTGCAGCTATTTCAGATCCCTCGGCTTCCCCGCAAAAGTGGCCGTGGGCCTCCGTGTTGCGCGGATCGGATCGAGCAGCGTCCGTTACGAGATCGGACTATTTGAGGAAGAGGCCGAAGACGCCTCTGCCCAGGGCCACTTCGTTCACGTCTATGTTGATCGCGCATCGGGCCGCCCGGTCCCTCTTCCGGAACCACTTCGTGCCGCCTTGTCCAAACTGACGATGTAGCAGCAGCCACGCCGAGGGAGATCGATCCCTCGAACGCGTCGTTCGATACAACTGTTCCAGCGCCTGTTGTCGACAGTGCCGGCACCACAATCGTGACGAACGGATTGTAGTGCCGACCACCTTTCCCACCAGCGCCCAAGCCAATCCTGGCCGAAGCGCGACGTCTAGCATCCCGCCAGCAGATCAGCGCACGAGCCGGCGTCGCTCCTCCGCTGTCAGCTGGTCCATCGCCGCCTGTTCGAGCGTGCCGGCACCGAGGACCTGAACCGGGCTGTTCGGATTCTGCGTGCGGCGTTCGTCGCGGGGTTCGGTGCGCAGCTGCTCACGCTTGTTCTCGTCATCCCCGCCGCCGCCGCCATAGCCGAGCACTTCGACGATGATCACCGACGGTTGCGCATTGGCAGTCTGCGTCGGCACGGCCGTCTGCTGCGTCGCCGCCGTGGCATTGGAGCTCGACAATGCCGCGCTGATGCTCGGCGCCTGCACCGTCGGGATACCCGTCGCCGTGCCCTGCACCTGGATATTCGCGGCATTCAGCACCTGCAACGCGGCGAGATTGACATTGCCCGATACGCGGATGCCCGCTTCGCCGGCGTCGATGGTACCAAACGGCGCGATCAGGTCGATATCGCCGGCCGGCACTTGCGGAATGGGATTCAGCGTCGCGATGCCGGCGCCGGAGGACGGCACGACGGGCGACAATTCGACATTGCCGAACTGGTCCGTGGTGCGCTTCGGGGGCGTGTAGATCACCGTCGTCTTCGCGCCGCGGCCGGCATTGATATCGCCGGTGGCAGTCCACCCCAGAATGTGACCGCCATAGGTGGTCATCACGCGCGACAGGCCGAGCGGGATACTGCCCTTTGCGTACATGCTGATATTGCCGGCGCCCTGGGTCACGACGCCGGCGCTGGCCGGCACCAGCTGCCCTTCGACGCCGATGATCGTTTGCCCGCCGGGCGCCAGCAACTCGATGTCGCCGCCGGACACGGTGCGCACGCCGGAGCCACCGAACATCACGATGTCGCCGCTGCGGGCGATCGCGTTGCCGTTGGCATCCTTCTCGGGCAGCAACGCTGCGATCACGTTACTGCCGCGTAGATAGGATCCCTTTCGCGGACCATCGGCATCGTTGTATTCGCGCCCGGCTTCCTTCAACTCGGCAAAATACACCTGCCGCAGGAAGATCGCCTGCTGCTCCTGTGCCAGCGAGGCGAAGTAAGCGCGGTTCTCGTCATCGGTGCCGTTAAAGCCGTAACGATCCTTCAGCCACACTGCGAGTTCCTGCTCATAGGTCTTGGCGACCTTGCCGGGCTGATCCGCCAGCGGTGTGTCCTTCACGGCGAGATTGGCCGGATCGAGATAGAGCGACGCGAGTTTGGCGTAATCCGGCGCTCCCTCGCCGATCCCCGCCTGCATCAGGATGCTCGCGCCCGGTCTCTTGTCGCCGGGGATGACACTGCCGAGGCTGGTCACCGAGGCCTTGTCGTCCTGACGGATGTTGCGCCCCGCGGAGATCACCAGCGTGCCCGGCCCTGCCACCTGTGCATTGGCATAGATCACGTCATGCCCGGCCTCGATCAGCGAGAAATCCGTGACGTTGTTGTGCATGGCGAGGACGTTCGGCGCCAGGATGTCGCGGCCGGCGCGCATCCAGACCGGGGCCGCTGCCTCGTACCAGGTATCGACGGTGCGCGGCAGGCTGTAGAACGGCAAGCCCGGCTTGCGCACGCTGCCGAAGGTCAGGTTGACGATATCGTCGCCCGCATAGATGCGGGCCGGCTCGCCGTTTCCGGTGTGCAATCCGCTCGCCAGCGGCGTGTTCGGCCCGAAGGCAAATAGTGGCGGCTTGCTTCCATTGCTGGTGGTCATAGACGCCGCGTCGCCGGACAGATTGTGGGCGATGGGATTCAATGTGCCGCCAACTCTGGCGAGGAACGCGGCATGGAACGGGTTCGGCAATTCGGTATCCGCCCCGGACATGGCGATCCCATAGCCGGCGCCAAAGATGCTCTTGCCGGCCAGCATTTCGAGCTGGCCGTTCGGCGACGGCGCCAGCATCAGCACATTGGGCGAAACCGTGCCATAGCCGAAATTGATCGTGCCACTCGCCGCGACGGCACGGAGGATCGACGGCATCATCATGTAGTTCACACCACCGCCGACCGGTTCGATGCCGACATTGGCGCTGTAGCTGGTCGTACTCGAGATCAGCGTCGGCACCAGGTCGCCACCGGCCGAGAACAGGTTGACGGCCGTGCGGTCGGTCCAGAGCGAGAACCAGCTGCTACCGCCACGATCATAGGTCGTGCCGTTATGGCTGAACGACGCCGTGTCGAACGCATGGACACGGCCGGGATCGCCGGCGCCGCCGAGGATGAGATTGCCGCGGGTGTCGATCGCGGCCACGCTGTCGCCCAGCATCAGCACCATGCCGCCCAGGAGGCTGCCGCCGGTGGCGACAAAGGGGTCGACGGGCAGGATGCCGCCGCCGCTCTGGCTTTGCCCCGCAGCATAGCTCGACTGCGTGGTCGCGATGCCGCCGATCCGCGATGTATCGACATTCAAGGCGCCGCGCAGATTGGTGAGCGTGCCGTTGAGATCGAGCCTCTGGGCCTGGCCGGCCTGCAGGCCCCCGCGCGGCAGAGCAGCGGTCGCCACGAGGTTCGGATTAAGCATGCCGCCGGTGCGCAAAGTGAGATCACCGCCGCCGGTGAGAACGAGTTCGCCGTTCACCACGCGGCCGGTGGAGCCGATGGCCAGATTGAGCCCCTGGCTGCGCTCGGCGCGACTTCCGGTGCTGTTGTAAGCGGCATCGCCGCGGACGTCGATCACGCCGGCATCGCGTCCGGCACGCACCGTGACGTCGCCGCCGCCGAGCGCGCCGATGCCGGTGAAGCCGATCAGGCGCGGGCTCTTTTCAGCGCTCTCCATATTCGTCGCATAGGTGCCGAAATTGATCCACCAGCTGGTGGCGACATCGCCGACACCGATGGTGCCGCCGCTGCCCTGCCGCCACAGCCAGTTGCTCACAGCCGCGCTGGATGACCCTGCAGCCGCATTGGTGGATGTCCCTGACGAGGGATCGATGGGCGTGCCGCTCCAGGAGCCATCGCCCCAACTGTCGCCGATCACGTCGCGGCCGGCATCGATCAGCACATTGCCGCCCTGGTCGGGATACCAGGCGCGATAGGCGGCGAGCGCCGCATCATATTTGCCTTCGGCCTGCACGGGGCCGAGCACATAGCTGCCGTCAGGTGCGCGTTTCAGATTGTAGGGCGCATTGGCGGCTGCGCCGCCGGGCAGCAGGCTGTTTGTGCCGGCGGTGTAGACGCCGAACATCGACATCATGCGGACGTCGCGGCCGGCGACCACGGCGAGATCGCCGGTACCGGTGCGGATCACGCTGTAGCCGGGCGTCCCGTAGCCGTACGCGGTCGTGTTGACGATAACGGATTCGTACTGACCGTTACCCTCGCAAACGATCGGATCCAAGGCGCAGATTGCTTCCTCCGAATAGCCCCACACGCCTTCGGCAGGCAAGCCAGCTAGTGATTCATCTCCGAGAATATTGATCGCGCCTTCGAGCGTGATCGTTCTGGGGTCTCCAACCCATTGCGTCGTCGTCGTCGATTTGAACGTGCTGTTGATGCCCTGATGGGTGTCGGCCAGAACGACGTCGCCCTTGCCTTTCACATTGCGCGCACGCACATCCGCCGAACCGAGATCGGCACCGGCCGTGAGCGTCAGGTCCCATGAGGTCGAGCCTTCGCCCAGCATCGGCGCCAGCGCCCAGTTGCGGCCCGAACCGTTCGGCCGCAGATTGACCGCCTGGTCATTGAGCAGTTCGACCTTGGTCATCGCGGGGATCAGCGATCCCTGCGCCAGGGTGACCCGCGCACTGGTGATCAACAGCACGGGAATCTTGACGCCCTTGGGCCAGGTGAAAGCAGCGACGCCGACCTCGCTGCGCAGCGCGAAGCCCGCACCGAGCTTGCTGCCGGCGGCGAGCGTGATGGCGGTCGGCAACACCGTGCCCGCGGCATAGACGGTGCCAGTGGCCGTGATCACCTCCGCGGCCAGCACGGTGCCGGCCGGCAGAGCAAGCGTTCCCGTCAGCGTGACTTGCGCCGGCACGACGGTGCCGACCGGCAATGTCACGGCACGGACCGGAATGCTGTAGTTCAGCACCGCCCCCACCGGGAAGGTCGTACCGGATTCCAGCCGGACGCCGTCGATGGGCACCACGATGTCGCCGCCGAACGGCGTCATGTTGTTGCCCTGGGCGTCGCGGGCCTCGATCAGCTGCCAGCCCTTGTCATCGTCCGGCGAAGACGGCGGCGGCGCGAAGCCGTCATTGATGCTGCCATGGATATTGAGATTGCCGGCGGCGCGGAACACCAGCGCGCCCGGCTCGCCGAAGCCGCGCAGATTGGCGTCGATCGTGTTCGACTGCGGACCATAGCGATGGTTCGACAGGTCGATATCGCCGACCAGGGTGAGATCGCCATTCGGATTGTCGGCGCTGACCTTGCCGACGATCTCGACACCCGGGCGCAAATGATAGCTGCCGAGCCCGGAAAGACGCGCGCTCAGCGCACCATTGCCGAGCGCGGCATTGATGAAGGTCCGGCTCTGCGCATCGATCGCGTCGAGATAGGCCTGCGTGATCAGTTGCGGCTTGCCGCCATTGACATCCGGCACAGCCGCAAGCGGCGCGTCGTCATAGGAGCGGAATGCATTGACAGCGATGCTCTTGGCACCGGCAATCGTCGGATTGCCAAGCACATCGACAGCGACATCATTGGCGCCGAGGCGCGGCGCGTTGAGCGTGAGCGTGCCACGGGCGCGTCCGTCATGGTCGGCGGATTCGGTGCCGTGGCGCAGATCGATCCGCGCGCCCGCGGCCAGCGTCAGCCGGCCATTCTGCGTGGTCAGGTCGATGACCGCGCGGTTCGGACTGTCGATGATCTTGCCATAGCTATCCACGCGCAAGCCGGTGCCATGGGCGTCAAGCGTGCCGTTGATGATGAGATCGCCCATCGCCGCGAGACGGATGTAGCCGACCGAGAAGCCGGATGCATTGATGCGGCTATTGACGGTGAGGCTGCCGCCATCGACGGCGATCTCGACCTGGCGCGCCTTCACCTCGTCGCCGATGGTGAGGCTGCCCTGCTTGATCTGGAAGCGGCGGGCGCCGAACACCTCGCCGGCATTGAGGCGTGCATTGAGCCCGGCGAAATCCGCCAGCGTCTGCGCACGCACGGAAATCTCCGCAGCCTCATAGGGCACATAGGTGCCGCCGGCATCATGCACGCCTGTCGCACTGCCGCGGATCGAGCCGGCGAGATCGACATAACCCGCCGCATCGTCGAGCGCCGTCACCTGTAGCGTGCCGGCGCGGTTGTAGCGCGCTGACAGATCGATACTGGCCCCCGCCCCCATGGCGATATTGCCATCGGCGCTGCTGAGGACCACATCGCCGCCCCAGCTATACTTCTTCACATCGAACATGGTGATCTCGCGACCGGCCATGTCGATGCGTGCGCCATTCGTCAGCACGAGATCATTGACCGCGTCCAGCGTGAGACGGCCCGACGGCAGCACGACCGCCGTATCGAGCGTGATGCGCTGGCCGGAAATCTTCAGTTCGGCGCCGAGTATATCACTGGTGGCAGAAACGCTACCGCCATTGCCCGTGATCAGCACATGACCGCCGGCCTTGATCGTGCTGGCCGATCCGGCCTCGCCGGTCATCATTGCGGTACGAATGGTGAGATCTCCGCCGCTCAGGATGAATCCGGTCTCCGCCTGATAGCCGCCCTGCTTGTGATAGACGTTGAGCGAGCCCTTGCCGCTGGACGACACGCGCTCGGACGCCGTGAGATTGACATTGCTGAAGCCGAGCGCGAGGCGATCCGCCGAGATCGCTGGGTTCGGCCGCGTATTCGGCGCATAGCCGAGCAGAATGCGATCGGCGACGATATCGAGCGTACCGTCGCCGAGCCGGCTGAGCACCGGCGCGCCCGGAAGCTGCGTGACCGCGCCGCCAGGCACGGCGATTGCGCCATTCGTTGCAGCGATCGCACCGGACCAGATGAATTCGCCGGTGGTGATGCTGGCTTTGTCGCCCGCCGCGCCATAGCCATAAATCGCTGGCGCGCCGATGACGAGACGATCGAGCGACGACTTGCCGGTCTCGGGATTGAGCGTGTTGAGATCGACCGAACCGTAGATATTGACGGACTCGCGGGCGTTCAGCACCAGCGTCTCGAGCTTGGGTGCGCCGATGCTGGTATTGCCGCGCAGGAGATTGGCGAGCACCGTCTGGTTCAGCGCCATGCCCGGCGGCAACTGGCCGGCCGCGCCTGCTGCAGCAAGCGCCTCTGCACTGCCGAGATTGACCGCGGAAATGCCGAGCACGAGGTTGCGTGTGCCATAGCGCAGGCTGTCGCGCAGCGTGAAGGCGGCAGTGGTCGCCGCGCCGATGGTACCTTCCGAATAGAGAGCCGTCTCGCCACGGCAAATGGAGTCGGCAACGCAGCCGCCCACATCGATGGCAACCGGCCCGCCCATCGACGTCGATACCGCGTCCGGCGCCAGCAGATTGACCCAGCCGTTCGAGACCACGAACACAGCCTCTTTGGCCGGAATGTAAACAAAACCATTGCTGGAATCGAACGGCACCGGACCACGACCCAGCGTGTTGATCGTGGCCCCCTGCTCGATGGTGATGTTTCCGGTTCCGGGACTGTCCGCACGTTGGCTCGCGATCAGGAAGACTTCGGCGGCTGACAGGACCGCGCCCGACCGAACCGTCACGCTGTTGGCAGCGTTGTTTCCGAAATTCACGATGCTCTTGCCGTAGCCTTGGCTGCCCAGCGTCGCGCCGGCGCCGATGGTCATGCGCGCCGCACCGAAGGCGTTGAGCTGATCGGCATAGACAGCGACAGCCTTCCCGGTCTTCACCGGCGTCTGGCCCGCGGCAAGGATTTCGATGTCGGCATTATTGACACCGCGGACCGTCAATGTGCCGGCAAAGCCCTGGCTTCCGGCTTCCGGTGCGAACAGCGCTGTGCCATCGAACGCCAGCGCCGGCTTGCCCGCCAGGCCGGCGCCCTGCGACAGAAACAGCTCCAGCATCTTGGCGTCGGAGGTGATCATGCCGCGCGCAAAGCCGCGCCGGACGGCATCGGCCAGGACGAAGGAATTGTAGTCCATCTCGTTATAGGCGGAATGCGTGCGCACCTTGTCGCCGGGCGTGATCAGGAGATGGTTCAGCAACGACGAATGGATGCCGGTATGGGCGATGCTGAGATGACCGGTCGCGACATAGGTGCCGATCTCGGTGCCAACAGGCGCACGTGCGGCGGTGACGTTTTGTCCGATCTCGACGCGGAATGCGCCGGGCAACAGCGCGTAATTGGACGGCAACAGCGTATAGGTGCCGGCCGGCAGGCCCGGCACGCCCGCAGGCACCGTCACCTGCTGGCCGATCACCGGCGTTCCCGCAGCGCTCTTGTCCGCCACCGGTCCCGTGCCGGTGAAGCCCGGCATGATGGCATAGACCTTGTTGCTGGCGCTGCTATAGTCGAAGGCCGGGTTCGCATTGGCCAGCGGCGTGGTGAGAATGTCTACCGAACCGCCGCGGCCGCTGAAGAAGCCCGCGCCGACAACCTTGCCGCCGCCCGTGAGGTCGATGACAGCACCGCGATCGACAGCGACGGCAACGCCGCGCAGTGAAACGCCGCGCGCGGCATCGCCGTTATAGTCGGTGCCGAGCGCTTCGAAGGGCGTGATGTCGGTGCCGTTGAATTTGTAGCTGAGCCCATCGATGGTGCCGCCATAGGGCAGTACGAGACCGGCGGCGCTCACCGAGGTGATGCTCCCGGCAAGAAGGTTGGTCTGCGAAGGAGTAACGATGACAACATTATTGCTGATGCTGATATCGCGGCCGATCGAAATCAGGCCGAGCGGTGCGCGCACCACGCCGCCCTGATTGACGACGCCGCCCTGCAATCGCAGCGAGCCGAACACCGAATAAGGCACGGCCGGATCGGTGCCGGGCGTGCGCGCAATGGTCAACGTGCCCGCGGTTTCGATGATCGCGGGAACGCCGGTGCCCGGATAGAGCTGCGCCGCCGTGATGGTCAGGTCGCCGGGGGCGGACAGGCGCGAGCGAATATCGCTGCCGCTCAATGTCGGCTCTTCGAGCATGCGGATATCGCCGCTGCTGGTCAGCGCCACCGCCCGGAAGCCGCCGCGATTGTAGAACTGTTCCACTAGCACGCGCAGCTTGCCCTGCAGGCCGGCGAAACTGGCGTAGCGCACATCGATGTGATCGGCGGTGACACCGAGATACGCGCCGTCATAAGCGCGTGATGGCTGGGTTGACGGCTCGTTCGAAACGACCGACTCCAGACCCGGCAAGACCGCGTTTTCGCTCGGGCCCGCCGACAGCGGCGCCTGCCCGAACAGGACATGGGGCGCTTCCAGCGTCACGCGCGCACTGGTCGAGCCGCCTGCGGCCAGGCCGATCTGGCCATAGATCTGCAGGCTCTGCGCGAGCTTTAGATTGACGCCGTCCGCGAGTGTGGTGATGCCATTGGACAGCAGCGTGAGATTTCCGAAGCCGCCGGCTTTGATCTGATCGACGCCGAGACGCGCTTGTCCATACGCCAAACCGGCGTCTCCGGGCCGCATATCGTCGGAAATCGTGTGGCCACCTTGCGTCATCACGATGGCAATTTCGCGGGGCGTCAGCACCGCCGCATCGAGCGATAGCTTGCTGTTGTACTTGGCGCCGTTGAGCCCCAGCTTCAGCGTTCCGCCCGCTGCGCCCTCGCCGCCGGCCGCAGCGCGCATGGTGCCGTCGAGCACCATGCCGAGAGAGGACTGCAAACTGATCGTGCCGCCATTGCTGGCGACATTCAGCGGCAATGACGACTTGTTCAGGCCACCGCCGGGAAGATCGATGATCGCCTGCGTGCCCGACGCATCCAGCACCGCGCCGGCGCGGATGACGACGAAGGAATCCGGCATTGCGGTCGGCGTGGTATTCTCGAAATCGACGCTGCCGCCGATCGCGATCGTGCCGCCATTGCGGACGATACCATATGCGCGCCCATGCACATCGATGGCCGTGACCGCGCGGCCGGCGACATCGAGTACCGCATTGTCGCCGATCCAGATCGAGCGGCTCTGCACCTTCGGATCGTAGAGCCCATAACGGAGGTGATCGATCGCAATCTCGCCGCCGAAGGCATTCAGCCGGCCTTCGACGGTGATCTGGCCGAGGGCTGCGATATCGATCTTCTGGCCGGGATCGACGGTGATCACCGCGCCCTTTTCGACGGTGATGCCGGCCCCCTGCACGACGGTCTCCGTGCCCGACAATACCGGGCTGGCCCGCAGCTCAAGGCTCGCGCCCTTGCGCTGCGTCAGCGTGGCCGTGCGCGGATTCTCCAGATAGAGCGGCTGCGACAGCACCTCGCCGCCAAAGGCCAGCACCGGCATCATAACATCGAGCCGCGTGTTCGATGCGACCGTGACGCCCTGGCGGCCATCGACGGCGTAATTGGCAAAGCCTGTCCGGAACAGCGCGGGATCGAGCCGCAGCGCGCCTGCCTCGGCAACGGCACCGATCACGATCTTGCCGCCGGTCGCGATGTCGAGCTTGCCGCCGCCGGCAACGCCATAGGCGCGGATATTGCCATCGAGTGTCAGGCGGCCCGTGTTCGACGTCACATCTGCCGCGGCCTTCAGAGCAACATTGCCGCCCTTGCCGCCGGTCAACTTGCCGCTGCGCGACAGCACGCCACCAGACGACACATCGATCGCGCTGCCGCGTTCGACTTTGACATCGCCGCTCGATACCAGCGACACGGTGCCGCCATCGATGAAGGCTTCACCCTGGGCATCCTTGTCGGCCACCTGATTGACCCACACGCCGCGCAGATCGATGACGGCGCCGGATGCCAGTTTCACTTCGGAACGGCCGCCCTGCGCGAGATATTGCTCGTTCGACCCCGTTGTCGATGCCTTGAACGCATTCGTTGCCGTGAACGAACCGCTCTGCGCAGTGATGGCGGCATCGATCTCAATGACCGGCGCGATCAGGCGAATATCCGCGCCCTGCGCGAAGGTCACATCCGCATCCACGGTGATCTTGCCACGCGTGCCGAGATCGAGCCCGCCGAGATTCTGTGCGCTCAGATGTTTTGCATCGAACCAGACGGTGTTTGCCCCGCCTCCCTCCGCCGCATCGGTGATGCGCACATCGGAATTGTAGAGATCGAGACGGCCATTGGCATCATAACGCCCGAGCGCCAGCGTGCCGTTCTGCGCCGCTGTGGTCTGCGTGAGCTTGTAGCCGTCCGTCGTCGCCGCGCTGCGCTTCGTCGTCTGACGCTCACCGGTGACGGTGTCGGCGACGATGCTGGCCTGGAACGAGGCCGTCGGTGCCGACAGGATCAGGCGGCCAGCATCGCGGCCGACCGTATATCCCTCTTCCCAGCGTTTGGATGTGCGGCCGCGATCAAAGAGTGTGGTCCAGACTTCGGTGAGATTTTCGGACTCTTCGCCCTGGATATTGTGCGTGCGGACGAATCCGCCGGCAAAGCCGCGGAAACGGAGATCGGCCGGTGCATTGTCCACGGAGTAGCGACGGCCATCGCTGCCGATTAGATTGGTGGAGTAAATCCAGCCCGCGGCATAATCGATAGAGCCGCCGGAGATATCGAACGTGGCGCCACGTTGTGCGATCACTTCGGGCGCGCTGAGCGTGATGGTGCCGCCGACAGCTGCCCATTCACCGATCCCATGCTTGGTATTGGCGAGATGGCCGCCGACTTCGAGCAGGCCATTGGTATAGTAACGATCGCCGACATAGACGCCGTCCTTGCCCGGCAGCAGAGTCAACGCGCGCAGGTCGATCCAGACGTCGTTGTTTTTCAACGCATCGGAATCGCGGTTCTGCGGGCTGTCGCGCAGTTCGTTGCCCTGCAGGTTGACCTTGATGTTGTTGTCTTCCATCATCAGCGCGACATTGCGCAGGCCGGAAACATCCAGCAGCGCACCATCCTCGGCGACGATCTGCCTGGTGGATGAAACAGCGATCTGGCCACCTTGCGCGACGCTGGTCGACCCACCCTTGAAGGTGACGGTACCGCCGCTGACGATTTCGATGCGCGACTGATCCTGCCGGTCCGCCAGCGCAGACAGGTTGTCAAAGCCGGCGATATCGATGAGGCGCTTCTTGTTGGCCTCGACCGAGGCATCGACCAGCGCCTGGCGCTGGCTGTCGAGCGCGGTCTCCTTGCTATCCAGTTCTGGGAGAATCGCCGTGAAACTGTCGGCGCCAAGCGTGACGCTTCCTTTGCTGTCCGACGCACTGTTGAGCAGATGGATGGTGCCGCGGGTATGGACCGCCGTGCTGGCGATCAGCACGCCATCCTGCATCAGCGTGCGGCCCGCCAGCGTGATATCGCCCTGCGTTGCCTGAATGAAGCCGCTGTTGCGCACCGCGCCGTTTGCACTGTTGGCTGCGATGACCGGCAGGATCTCGTGGCCGCGCGTGGTCGAGCTGGTGTTGGCATCAGTGCCGAGCCCGCGGCGCAGGATGAAGTCGTCGCCGGCGGCGAGGATGGTCTGCCCCTTCGGCGTCATGATCTCGCCGGCATTCTCCACCTGCGAGCCGATCATCAGCACATAGCCGCCACCAACCCTTGGATCAGTCGGCGCGCGCGTGGCGATGCTGGCGCCCGCCTCCACCACGACCTTGCCGCCCGCCGCCCTGAAGCTCGGCGTGAAGGTGCCGCCGCTCTGCGTGCTGTAGATGCCATTGGCCATGAACTGCGCATCGGTGATATCGGCGGTCGACGCGATCAGCGAGCCGACATTGACCTGGCTGTTGCCGCCAAAAATGATGCCGCTCTGATTGATCACATAGACATGGCCGTCGGCCTTGATGTTGCCGAGGATCTGGCTCGGCGCTGTGGCATTGGTGACGCGGTTGAGCGCGACCCAGCCTGCATTGCCGCCCTGATCGAACGTCAGCGTGGTGCGTGCGCCGACATTGAACGACTGCCAGTTCAGGATCGCCTGCTGCGTGAGCTGACGGATATTGACCTGGGTCTGGCCGGAACCATCGACGCTCTGCGATGGGTCGTTGGCGCCGCTCCAGCCCGCCGGCTTGTTTGGCAGCAGGCCACCGAGACCAAGACCATTGGGAACCGCGATCGGCGCGGTGACGGACGTTTGCGCCGCGGCCGCAGCCGCGCGGGCGGCGGCCTGCACGCCCTGAATGTCCTGCATGGCGCGCGCTGCGCGGGCGATTGAATCCTGCGTCTGCCGCCCCGCGGCGATCGCCCGCTGCGCAGCCTGCGCCGCGGCATTGGATGCGATGTCGGGCGCCGAAACAGCACCGCCTCCGCCGCCGCCATTCAGTGCACGGGCATGAAGCATCGGCGACGACATCAGGAGGGCCACCGTGCTGACCGTGGTCAGCAAAGCGCCGGAACGCGAAAACACCTGAAGCTTGTTGAAGTTCGACGCCATGACTGCCCCTCGAACGGTGCGACAGAACGCACCGAGACCATTCCAGCGAAGGGACCGAGGCAGAACACATCGAACATCCGCAATTGCGGCCGGCAATTCCTATTGCCGGACCATCACTTGCGGATGACACACGCGCCCCTGCTTTCCGTCTCTTCTCGTGATTGCCCGTAAGACGGTCGGAGGCGGGCCGGGACTGAACCGTGTCACAAATATTTCGTACGAAAGATCCGGCTCAGGAAAGCACGACGATCGCGCCGGGCAGTGACGTGACCTTGGCGCCATAGGCTTCCCGCACCAGCGCAATCAGGTCGTCGACGCGATCGATCGGGATACGCGCATCGACCGGACGTCGGCCGAGCGCCTCATTCATCAGGACGATGCGTCCATTGCGATAGCGGTTGACCTCGTCCACCACCTCGGCAAGCGGCATCTGCCGGAACACCAGCTGCCCGTCGCGCCAGGCCATCACGACGGCCGGATCGACCGGGACCGGCGCGCCAACCACACCATCGGCATAAGCCAGCTGTCGGCCGGCACCGAGATCGACGGTTCGTCCGGCATAATCGACCGCAAGTGTTCCCCGATGGCAGGTCACCACCGATCGACCGGCATCGCATCGCAGATTGAACTGCGCGTCGGTGGCATGAACGAGGCCACCCGCGGCCCGCACCGTGAGCGCTCCGATCTGTCGCGGCGACACCGATATGGCGGCTTCTCCCGCGATCAGCTCGATCTGTCGCTCGGTCGTCTTGGGGCTGACATTCAGGCTGCTGCGGGTATTCAACTCGACCGTAACGCCGTCCCCCATCGCGATCTCGCGCCGCTCGGCTGTGCGGGTCCGATAATCCGCCGCGAATTCCTGTGGCGACGGCCACAGATCCATCGGCGGGCGGGCCACCAGATAGCCGGCGCCGGCGACCGAGGCGGCAATGGCGCCGCCAAGGAACCAGCGTCGCGATGGCAGGCCGCGATGGGACGCCACGCGGCCCGCCCCCGGCGCGACGGCCGGCAACCGGGCGACCTTTTCAAGTCGGTCCCACAGCAAATTCGCTTCCGCAAATGCCCTGGCATGCGCGGGACTGCGACCGCACCAGGCCTTCAGCGCCTGCGCGTCCGCAGCCGTCGCGTCGCCGGACGTCAGGCGCATCAGCCATGCCTGCGCCTCGCCGTCCAGCGTCTGCGTCCCGCCTGCATCCGTCATCGGGGTATCTTTCTCAGCCACCATCCTCCCCTATGACTCTTTTGAGACGCCGGGACCGAACCGGCGAACAACTTTTCTTCCAAGCCGCTGCGCACAGTGCTGCAAGGCCTGCACAAGCTCCTTCTCGACCATGCGCGGAGAGATGCCAAAGCGCGCCGCGATATCGGCATGTTTCATCTCGTCGATCCGGGCGAGCAGGAAGATCGCCTTGCGTCGCGGCGTCAATTCGTTCAGCGCCGCCGCAAGGGCGTCCATCTCCCGGCGCGCATCCGCGATCCGCTCGGGATCGAGCGTATGGTCCATCATGTGGCGCAGGGCATCGATCTCGGCTGCGGACAGTTTGCGATTGTCTGCTTCCTTGCGGTCGGCGGCCTCGTTGAGCGCCATCCGGAACAGATAGGATTCCGGCTTCTGGATCGCGCTGGCATCGCCGATGCGCTCGAGCCGGAGCCAGGTCTCGTGCAGCACCTCGATCGCCAATGCGTCGGAACCGAGCCGGCGGCGCAGGCGCTCGCGAAAGCGCTGATACTTGTCTTCGAAAATGGCCCGCATGCGGACGGTCGCGTTGTCCGTCATGGCGCCCCCGCAGGTCCGTTCGCGCAATGCCCCCCGGCCGCGTTGCCACGCAGGATCATCGTGACCGGTTGCGGCAGTCCCGCGGGCGGCGGCGCGACGCGGGTCCGCATGATCCGCTCCGCCAGCGCAACGCGACGCTCGTCGTCCAGCCTTGTGACCACATGGACCGCATCGACCGCACCAGCCGGTCCAACCCACACCTGCACCACCCCCCTCTCCATGCCGGCATGGATGCGAGGATCGTTGCAGAGCGAGCGTTCGGCCTGATCCTGAATGCGCACAAAATAAGCGTTATATGCGCCGTTGCGCTGTCCCTCCGACAGCCGATCAGGCATCGGCTCCGAGGTATTCGGACCGACGGCGAAGGCGGTGTCGTTGACGCGACGGAACGAGAGACCGGTACCAGCCAGAAGGATGCGCAGAGCATCCTGCGGCACGAGCCTCCCCTTGACTGTGGACGATATCCTGTCGCGCGCCACCTCGGCATCGACGAGAGCAGCCATTCCGGCCTGGTCCGCGAATTCGGCAAGCGCGGCAACAAGCGGCTGCGCCTGAATGTCGTAACTCCGAACACCACTCAACGCCGACACCGGACTGCTCAGCAACAGGACTGCAAGGACCGCAGCAAGGCGAATGACAACGCCCTGACGCGCAACACAAGGCGCGGGCATCAGACTTTCACCTTGAGGTTCTGCGAGGTTACAGCTGGAGCCACGTACCTATGGGACGATTGTAACAGTTAGATGTCAGCGCGATCCGAGAAGCGGGCACGGCGCCTGGCCTAACGCCGCCGTTGCTCTCCTGGCAACAGCACGATGATAATCGAGCACTGGAGTGGACAGGATCA
>NZ_JBIISY010000208.1:0-9989 GCF_044340795.1 Tardiphaga sp.
TCCCGTTGCGCGAGGCGCGCGAGCGCGACGACCTGGAGATCGCCTCGGACGAGCAGAGTGGGAGCAGAAGGCAGGCCGGTCATCTCTTTCGCAACTCGCAATCGTCGAAGCCCGGCATCGATACTGTTTCGCTCCGCTGCAAGAAGCCATCCACGAAATGCTTCAGCAACCGAGATTGATGGAGCGCTACCTTGTCCGAAGGCAGATGATCAACCATGCGCCGGCTCATGATGGCGATGAACTTGGCCTTTGCCCGGGACGCGGTGACATTGAAGCGGTTCAGGCTGAAAAGGAAGACCTCCTCCGCCGCGATCTGGTCCTTGTCGCCGAGTCCGAAGCTGGCGATCATCACCGCCTTCTCCTGCCCCTGAAAGCGCTCGACCGTGTCCACGGCCGCGAAGATCTCGTTGGCGTCGACCCGATCGGCGAGGGCAACCGAAAGCCTCTCGAACACTGCGGCCTGCTGCGCCCGGCGTTGTGGATCAGGGCTACGAGAGGAGCGGCGGGATCGAGAATGGACGCATAGGATGCAGACCATGGCACTTCGGAGTGCCAGCCTTTCGGCGCGCTCGCGGAAAGCGTATTTTCGGTCGCGAAGCGCAGGTCTGCGCTTTGCAGACTGGCATGCAACTCCGGATAGCCGGCCAGTTTCACGAAATCGATGATCTCGGCATTGGACCGGAAGCTGCGGTCGAGCATGACCCGCTCGATGCCGGTATCCACGACGCTCTTCTTCCGATAGTTGCGGTAGAAGTCGAAGATCGAGCCGACGATATGCTCGGCGCCGACGGGGGCCTCGATCGGGTGGACCGGCGCCATCTGCAGATCGTCGCCGACGACCGTGACGCGCGCGCCGGGCGCCAGTTTCGTGAATGCAACGATGGCATGAGCGACGTCCGCCTGCGAAGCCTCGTCGATCAGCATCACGTCGAACAGCGAAGCGACCCCGTTGCCGCCTCCGAGCTTGGCCATCTGATCCACGGTGCTCGCCACTACCACCAACCGATCGCCGGCAGCCAACGCCGCTTCCAGTTGCAGATTGTCCTCCTGAGATAGATCCGCCATCGATAGAAGATGCTCGCGCAGCTCCGGTGCCACGCCAGTTGAAACGTCGGCGCTCGCGGTTAGCCTGACGAGAAGCACTTCCTTTTCGATCCCGAGCTGCTTCAGCAGGGCGGGCAGCTTCCTGGCGACGTGATCGATCGCCACCCACGTGACCGCCGTGATGGCGATGCGGACCCCGGCGCCGGCGCCGGCAGCGGCCTTCAGGATGGCCGCCAGATACGATTGCGCCGTAGCGCTCTTCCCGGTGCCCGGGGGGCCCCACCAGATCGCCAGATGGCGCTCTACCGATCGTTCGATCGCGCTGAGCTGCTTGGGCGTGATGTTCGGGTTGATCTGGCGGACGATCGCCATCACCGTCGCGGAATCTGCGCCGGTCGGGCTCGCTGCCGCGACGTCCGCGTTCCAGATAAAGTCCTCTGCAGGTACGCTGGGCGTGGCACGGGGTTTCTTCGAAGCGATGTTGGCGATGCGGGCTGTGAAGAGCGGTCGGCTGATAGCGAGCGGAGGATTGCGGATCCCGGCCGCTCCCGACTTTCCGGACAACGCGATCTTCAGACGGCGGGAGAAGAAGTCGGTGACGACCTTGTCGAGAATGCCGAAACGGCCTTTGGCGTCGAAGTCGAAGGACGCGATGCCGAGCGCGACGATTTCGTCCAGAAGGCGCGATGCCTCGATGATGAGCCGGCGGTTGGCCCGGTCGAACCTCAGGACGTTGGCTCGGAGTTCGCCGCGCAGCGGCTTGTTGAAGTCCCAGTCGGCGGTCGGAACGCGCTGCTCGAGGGCGGGGTAGTCCCGCTTGAACGAAGCGACGGTCTGATGCTGGACCTGCGCCAAGAGATCTTCAGGGAAGAACGAGACGAGGTAGTCGTTCTCCTTGAACCGTGCCTCCTTCGAGGCATCGCGCAATTCGAAAACGAACACCCTGCGTTCGCCGACTCGGTTCTGAAGACCGTATGTCCGCAGACATTCGATGCGCTCGTCGCCGATCAAGGTACGCTGGACCCGGGCGCTGTCGTAACGCGCCTCACGTTCGTGGGGTGGCATGGCCATCAACAGGTCGTTTTCAAGCTGCTGAGAGGCGTTCATGAGGCGGGTGTGCTGATAGATGAGCTGACCGTCGAACCCGACGCCGGTCAACGCGTCGATCGGCGAGAAGACGTTGCCGACGTTCGGCGCCTCCGAGCTCAGGCTGTCCCTCAGGCGCCGGTTTAGACCCCGGACGACCCATTCGAGTGCGGAAAGCTTCGATTTGACGACGTTGAGCACCTGGCGCTGGTGCCACTGGTAGTCCTGCGACTTGAATGGTGATTTGCGCTCCCAGACCTCGCTCCCGCGCTCGGAAGGGATCTGGTCGGACAACGGGTCGAGGTAGAACTTGTTGACGTTGAACTTCCACGGCGGCTTGCCGTCGCGGACGCGCCGGTCGGCGTCCATATCGTTGGCCAGGTTCACCAGGCCATAGTGGTGCGGTACGGTGGAGGCGACGAGGCTGTTCACTATTTCGGACACGACTGTTAGCGGGGAGGAGACGCTGGTAAAGCGTGCATCTTCCAGCACCGTGTCGGCGGGAAAAAGCCAGGACGCAGGACTGAAGTCGGTGTCACCGACGGCGACGGGCGCGTGCACGACGTCGAGGTGGCGACCCATGATCCGGCACAGATGGTTGAAGACGAGCCGGTCCCAGACATAGAACTGAATCGAGACGTCCTTCTTCTTCTGATCGAAGAGCCTGTACCCGGCCAGTGTCTCCTGCCGGGCGAGCATGACGTCCTGGACGAGATGCTTCAGCCATTCCCCTAGGATCTTGCCTTCGGCATCGACCGAGCGCTCGGTGACCAGCATCGAGCGGTCCTTTTGCTTCCGCTCACGCCCATACGACTTTCCGGGAGCTCTGGGCGCATTTGGTACGCCGTAGACCAGCAGTGAACCTAAGGCAAAGGTGAGGCCGCTGCCGACGTCGAAGTCTGCCGAGATGAATACACGGATGTCCGAGAAGCTGGGGAGCACTGCCGATGTCCCGGCGCGATCCGGAATGTCGGCGGGGAGGGCGCCGATCATGGCCTTCCCGCGGGCGACCAGAACCGTGCGTTTCGCTCTCAAAGCCTGATGGGTCTCGAAGACCGGATTTCCCGCTGACGCCTCAGAAAGCGCCTGAACGCTGTCGATGCCGCGCTCCCGCAGCTTGCCGTGAGCTCCTTCGGTGAGACCGGCAACGCGGCTTGGATGGCCTTTGTCCTTGGCCATAGTCCAACAGTACGGCCGTTCCTCCCGGGCCGAACGAGTCGGTTCGGTCGCGATGCCGGCTTCCGCATCCTCCTCCGTCGACCATTTGTAACCCAGATAGTCGCAGCCCGAGCAGCGGCTATCGACGTGCCACGGCAGATCCCGCCACGACGGCTCAAGCAATACCTGCCGCAGGTCGTGACGCAGGAACCGACAGATACGACCCAGCACGACTTCCGGGGGCATGTGCTCCAGGTCGCGGGCGAGTGCCGCGAGATATTTTGCCGGCTCCGGAACAGTGATGTGCTCCTTCCGGTCCTTCCGCAGCTGGATTTCGATCTCCGAAGCATCGTGTTTGCCGGGCCAGACCGCGGCTTCGGCAAGGACGAAGAAGCGGTCGTCGAAGCCGTGGTCGATCAGCCAGCCGGCGAGCGTCATGCCGTAGTAGGCGAGCTCGGCGAAGTGCGCCGGCGATGCCTCGCCAGAAATTTTGATATCGATGATCTTGAGCCCGAGGCGTCCATCGGTGACGCTGTCGATGCCGCCGTCCACGCGGATCGCGCGGCGCGGTGCCGTCTCAGGAGGCGTCACCTGCAAGATGTCGGGCCGGATTGACGACAGCTCCAGCACGGTCGAGCCGCTGAAAGCCCGGCCTCCCGTCAAATCCTCGAGCCCGTGAGCTTCGATGAAACTGGCGGTGACGGTGTATTCGCCTTCGATGACCAACTGGCCGCTGGTCATAGAACCCAGGTGATCGGCCAACATGGTCTTGCCGAAGGCGAGTTCCTCGCCTTCCTCGAAGGGCTTTGTTTCGCCGTGAATAACCAGTCCGGGCAGAACTTTCGCGAGCTCGTTGAACTTCTGACGCTCATGGGAGCGGCCGGCCTGGGTCAGGAGCGCGAACCCGGGCCTATGCGTATCGCGCTTCGGACCCTTCGCGGCCAGACGGTCGCTGTCAGATTTATAGAGATCGAGCCGAAGCCGCCGACGGCAGTCAGACCTGATGAATTGCGAAATTGCGCGTTTGCCCAGCCGATAGGTCATGTAGCGGTCCATTGGCCGGCCTAGATCGCCGGGCGGAAAAGTTGTACCGCCGGAAGGTATCGCCTTTCAGTCCGCGCCTGAATCCAGACTTTGGAACAGGTCGAAGGTCTCCCCATCTTTTTGAATTTGACAGAGAATTTGCTGGGTAGCTGTTGTTTTGTTCTGTATTTGTTCTATATTGGACACAGAGGTTTGGTGACGCCCATGTGCACGACTGATCATTCCGATCGGACCAACCGGTTACCCACCGGGCCGTCTCTTTCTGGCTTTCTTCGCGGAGCGCTTGGATCCATTGGGAGCCGCCGCATTCTGTACGGCCAGTTTCTCGATAAGGGGGTTGAGAGCCCACAACTCAGTCTGGAAATACGCTGGGAATACTACGTCCAGCATCGGCTTCGGTTTGCCGGCGTACCAGCGTTGCGAGTTTCCGGACCCGTCCTTCCGCTTGCCCTTCGCGAAAATGTCTCGGTACCGCAGGGGGGAAATCCCGAGAAAGGGCACGAAGGAGACCTTTTCCGGCTGATTTTCGGTTTCGATCTCGATCTCGTCGCCATGCAGCGCCTTGGCCTGACTTTTCGGATAGGGTTCGAGGAAGACGACCTTGTCCAATCCGGACGCCAACAGGTGCTTGGTACAGTTGTGGCATGGGAAAGTCGTGCAGTAGAGGATTCCGTCCTTCACGGATTTGCCGAGCCGGGCGGCATCGCAGACCGCCGACATCTCGGCGTGCACGATGCGGCCGTACTCGGTGAGGTCCATGATGCGGGCATTCGTCAGGATGCCCTTGGACGATTTCGACGTCAGCCTCTGGACGATCTTGGCATCGCTGCCGATGTTGATGGCCGTCTGAGACAGCATCTTGGCGTTGCGAAGGCGCTCGAACAGGTCTCTGAGTATTTCCTTGCGGCTCTGTTCGTTCGGGTCGTGGCCCTTCTTGATGTCGCGATGATCCGGCTCTTCGAGATCCCAGTAAGTCCCGCCGTGGGCCTTCGGCACCTCGTTGCATCCCTGGACGATGATCTCGCCGCTTTTGCTGAACACTGCGGCGCCGACCTGGCGCGAGAGATCGGCGGACCGGAGGGACGCGCTCTTGGCGATGTACATCCCGTACTCGTCCTTTGTCGGCGTGATGTCGTTTCGCCCGAAGAATGCCTGGATGAAGCGGTCGATGGTTTCTTCCATCCGCTTCGGATCGAGGCCGTCGACGAAGACGTCACCGCGGTGGAAGGTGTCGCGCAGTTGCTGCCCGAACTTGTCGCTCTCGCTGGCGTCGCGCTCCATCAACTTATTGGCTTCGAACTGCAGCTGGGCTTCGGTGGTCTTCGTGGAGACCTGCGTGCGGAGCTTCTGGACGAGGCAGGCACGTCGGTCCACCTCGGACGCGTAAGCCGAGACAAGGATGAACTGACGACCGTAAACCTTGCGCAGAAGTTCGACTTCTTCAGGTGTCTTCAACTGACTGATGAGGTACGCGCGTTTGGTCGTAGGACCTCTCGTGCGCGTCTTGGTGTGGGAGAGTGCCTTCTTGCGAACCGCTTGGATCGCGATTCTCGCCAGCACGTCGGTTCCGACGTATTTTCGTCGCAGTGCGTTCGCGAACTCGATTTTCCAGTGGTAGAGCTTCAAAGAATCGGATGGTTTCGCCCTGAACTTCATGGGCATCTTCTCCATCTCGGCGCTCAGCTTGATGGGAACCGACGCGTAATCGACCTCGAGGAGTGCCGCGGTAAGGGCGGCCTGGATCGCGTCGGTGTCGATACCGATGGGACCCGCGATGGCGAAAATGAGCTCTGGAAACTCAATTGGTGCAGTTGTGTTTTGCATTAAGCATCCGCTAATTACGGAACACTAGGATTGAGCATGGCGACGAGAGAGTCGGGGGACAGATGACCAAGCGAGCGCATAAACACGCCCCTGATCTGTTCAGCGATCTGGATTCAATCATTCGCGAGCTCGGCAAGCTTCATCGTATTGTCGGAACCCGCTTGGTCGTTGATCCGGAAAAGGTTCGGCTGTTGCGGAACGCAAGCACCGGAAGCCGGGCCAGCGTCACGAAGAAGAAGTCTCCTGCGCGCAGGCTGACCGCCTAAGCACGTCTCTCATCTTGATACCGATAGGTTGCAAAATCCTTTAGCGACTCGCCTCGATAGCGTGCGCGAGATCGTCGCGTTCGGCTGAAGCGATGGTCTGTCGCGGAATGTCCGAAGCAGGGCCTCCTTCCGCACCCAGTAGTAGGATCTTGATGCGGAGCTCACAGCTGCACTCCGGTCTCGCGGGCAACGGCATCGATGTAGCCGTTTTTGCGGGACGGCCCTTCGAGCAGCAGATCCACCCGCCGTTCTCCAATTTCCTTTTCGAGGTCGCAAAGGTAGTCGATCTTGCGACTGAGTGTCGCGAGTGCATCGTCCTCGACCTCGATGTGAAGATCGACATCGCCGCCGCGACGGGTGTCGTCGACGCGCGAGCCGAACAGCCGCACGACGCAATTTGCGCCGAAGTGCTTCTCCGCGCATGCCTTGATCGAGCTGATGTCCTCTTTTGTGAGACGCATGCTTCACCCTCGGTCCCTCGAACTTAGGCAGAGGAACGGCGATCTCCAACTTCCGACGGGCGCACGTTGCGCCTTGCAGCAATCCGGAGTCGGATGGCGTCCGAAAGGAAATTCGGATGGCCAATGTCGGTGGCAACCTCGAAAACGCGGCGCTTCTGGAAGAAGCACGCCTGCGTTCGGGCTTTCTCACTGCGGACGAAGCCGCGAACCATCACGGCTGGGACCGGTCCGCATACTGGGAAATGGAAGAAGGCCTTACGCGCATAACACCGAAGTTTGCCGGGATCTTCGCCGCGGCATTCGGCGTCGATCCGGAGACTTTGCTGCAGGAGCGCGGGTTCGATGAGCGGCGCCTGAACAAGCTGGAGACGTCGAATAATCGCAGAAGGGCCGCTCTGGAACGCCACCGTAACAAGGAAGTCAGAGTTAGACCGGGTCTGACGCCCCTGGAGCGGGGCAGGGTGGACATGGGAGCACGGGTGCGGTTCGCCGCGACGATGCGCGACTTCTCGGCCACCGTGAGACACCGCACCAGGTTCGGAATCGCCTTCGATCTCATTCGGCGACACGAAAAGGGCGAGGAGAAGATCTCCGATCGCTTCCTCCTGGCGTACGCGGCGGCCTATTCGGTCAGGAAGGAATGGCTTGAGACCGGCAATCTGCCGTCCGGCCTCGGGAGGGAGGTCGATCTCCGCATCGCTGCGCGCGACCTCAAGGGTGGAGATCTAGTCGACCAGGCTGACCGCCTGCGTCCATTGGCCGACCCGCCGGATCCCGTCAGCAGTCGGATGGTCATGGAGATGTTTCGCGTCGCCGCTAACGGACTCGGGCCAAACGTAGCCGGGGTCGATGCGGACGTGCTCCTGGACACAGCGGGCTCCAATCCTTCCATCGAGGTCGAGGTTCTGAGAGCGCTGACGGGGGCCGCCTACGCTGTGATGGATCCCGCGCAGAAAGCTCACTATCTCGGCTTGTCGCAGGTCCGGACGGCGCTAGGGCGGGCTCTGGGAACGCGAGGCCCGCTTCCTGAAGAGACGATGGAATTCTCCATCATCCTCCGTGAGGCCGCGGAGCGAGCCCGGACCGAACGGCACAAATCGGATGCACCGGACGAGCCGCCGGGCTTCTCGCCAAAATGATCGCTTTCATCCACGAGACGGGCATTGCCAGGGAGACCATGTCCCACACGAAAAGCCGAATCGATTTTAATCGATGCGATCTCCAATCCTTAAGCGTTCTCGGGGATTTAGCAGCTTCGGCTAAGGTTCGGTAGCAACACGATAAGCCGAATATCTGATCTTGGCCGCCGACATCCCGGAGGCCGATGGTGGCGGAATCGTTCGACTTTCCTGATTGGCATATTGATGACAAGGCCATTCGCACGCGGTCGAGCCGGCGCCTGGTCGTGATCGCGGCGCGGTACGGCAAGGATCCCGAGCGTTGCCCGACATGCGGAGACCGGACCGCGCTCCGGGCTCATGGCAGAAAGGTCACCGCCTTTCGAGACCTCCCCGCGGAGGATGGCATGGCTGTCCGCATCGAGGTGACACGCCGCCGCTACCGATGCGCATCCTGCCTGGGGACTTCGTTGCAGCCGCTGCCCGAAATGGACGGCACGCTGCGCATGACGCACCGACTGGTGCGGTTCATCGAGAACGAGGTATCGCGGCAGCCTCTGACGGCGATTGCCGAGGCGGTCGGAATTCATGAGAAGACGGTGCGCCGTCTCGTCGAGCGTTACTTGCCGGCGTTCATAAATCGCAAATCCAAGGTGCGGAAACGGGGCGTAAACGCTCCGAGATCTGTTTTGCCATCATCCGCAACGCGACCAGACGCGGGAATCAGGGGCGCGAGCTCAGTCGACCGACCTCCTCAGGTGTTGAGGCCGCCGATCCAGTATCGAGCGATCGAATAGCAAAAGGCCCCGCCAGCGATGGCGGGGCCTTTTTTGTGCCAGTCTGCGATGGACATGGCAGACTGTTAAAAATGGACACCGAAGTGCGTGGGATGGACAACTTTGTCCGACCCCACACGGGAACGTTGCTATCAGCTGCAGCCCGTCGTGCTGCCGCAAGTATCACACTTCATACACGTGCCATTCCGCACCAGCGTGAAGTTCGAGCACTCTCCGCACATGTCGCCTTCATAGCCCTTGGCCTTGGCTTCCGCGCGGCGCTCGGCCTTGGTCGGAGCAGCGGTCGCTGCCGCCGTGCCGGGCTTGCTCCAGGCCTGCGCCTCGAGCTTCTCGGTCGGCGACAGGGCCACCGTCGGCTCCGCGGTCTTCAGCGCCACGGCGCCTTCCGCATGGCCGCCGGCGAAGGCGGTGACGCGGTTGCCGCCTGCCGGGGCGTTGTCGGCCGGGGAGGCGACGGCGGTGGCGCCGCCGCGCATGACGACGAGATTGTCGGTGCGCGAACGGGTCAGGCCGCGCGAGACATATTTGCTCGCTTCATCCGGCGCCTTGCCTTCTTCCTCGCCCTTGCCCAGCGCATCGAAGCCGGTTTCGGAGAGGTCGACATGGCCGAGGTCGAAACGCGACATGTAGGAGACCGCGAGTTCGCGGAACACGTAGTCGAGGATCGAGGTCGCGAACTTGATGCTGTCGTTGCCCTGCACCGGGCCCGCGGGTTCGAAGCGGGTGAAGGTGAAGGCGTCGACATATTCTTCCAGCGGCACGCCATACTGGAGGCCCAGCGAGACGGCGATGGCGAAGTTGTTGATGAAGGAGCGGAGCGCCGCGCCTTCCTTGTGCATGTCGATGAAGATCTCGCCGAGGCGGCCGTCATCATATTCGCCGGTGCGCAGATAGACCTTGTGGCCACCGACCACGGCCTTCTGGGTGTAGCCCTTGCGGCGATCCGGCATCTTCTCACGCTCGCGCATGACGACGATGCGCTCGACCAGACGCTCGACCACCTTCTCGGAGATCGCGGCGGTGCGGGCCGCCATCGGCTTCTCCATCAGGGCCTCGATGCCATCCTCGTCCTCGTCCTCATCAGAGATGAGCTGCGAGTTGAGCGGCTGCGACAGCTTCGAGCCATCGCGATAGAGCGCGTTGGCCTTCAGCGCCAGCTTCCACGACAGCAGGTAGGCGGACTTGCAGTCC
>NZ_JBIISY010000209.1:0-9974 GCF_044340795.1 Tardiphaga sp.
ACCGAGGTCAAGGCCGGCACGCTGAGCGTCAACGGCTCGATCGCGTCATCATCGCTCGTCAGTGTCGAGCGCGGTGCGACGCTCGGCGGCAATGGTGTGGTCAGCACCGCGCAGATTGCCGATGGCGGCATGCTGTCGCCGGGCAATTCCGTCGGGCTTCTTACCGTTCAGGGGAGCCTCACTTTCGCGTCCGCTGCAAATTACATGGTGGAAGTGTCCGGTGCGGTGGCCGATCGCACCAATGTCACCGGCGTAGCCACGCTTAACAATGCGACGGTGCGTGTCACATTCGATCCAGCAGCCTTCGTGCGCGAGCGCTACACGATCCTGAGTGCTGCGGGAGGTGTGTCAGGGACATTCAGGAGTGGCATCTACAGCGATGAGCCGCCGTCATTCGCGACGTCGCTGAGTTATGACGCCCAGAACGTCTATCTCGATGTCGATCTGAAACTGACCGGCCTCAACATCAACCAGACGAATATCGCCATGTCGCTCAACAGCTATTTCGACACGCATGGCGGCATCCCCTATGCACTTGGTGCAATGACGCCTGAAGATATCACTCAGGCGTCGGGAGAACTATCGACGGGCGTGCAGCAGAACACGCTGCAGGCGATGACGCAGTTCATGGGCGTCATGACCGATCCGTTCGCTGCCAATCGCGGGCTGACAACGCCGCAGATGCAGCCGAATGCCCTCGCGCCCTCCGGCAATTCGGCCTCATGGCGTGATGCCTATGGTGCCGTCACAAAGGCAATGTCGCCCCTACAGAGCTTCGAGTCGCGCTGGAATGTCTGGGCCGCCGGCTTCGGCGGCGGGCAGACGACCGATGGCAACACGGTGGTCGGCTCGCACAACAGCAGCAGCCGGATCGGCGGTGTCGCCGTCGGTGCGGATACCTGGCTGTCGCCGCAGACACTGGCCGGCTTCGCCATGGCGGGCGGCGGCACGAGCTTCGGGCTCTCCGACAATCTCGGCGCCGGCCGTTCGGACCTGTTCCAGATCGGCGGTTTCGTCAGGCATCATCAAGGACCGGCTTACATCACGGCGGCTCTGGCCTATGGCTGGCAGAACGTCACCACGGATCGGCTCGTGACCATCGTCAACGCCGATCGCTTGCGCGCGAATTTCACCGCGCATGCGTTCTCGGCGCGTGTCGAGGCCGGGCATCGCAGCGTGCTGTCATGGCTGGGCGGCGCCGGCCTGACGCCTTATGCCGCCGGGCAAATGACGAATATCGATCTGCCCGCCTATGCGGAGACACTCGTTTCCGGCTCCGACAATTTTACGCTGGCCTATACCGGCCGCAATGTCACGGCCACCCGCAGCGAGCTTGGCCTGCGCACCGACAAGTCCTTCGCATTCGACCAGGCGCTGCTGACCTTGCGTGGCCGCGCGGCATGGGCGCATGACTTCAACCGTGATCGCATCGCGCAGGCTTCGTTCCAGGCGCTGCCGGGGGCCAGCTTCGTGGTCAACGGTGCCAGCATGGCGTCCGATGCTGCGCTGGCCAGTGCGAGCGCCGAGCTGTTGCTGGCGGGCGGCCTGTCGCTCGCCTTGAGCTATGAAGGCGAGTTCTCGCAGGTCACCCGCAGCCATGCGGGCAAGGGCGTCGTGCGTTTCACCTGGTAGCTGCGATTGCATCGCAGACATGGCAGCGCGCGGCTTGACCGCGCGGTGCGGCGCAGTCAGGTTCCGCAACTTCTCCCGCGGACTTGTCTTGTCTCATGTTTACCATCGCCTCGCTCTGGATACCCTTCACCATCATCGCCTCATTGGGGCAGGTGGCGCGCAACGCCATGCAGCGTTCGCTGACAGGGCCGCTCGGCACCTGGGGCGCGACCAATATCCGCTTCCTATTCGGCTTTCCGTTCTCGCTGGTGTTCTTCGCGGTGATCATCCTCGCCACCGGCGATCGCGTCGGCTGGCCGGTGATGGCGTTCTGGCCGTGGCTGCTGCTCGGCGCGCTCAGCCAGATCTTTGCCACCGGCCTGATGCTGGCGGCGATGAACGAACGCTCCTTCGTGGTCACCACGGCCTATCTGAAGACCGAGGCGATCCAGACCGCGATCTTCGGCTTCGTGTTTCTTGGTGATCACCTGACGGTGCTGCGCGTGGTGGCGATCCTGATCGCCACGGCTGGCGTCGTGGTGACGGCCCTGCGGCCGGGCGCCACGCGCGAACTCGGCAGTCTTCGGCCGATCATGTTCGGGCTGGTGGCTGCTGCTGCTTTCGCGCTTTCGGCGGTGGGTTTTCGCGGGGCCATCATCGTGGTGCCCGATGTGAGCTTCGTCACCGCGGCCTCCTATGCTTTGGCGTGGTCACTGTTCGTGCAGACGGCGATCCTGAGCGTCTATCTGCTGCTGCGCGAGCCGGCCATCCTGCGCAACATCCTGCGCCTGTGGCGGCCCTCGATGCTGGCCGGTTTCGCCGGCGCTGCGGCTTCGCAGTTCTGGTTCCTCGCCTTTGCTTTGACGGCGGCTGCGAATGTGCGGACGCTGGCGCTGGTCGAGGTGCTGTTCGCGCAGGCCGTCGCCTATTATTCATTCAAGCAGTCCCCATCGGCGCGCGAGCTTGCCGGCGTGGCGCTGATCGTGGCCGGGGTGGCGCTACTCGTTGCGGCGTGATCGCCCTTTCACAGGGGCAGGCGCTGCGATAGGACTGGTCTCGTCCTTCATGAGACGAGATCGATGCGCATCCTGCCACTGCTGTTCCTGCTGCTGACCAGTCCCGCTCTCGCTGCCGAGGCCATCGTCAAGGATGGCGACACCATCCAGATCGGCAATGTCGCCTATAATCTCGCCGGCGTGGATGCGCCCGAGGTCGACCAGCCCTGCGTCGATGAACATGCGGACAACTGGGCCTGTGGCGTCGAGGCACGTGACCGGCTGATCAAGCTCGTCGGCAAGCGTGAGATTCGTTGCGAGGATCTCGGCGAGGACAAGGCCGACAAGGGCCGCCGTGCGGCGCTCTGCACGATCGCCGGCGAGACGATGAGCCTCAATCAGGCGGTGATCCAGTCCGGTTTCGGCGTGAACGTGGAAGTACCGGCGAAGGCAGGCACCAAGGCCAGATTCCAGGCCGATGAGGCCGCAGCCAGGGACAAGCGGCAGGGTCTGTGGCGCGGCTGTTTCGTGTCGCCGGCGAATTTCCGCAGCAAGAGCGCGGACAGCGCGTTGCTCGGCAGCTCCTGCGCGCCCGATAAGGAGAAGGCCTTGCGGGCGGCGCTGTTCCCTGAGGATCTGCCAAAGCCCGATGGATGCAATATCCGCGCAAAGCAGGTGCGCCGCGCAAAACTCACCGGCAATGTGGGCGTCTATCTGATTCCGCAATGTCAGAACTATGCCACCCAGCCGAAGCCGGATCGCTGGTTCTGCAGCGAGGACGATGCCCGTGCCGCGGGTTACCGCAAGGCGATCAATTGCCAGGCATCCAGCAGCCGCAAGTGAGCCCTTCGCCGGTGGCGCTGGACCTCGCGGGCTGAACCACGTAGCACATCTGGAAGGCTGGATCGGCGGCGTCGCCGGATAATTCCAGCCTGCGAAATCCGGAGTGAAGCGCGTGGCCGAGACCTTGAGTTCGTCAGCATCGATCGAAGCCGTTGACCGCGGCCTTGCCTCCGCCGGCTATATCGCCAGCCGGCAGATCGCCACCGCGGTCTATCTCGCCGAGAAGATCGAGAAGCCGATCCTGGTGGAAGGCCCGGCCGGCGTCGGCAAGACCGAACTGGCGAAAGCCATCGCGGCCTCGCGCGGCCTCGAGATGATCCGCATGCAGTGCTACGAGGGCCTCGACGAGGCGAAGGCGCTGTATGAGTGGAAATATGCCAAGCAGCTGCTCTACACGCAGATCCTGAAGGACAAGCTCGGCGAAGTCCTGGGCGGCGCCGATACGCTGGCCAAGGCGCTGGACCAGCTGCATACCTTCGGCGACGTGTTCTTCTCCAAGGAATTCGTCGAGCCGCGGCCGCTGCTGCGCGCGCTGGAGCAGCCGAAGGGCTGCGTGCTGCTGATCGACGAGATCGACAAGTCGGATGCCGAATTCGAATCGCTGCTGCTGGAAATTCTCTCCGACTTCCAGGTGACGATTCCCGAACTCGGCACCATCGCTGCCATCGTGCCGCCGACGGTGATCCTCACCTCCAATGGTGAGCGCGATCTCGGCGACGCGCTGAAGCGCCGCTGCCTGCATCTGCATATCGGTTTTCCCGAGCCGAAGCTGGAAGAGCGCATCGTCGAAACCCGCGTGCCGGGCGTTTCTGCAAACTTGCGCAAGCAGCTGGTCGGCTTCGTCAGCCAGGTGCGCACGCTGGACCTGAAGAAGCTGCCGTCGGTGAGCGAAACCATCGACTGGGCCAAGGTGCTGGTGCTGCTCGGCGCATCCGAACTCGGCCATGAGCTGGTGAAGGACACGCTCAATGTGCTGCTGAAATATGAGGGCGACATCGAAGCGACGATGCCGAATGTCTCCAGCTTTGTCGCCAATTCCGGGCGGCAGGGCGTGTTCGGGTAAGCCATGCGCGATACATTGCATCGTTTCTTTCGGGCGGCGCGCGGCGCCGGGGTGAGAATCTCGCCTGCCGAAAGCATCGATGCCATGCGTGCCGCCGCCGAGGTCGGGCCCGCTGATCGCGCCATCCTGCGCGATGCGCTGCTGCTGACCATGGCGAAATCCGGCGAGGAGAAGGCGGCGCTTGCGGCCTGCTTCGATACGTTCTTCACGCATCCCGATTTCGAGACGCCACCGCCGGCGAATGACGATCAGGATGACACGGGCGACGAGGCAGGCGAAGGCGAGGCCGAAGCGGGGGAAGGCGCTGCATCCGGGCAGGAGTCGAGCGAACTCGGCGCGCTCGCGCAGATGCTGCTGGCGCAGGATCGCGCGGCGATCACAGCTGCATTGTCGAACGCCGCCAATGCGGCGGGCCTCACCAATATCCGCATCTTCACCCAGCGCGGACTCTTCTCGAGCCGCGTGCTCGAACAGCTCGGTGTCGCGCAGCTGCGCGACGATATCGATGCGCTGACGGCCAGCAATCCTGCCGATGCCGAGCGGCTGACGGCAGGGCTCGGCAGCCTGCGCGAGACCGTCAGCGAGATGGTGTCGCAGGCGCTGCTGCTCTATGGGCGCGAGGAAACCGAGGCGCTGCGCAACGAGATCTTGCGCAGCGCGCCGATGGCACGGCTGGAGCAGCGCCAGATCGCGCAGATGCGCGTGCTGATCCGTCAGATCGCACGCCGACTGCGCGAACGTTTCAGCAAGCCGCGCAAACGGCAGCGCCGCGGCCATCTCGATGTCCGCCGCACCATTCGCCGCAATGCCGCCTGGGGCGGCGTGCCGTTTCTCACCGCCTGGAAGCGCCGCCACCGCGACAAGCCGAAGATCGTGGCGATCTGCGACGTCTCCGGCTCGGTGGCGCAGGTGTCGGACTTCTTCCTGCTGCTGATCCACAGCCTGCATGAAGTGGTGTCGGATGTGCGCTCCTTCGCCTTCTCCGGCAACCTGATCGAGGTCAGCGCCATGCTGGAGAACAACAAGCCGGAAGAGGCGATGAAGCAGATCATGTCTGCGGTGGGCTTCGGCTCGTCGGACTACGGCCGCTCGCTCGCCGATTTCGAAAAGGATTTTATGAGCGCGGTGACGCCGCAGACCACGGTGATCGTGCTGGGGGACGCCCGCAGCAACAATCTCGATCCGCGCGCGGATATTCTCAAGCGCATCGGCGAGCGCTCGAAGCGGCTGGTCTGGCTCAATCCGGAAAATCGCGTCAGCTGGGGCTTTGGTGATTCCGAGATGCCGCGTTACGCGACCTTCTGCAATGTTGTGCGCCAATGCGCGACGGCGCAGCAGCTGGAGCGGGCGGTGTCGGATATCGTGGCGGCGTATCAGTGACCCAACTGTCATCGCCCGGCTCGACCGGGCGATCCAGTAAACACCGACGCAAGGTGATGATCGCAGATACCTGTGTTTACTGGACCACCCGCTTTCGCGGGTGGTGACAGTCGGGGTAATCGACGGAGTTAAGCATGACCATCGACACACTCTTCACATCCGCTAAATTTCCCGACGGCACATTAAAGGACATCGCCGTCACGGCCGGCCGCATCAGCGCGATCACACCAAGCGGCAGCGCTGCATCAGCGGCTGAGACCATCGATCTTGCGGGCACCCTTGTCATCCCGTCCTTCGTCGAAGGCCACATCCATCTCGACACCAGCTTCTATGGCGATGTCTGGCGTCCGCATGTGCCTTATTCCAACGGCTTCAACGTGCAGGAGCGCGTCGCCATCCAGGCCGACAACATGGCCAAGGCCGAGCCGATGGCGGAGCGGGCGAAGAGCCAGCTCGAACTCTGCCTCGGCCATGGCAGCACGCGGATGCGCAGCCACGTGATGGTGGATGGCTCCGTTGGGCTGAAATCGCTCGAAACCATCCTCGCCGTGCGCGAGGCGCATCGCGACGTGATCGATATCCAGCTGGTGGCCTTTCCGCAGAGCGGCATCCTGCGCAGCCCCGGGACGCCCGACCTGCTCGACGCTGCCTTCGATCTCGGTGCGGATGTGATCGGCGGCCTCGATCCCGGCGGCTTCGACCGTGATGTCGAAAAACATCTCGATGTGGTGTTCGACATCGCCGAGCGCCGCGGCGTCGATGTCGATATCCATCTGCACGATCCCTCGATGCTTGGCATTTTCGAGATCGAGCAGATCTGCGCACGTACGCAGGCGCTCGGCATGCAGGGGCACGTCGCCATCAGTCATGCCTATTCGCTTGGCGATGTCGCTGCCGATGTGGTGCAGCGGACGGCAGAGCTGCTGGCGAGGAGCGGCGTCGCCATCATGACCAATGCGCCCGGCGCGCGGCCGTTTCCACCGGTGAAGATTCTTCGCGCAACTGGGGTCACCGTGTTCGGCGGCTGCGACAATATCCGCGATAGCTGGTGGCCCTACGGCGATGGCGACATGCTCGGCCGCGCGATGATGATCGGCTACCGCTCGGGCTTCAACACGGACGACGACCTGGCACTTGCCTTCGATATCGTCACAGCCGGCGGTGCAAAGGCGCTACGGCTCGACGACCACGGCCTGCGCGTCGGCGCCAGGGCCGATTTCGTCGCCATCGATGCGCCGCATGTGCCGCAGGCGGTGGTGGACCTTCCGAAGGGACGGGCGGTCTACAAGAATGGTCGGCTGGTGGCGCGGGACGGGGTGATGGCCGGAAAGGCTTGAATCGTCGGCTGGATTGGCTACCAAGATACTGGCATGCCAAGGCCGTAGGATGGGTTGAGCGAAGCGATACCCATCCCTTCACGCGCCTGGCGGTGATGGGTATCGCTTCGCTCAACCCATCCTACGAAGGGACGCAAAATGCTTGAAACACCGCGCGCGCGCCGGGGCATGGTGACCTCGCCGCATCATCTGGCATCGCAGGCCGGCCTCGATGTGCTCAAGGATGGCGGCACCGCCGTGGAAGCCGCGATCGCCACGGCGGCGGCGCTGGCGGTGGTCTATCCGCATATGACCGGCATCGGCGGCGACGGCTTCTGGCTGATCGCCGAGCCCGGCAAGGCGCCGGTGACCGTGGATGCCTGCGGTCGCGCCGGTGCGGCGGTCGATCTCGCCTACTATGCGAAACACGGCGTTGCGACGATCCCGTTCCGTGGCCCGCTCGCGGCCAATACGGTGGCGGGCACGGTGTCCGGCTGGCAGAAGGCGCTGGATGTCTCAGAACACTGGCAGACGCCGCTGTCGCGCGAGCGCCTGGTGGAAAGCGCGATCTATTATGCCGAGAACGGCATCGTCGTCACGCGCAGCCAGTCCGACCTCTCGACGGAGAAGTTTGCGGAGCTGAAGGACCAGCCGAATTTCGCGGCGACCTTCCTGCCAAATGGCCAGGCGCCCGCCGAAGGCGATGTGCTGAAGCTGCCGGCGCTGGGCGCCACGCTGAAGCGCCTTGCCACCGATGGCTTCGAGAGCTTCTACAACGGCAAGCTCGCCGACAGCATCGCTGCCGATCTGGCCAAGGTGGAATCGCCCGTCACGGCTGCCGATTTGCAGCGGCATGAGGCCAGCGAGCGTCCGCCGCTGACCACCACCGTACGCGGTGCGCAGCTGTTCAACATGGCGCCGCCGACCCAGGGCCTGTCGTCACTGATGATCCTGGCGATGTTCGATCGCCTCGGTGTCACCCAGGCCGAAGGGTTTGATCACATCCACGGTCTTGTCGAAGCCACCAAGCAGGCCTTCATCGTCCGCGACGAGCATGTCGGCGATCCCGATCACATGACCGTCGATCCCGCGACATTCCTCGAACAGGCGCAGCTCGACGAACTCGCCCGACGGATCGATCGCAAGATCGCGTTGCCATGGCCGCATGTGCGGAAGCCCGGCGATACGATCTGGCTCGGCGTCATCGACGGGCAGGGCCGCTCGGTGTCCTTCATCCAATCGGTCTATTTCGAATTCGGCTCCGGCGTGGTTCTGCCGGAAACCGGCATCTGCTGGCAGAATCGCGGCGCCTCGTTCCGGCTGGCCGAGAGCGGCTGGAATGCGCTGAAGCCCGGGCGAAAGCCGTTCCACACGCTCAATCCGGCGATGGCGATCTTCGATGACGGCCGCCGCATGGTGTACGGCAACATGGGTGGCGAGGGACAGCCGCAGACGCAATCTGCCGTGTTCTCGCGCTACGGCATGTTCGGCATGCCGCTGCAGCAGGCGGTGACGGCGCCGCGCTGGCTGCTCGGCAAGACCTGGGGCGACGAGAGCGTGACGCTGAAGGTGGAGGATCGGTTTGATCCGGCGCTGATCCAGCAGCTCCGCGATGCCGGCCATGTGGTCGAGGTGCTCGGCAGCTATACCGGCACCATGGGCCACGCCGGCGCCATCGTGCTGCACGAGAACGGCGTGCTGGAAGGTGCGACGGATCCGCGTTCGGATGGTGCCGTGGCGGCGTGGTGAGGCACGACCGTAGGGCGGATGAGGCGAAGCCGTCATCCGCCGCGGAGTTTCAGTTATGAACTCGGCCGGCGGATTACGCTTCGCTCATCCGCCCTACGGCAGAGCCATCATCTTTCGCAATTCGGTCTTGAGAATCTTCCCGTTCGCGTTCCGCGGCAGCGGCTCCGTCAGAAACGTCACGCTGTCCGGGACCTTGTAGTCACTCAATCGTTCCGCGCAGTATTTCCGGACATCCGCCTCGTCGCCGCCATCGGGGCTGTAGGCGAAGGCGTGCACGCGTTCGCCCAGCACCGGATCTGGCTTGCCCACCACCGCGCTCTCGACGATGGCGGGATGATGCGACATCACATTCTCCACCTCGGTGCAGTAGATCTTGAAGCCGGCGCGGTTGATCATGTCCTTCTTGCGGTCGACCACACTGACATAGCCTTCCGCATCCATGCGGCCGATATCGCCGGAGCGCCAGTAGCCGCCGACGAAGCCGTTGCGTGTCGCATCGGGATTGTCCCAGTAACCGGGCACGACCATTGCTCCCGAGATCAGCAGCTCGCCATCCTGTCCGCGCGGCACTTCGCGTCCGTCGTCATCGGCAATGATGATATGGGCGCCGGTCACCGGGCGGCCGACCGTATTGATTTTTGCGACGGGCGAGCCCGGCGGAAACATCGTTGCAGGGGAGGTCGTCTCGGTCGAGCCATAGGCATTGCAGAGATTGAGTTTCGGCAGCGCCTCGGCGAGGCGCTTGATGGTCGCCTCCGGCATCGGTGCGCCGCCAAAGCCCGCGATGCGCCAGGCTGACAGGTCGTGCTGGTCGAAATCCGGCTGCAGCAGGCAGAGATTGTACATCGCCGGCACCATCAGCGCGTAGGTCACGCGCTCGCGGGCGGCGAGGGTGAGGAAATCGGCGGCCTTGAAGGCGGGCATGATGACGAGGGTGCCGGCGACATTGATGCTCGTGAGGATCAAGGCCACGAGACCGGTCACATGCGACGCCGGCACGGCCAGCATGGTGACGTC
>NZ_JBIISY010000434.1:0-2659 GCF_044340795.1 Tardiphaga sp.
TTGGCAGACACCCGGGAGAGGGCAGGTGAGGGGGCTTGTTCCGATCGATCGTCAGGGCGACCTGGTTTGGAAGATACAATCCGACCGGGCAGAACACCTGTACGCGTACCGGCGCATCGTCGCGGGAGACGATGTCGAGCCGGATCGCCATCTGGCCGGTGGGAAACGTGCCGGTGATCGATGTTCGACATTGCCTGCTTGTGCCTCCAGGTTTGAAGCAGACCTTGGTCCAATCGCCAAATGCGACGTCTTTCATCTCCCGCTGGCCGCGTGGGGCCATTCGTTCTCCCGTCAGCGCTGTCGTCGAAATCCGTGAGGTGGCAGATTGGCTCGGCGCGAAGCTGGCAAGTATCGCCAACAGCAGCGCATCAGCCCATCGCTTGCCACGGCGGCGTCGCCACTCGTTGCGAAAACATGCTGGCATCAGCGTTTCCTTTCTGAACCGTCCTCATTCTGAGCGTCCAGGAAACGCGATACGATCGGCGACCAGATCGGAATGGCATCCGGCGAACCGATGAGGAAATGGCCCTCGGCACCGAACGGAGGGATGAGCTGATACTGTGCGCGGCCGCCGCCTGCGCTGAACGCTGTATGCATGCGTTTTGATAACGCGGGGCTGAAGAAGGTGTCGTTAGCGGTATAGATCCACAGCATCGGCGTCCGCGACATACGACCGAAATCTGCCGTTGCCGCAACAAGCTTGTCCGGCGCGCAATTGTTGTTCGGCTTGCCGTCGACCCGGCCGCCGCGGCCGGCTGCGAAGGCAATAATGGCTTTCACTTGCGGCGGGTTGAGGCTCGACAGCGCAATCGATGCCCAGCCGCCAGCGGATTGTCCGATGACGATCACATCGCTGGATAAGACCTGTTTCTCGGCGGCAAAATAGTCGATGATCCATAGATCGACATTGGCGACCGCAAGACCGGCATCGCGGAAGTTCGGATTTGCGCATCTGCCGATCTTTGAGAAGAACGAACCGTAGATTCCACGTTCGGGAATATCGATCGCCGTCGCGCCGTAACCACTACCAACCGGCGCCACCACGAGATAACCGCGTTCCGCAAACCATCTGGCCGCGTCACGAAATTCGACAAGTGGAAAGAAGCTCCGGTCGATCGGGTCGAGGGCGACGCCGTGATTCATGATGGCCAACGGGAAGGGGCCGTCGCCGACCGGGCGCACCAGATAGGCGAACATCGGTAATGGCAACGGAAGGACCCAGATCTCTTCCTGAATGCGTATGCGAGTCGGACTGGCTGAATCATCCGCCGACTGCCCCGCGAGGGTTGATGTGGCACTGCTGAAGAACAGCGAAGCCGCAGCCACGATGATGCGGCAGATCGGACGTTTGTGCCTCGTGCTTCTTGGCTGCATCATCGTGTGAGCGAAGAGGATATGAGATCGGCGATACTTGATCCAGATCAATACCGACTATCGCCGAGGCCGCGTTGTGGTTTGATGAGGGTAAGCATCCATGAGGCGCCTCCCATTGATGCTCCGGTCCGCCGCGATGAGACCTTGTCGGTCGCGCTGCTGCTGGGGGGCGCCGGCGGGTATCTCGATGCTTATGCCTGGATTACGCACGGTGTTTTGGCGAATGCGCAAACGGCCAATCTGGTATTCCTTTGGGTGAATGCGATGGTCGGCAAGTGGAGGGAGGCGCTCCACTTCGTGCCCTCCCTTCTGGCATTCGTCATCGGGGTCGCCGGCGCCGTGTGGCTGCGGCGCGTCGCGGGCGTGCGCGCTGCGCCGATCAGCATCGTCATCGAGATCGCGGTGCTTTGCGTCGTTGGCGTGTTGCACAGTCGTATGCCTGACGTGGCGGGCACGTTCGGCGTATCAATGGTTGCTGCGATGCAGACCTCGATCTTCAACGGGGTCGAAGGGGCAAAATACAGCTCTGTGATGATCACGGGAAACCTTCGCCAATCGATTGAAGGTTTGGTCGCTCTGATCGCCGGAGATCCGCAGGTTGGGCTGCTCCGGAGATCATCCATCTTCATAGCGGTTTGCGCGTCATTTGGCTCTGGCGCGGCGATCGGCGCTTTCGTCACGGAGCGGGCGCCCGTGATGTCGTTGCTCATCCCCGTGGCATCGTTGTTGCTCGTTCTCTTGCGCTTGCCTGGTTTCGCATGGCCGAGGCGTGGGCCGCATTGATTGAAAGGAGGCTGGCGTGGCGTTTCACCGGACCTTCCCGCCGGCGCGATGGGTTGCCGAGTATCGCGCCGATTGGCTGCGCAGCGATACGGTTGCCGGCGTGACGCTGGCGGCCTATGCGATCCCCGTATCGCTGGCCTATGCCGCCCTGGCAGGGCTGCCGCCCCAGGTCGGAATCTATGGCTACTTGCTGGGAGGCATCGGCTATGCGCTGCTGGGTTCCTCGCGGCAGCTCGCGGTCGGGCCGACCTCGGCGATATCGCTGATGATCGCCGGCACGGTCGGTACACTGGCTGCGGGCGATGCGCTTCGTTATAGCCAGATCGCCAGTGTTGCGGCCCTGGCCGTGGCTTGTCTTTGCGTGATTTGCTGGCTGTTCCGGCTCAGCATGCTCGTGCGTCTGATCAGCGACACGATCCTGATCGGGTTCAAGGCCGGCGCCGGGCTCACGATCATGATGACGCAGATGCCGAGCCTCTTTGGAGTTGCCGGTGGGGGACGC
>NZ_JBIISY010000210.1:0-9901 GCF_044340795.1 Tardiphaga sp.
ACGACCACGACCTGCAGGATCACCCAGGCGAAGGCATTGGCCGCGGGCTTCCCGCTCACATGCCCTTCCCGCGCCTCCACTTCGGCGTGAATCTCATGCGTCGCCTTGGCGATCAGAAACAGGCCCCCGCCAATCAGGATCAGGTCGCGCCATGACAGCGACAAGCCGAACGCGGTGACGACTGGCGCCGTCAATCCGATCAGCCAGACCAGGATGCTCAGCAGCGCGATACGGAACACCAGCGCCAGCGCGAGACCGATCTGCCTTGCACGCCTGGCCTGATCGGGCGGCAACCGCGCCACCAGCACCGACAGGAAGATCACATTGTCGATGCCGAGCACGATTTCGAGTGCGGTGAGCGTCAGCAGCGCAGCCCAGGCTTCGGGGCTGGAGAACAGTTCGATCATGGCATTCACGGGCTCGCGAGCACTGGAGCGTCAAGGGCTAGCAGGATTCCTTGATGATTGTCACTTGGCGGTGCGACAGGCGTGATTTCGCGATGCGTCATGGCTTGAAAATACCGCAGCAAAGTCCGATGGTCCCGGCCATGATCGAGACATCCACTTTCCCTTATGACGTCGCCGTTGTCGGTGGCGGTCCCGCTGGCCTCGCTGCGGCCATTGCCGTCGCTGAAACCGGCGCGCGCACAGCCCTCGTCGCCCGCCGCGCGCCCTATGCGGACAATCGCACCACCGCGCTGCTCGGCGGCTCCGTGGATTTCCTGGACAGTCTCGGCGTCTGGCAGCGCTGCGCCGACAAGGCCGCGGCTCTGACCACGATGCGCCTCGTCGATGACACCGGCCGCCTGATCCGCGCGCCCGAGGTCAAATTCGTGTGCGCCGAAATCGGACTCGAAACCTTCGGCTACAATATCGAGAACCGTGAACTGGTCGCGGCCCTTGAAGCGCGCGCGAGCGAATTGACCAATCTCATCCGCATCAATGACGAGGCGGAGACCGTTGCACCGGGCGACGCACAGGTCACGATCCGCATGCAGCGCGGCGAGACGCTCGCGGCGCGGCTCGTGGTCGGCGCCGATGGCCGCCAGTCGCTTTGCCGCGAAGCTGCGGGTATCGCCGTCAAGCGCCGCCCGCTTGGCCAGATGGCGCTGACCTTCAACATCAGCCACAGCCGGCCGCACAAGAACATCTCCACGGAATTCCACACGCCGCATGGTCCCTGCGTGTTCGTGCCGCTGCCGGGCGATCGATCCAGCATTGTCTGGGTCAGCAGGCCGAAGGACGCCGAAGCCCTGATGGCGCTTGATGATGCCGCACTATCTGCCGCTGCGGAAAGGCAATCGCACTCGATCCTCGGCCGTGTCACGGTCGGCCCCGGCCGTCACCTGTTTCCGCTCGGCATCGAGGAGCCGTTCGAGCTTGCGAAGAACCGCACCGTGCTGGTCGGCGAAGCCGCCCATGTGGTGCCGCCGATCGGTGCCCAGGGTCTCAATCTCGGCCTGCGCGATGCGTCCGATCTCGCCGACATGGTGCGCGACGCCGGCATCAACGGCCAGGACATCGGCGCATCTGACGTCATCGCCCGCTTCGCCCGCATGCGCCGCACCGACATCCGCTCCCGCACCTTCGCCATCGACATGGCCAATCGCTCACTGCTCAGCGATCTCCTGCCCATGCAGGCGATCCGTGCCGCTGGCATGCACACGATGGGCAGCATCGGCCCGCTGCGCCGACTTGCCATGCGCGAGGGATTGTCGCCGTCGTGGCGCAACCGCGCCTCTTAGGGAAACGCGATCTGCCCTGACTTCAGGAAATACATCACCGAGGTCAGCGTCAGCACCGAGACGAACGTCCCGAGCAGCACGGCGACCGACGCTGGCTCGATCCAGCTGTCATACTGCCGCGCGATCACGAAGACATTGAGCGCCGGCGGCAGCGATGCCAGCAGCACGGCCGTCGCTGCCCAGACCGGCGGGAACGGACCGAGTGCCAGCATCAGGCCAAACACGATCAGCGGGTGGATCAAGAGCTTGATCACGATCAGGCCCGGGATCTCCCACGGCACACGCCCGAGCGGGCGCAGGGCCACAGTGACGCCGAGCGCGAACAAGGCGACCGGCGCCGCCGAGTTCTGCAGGAACAGCAGCATGCCATCCACAGCCACCGGCATCTGCAGATGAAACGCCGCGACCGCCGCACCGAGATAGGCGGCGACGATCAACGGATGCAGCAGGATGTGCTTGATAACGATACCGATGGTCGGCAGCAACGGCCGCTTCTCCGGCGCCGTCAGTGTCATCATCAGGGGCGCAATCGAGAACAGGAAGATGCTGTCGAAGCAGAACACCAGCGCCGTCGGCACCGCCGCCTTCGGACCAAGGACCGCCAGCGCCAGCCCCGGCCCCATATAGCCGATATTGCCGTAGCCGCCGGCAAGCCCCGCCATACCCGCTTCGCGCATGGTCAGCCGGCCGAGAAACTTTCCGGTGCCAACCGAAAGAAAGAACGCCGTTGCAGTCGCCGCGGTAGTGCCGATCACGAACGGCAGATTGTTCAGCTCCTCAAACGGCGTCTTCGCCAGGATACGAAAGAACAGCGCCGGCAGCGACACATAAAGCAGGAAGAAGTTCATCCAGGCGAGTCCTGCTTCGGGCAGGTTCTTCGCCTTGCCACAGGCAAAGCCGATGAAGATCAATCCGAAATACGGCAGCGCGAGATTTAGGACGTCCATCATGATGGTGGCATTCGCCTTTGTTTTTCAATCATAGTGGGAGATGCACTGCTTTGGACCTCAGAGTCCATGCCGAGCCTTAATAGGATTAAATACTATTCTGAGTTAATGGCGTCAAACGCTGCGTCCCCTGAGCGCTTCCCTTAGCCTCAACATCTTTCCCGCCGTCCCTCGCAGATCCCGCCATTGGCGTTTCACCGCCGCCAAAGCTCAGAACGTCAAGGCCGGAATCAAATCGATCTAAAGGTTCGCTGGTTTGTTAGCGCGCATCAAGCGAGCTGTCGAAGGTCGTTTGACGTAAAGAACGTTCGGCGCATCACTTTCCATAGCTACTGCATGCTCGCGCTGAGCACCTCTTCCCAGGAATGACCTTTGGCGGGAAAAACACAGGATTTATGTAGACGCGTCGAGCATGACTTCTGTCCAGACCAGACACCGCCGACGAGTTCGCGTGGTGCCTCGTCGGTCAGTACATCTTCAATTTAGCGAAGAAGCTATCCGGCTCATCGCTTGATCCGCTGCAGCCGGCTTCAGCGGCCGCGCGCTGCACGAGCGATGTCTTGCAGGCGCCGCCTCTCATCGTCTGTCAGCGCCTCGCTCTGTTGCTGGTTCAATGCTCCGTTGCCCACCAATTGGATCACACTGTTGGTGTCGTAACTCCGGCGATCGTCGCGCTGGCGGCGTGTGTCCTCGTCCGACGGGGCCGCATTCCCGCCGCCATAACCAAGCACCTCGACGATGATCACCGATGGCCGCTCACTCCCCTTGTTCTGGGTCGCGTCCCTGGTGGCATCCTCGGCCGCCTTGTCCTTGGTCTGGACCGTCATGTTGAGACTGACGCTCTCGACCTTCGGGATGCCCTTCTTTTCACCCTCGACCTTGATGTTCTCGGCGTTGAGAACCTGCAGCGCCGCCACCACGAAATTTCCGCTGACACGGATGCCTGCATCACCCGCATCGACAGTGCCGTCCGGCGCGATCAGCGACACGTCGCCCGGCTCTACCCCGGTGAATCCGATGATGGTGCCGATGCCGCTGCCGCCGATATCGGCGCGCTCCTGCACCTTGGTCACGCCGTCCTCGTCGGTCGTGATCTCCGGAGCCGAGGGTACGCGGGTGGTCTTGGCGCCTCGGCCGGCATCGATATCACCTAGCGTCGACCAGATGGTCACGTCACCGCCGGCGAAAGTGAGAACGCGCGATCGGTTCACCGTCACGTTGTCACGAGCGAAAGTATTGATATCGCCATACCCGAGCGTTACCAGACCTGCCCCATCGGGCACGACCGTGCCGAGCGCAGCGACTTGCAACCCGCCGCCGGGCGTGAACGTCTCAATCCCACCGCCGGCCATAGTACGGAGGGTGCCGTTGCCGAGCTTGATGTCGCCTTTCCAGGCTGAACCGGGAAACAGCGTCTCGATCGCCTTATAGCCGCGATTATACCCGCCGTTCAGAGGACGACCATTGATATCGAGCGTGAGCTGGTTGTCGCCAGAGGTGCTCAGCTCCTGCATATAGGCTTCACGAATGAAGCGCTCCTGCGTCAAGCGGGGCAGTGCCCGGAAACGATTCCAGGCATCAACGGGCCGAAGCAATTCGCCGGTCATTTCTGCGACGAAGAGCTGTACACCACGCTGCATCTTGATCGATGTCGCACTTCGGATGTCGATGCCGTTGATCAGATAGATCGGCAACACTGTCTCGCCGTCCGTTACCTTCAGATAATTGGGCATGGCGGGCATATGGGCCGGGTCGAGATACATGGCGGCGAAGGCCTCATAGTCCGGCTGCCGCCCCTGCAAGCCCGCCATCACCGAGATCGCCGCGCCGTCACGTGGAAGGCCTTTCACCTCGCTCAGTTCGACCGCGCGGTTGGTCTGATAGGCGTCGTAATTGCCATTGCTGATCACTTCAAAAGTGGTGCCGTAGACATCGCGTCCCGCCACCAGCGAAATCGCGCCCGGTCCCTGCACCTCGATCCGGCCGCCGATACCGATGATATCGTTGCCGGCGTCGAGCAGCGACACGTCGGTCCGATGAACATTACGCAGATCGTAATCGATGTTGCGGATATCCCGGCCGGCGCGGAACCAGGTTTGCTCGTTCGTGGTGATCCTGGCCAGCTTCGGCACGCTGGTCGTCGCGATCATCGATCCGGTAATCGAACCATTGCGTGCGAAGATACGGCTCGGCTCCATGTCCGCCGCGTTTTCGAGCACCGCCGGATTGCGGACGCTTTCGAGATAGCTCATCAGCGAGCCTGCACTCAGGGTCATGCTGTAGCCGATCGTGAACTCATTCAACAAAAGTGCCGCAAGGCCGCTTCCGGCAAGCGATTGAAACTCATTTCCACTCATAGCCGACCGCAATTGCAGCCAGCCACCGCCAACACCCCCGATGGGCAGGAAGGGCGAAGGCATCATCGCAACATTGGCGCGCGCCATGGTGATTTCGCCGAGCACGATGTCATTGTCCGCGAGAATGCGCAGTTCCGGCGTCCTGCCCGGCGCTGTGAAAAAGCGATCGTGGCTGATCACCGAACCGTTTAGCGCGGCGATACGGGTGACAGATGGATAGAGATTGGTGGCGAACAGGCCGATGTAGGAATAGTCAACGTGGAGACCATATGTCCCTCCGGAAATGTCGACCTCCTTCGACAGATAACGCCCCTGATTGGTGAGCGAGACGTCGCCGCCCACCGACAACAGATCGAGCGAGGTGCGCTCCCCGTAGCCGCTCATATAGGCGCTATTCCGGCTCGAACCGCCGCCGTAAACGTTGTCGGAATTGAGCATCAGCGGATCCAGCACCGTCTGCAAAACTAGGTCGCCCGTGGTCTTCACCTTCATGGTGGCATCGCCGAGCGCAAGCACCGGGGCGATATCGAAGATGGCTTCACGTCCTCCGTACAACACCGCCGTTACCGTGCGACCATTGGCGAATTCACCGGCATTGATGACGCCATCGCCACGGCCAACATAGTAATAGCCCGCACGCACGGCACCGCCGGCATCAACCTGCATCAGGCCGCCGTTGCGCAGTTCGAGTTGCATCGGCGTGCTGGTCGAACTCTCGCCACCGCGGACACGGCCGTTCGTCGGCAGCGCCACCAGCATGTTGACGAGATCGCTCCCGGTGCTCACCGACACATTGCCGCCACCCAGCGCGCCGACACCTTGCTGGAACTTGCCGTAGTCGATCCACCACGACGTCTGCAGGCCCGGTTCGAAGCGCAGGTCCAGACCGAGCGAGCCAACCTTGCGCAGCCATTCCGTGAACAGCTGATTGTCGTCGAGCTGGGTATCGGTAGAGCGTCCGATCGGCAGCATGGAAGTGGCATCGCCCTGAGCGACGATCCTGAGATTACCTCCGTCGATGCCGTAGGTCGCATTCGCGGGTCTCTGGAAATCCGCATAGACGGTCGGATCGGCGCGGCCGGCGGTGTAAATGGCTGACGTGTTGTGCGCCAGCAGGAGATCGCGGCCAACCACCACATCGAGGTCGCCGGTGCCGGTGCGCACGATCTTGCCGGAGGTGGCGTCGCCGATGATCAGCGAGCCGCTCGCCGCAGGCAGAGCCGCGAGCGACCGGACCGTCAGCGCGCCGGCCGAGGTGAGGTCCGCGCCAGCGACGAGGCGCAGATCCCAAGACGACATGTCCTGCAGTACGCCGCTCGTGTCCGCTGCGGAGAAGCCATCACTGAGATTGCCGAGCAGTGTGAGATTACCGGTAGCACGAAGCGTGAGGCTGCCCATGCGGACGGTTGCGAAATCGGCGGCCAGATTCCAGTCTGTCTCGAGCGTGAGATCGCCGCTGCTCCGGATCTCAATCCCAGGCATCACGGCAATTCCGCCTGCATTCAACCGCGCCGCAATGGCTGCGGCATGGCTTGCGAATGTCGTGGCATTGATGATCGCACCGCCGCGGACGGCGTCGACGGAGCCTGCATCACCATTCTCGATGCTGACGCCTTCCAGAACCGCCGAACGCGCGCCGACCACCACCGCCTGCAGGCGATCAACGGCGATCTCTTGATGCGCATCGATCTGCTGTGCGCGGAAGCGCACGCGGCCGCCTGCAGCACCCGACACATCAATGGTGCCGCCGGCGACGTCCATGCGACCACCACTGGCCTCAAGGATGACGCGGCCACCGCCGAATTCGCCCGTCGCGCCGGCGCGCAGCAGTGCCGACGCCTGCATGGTCAAGCCGTTGCCAGCACTGATGGAAATATTACCGCCATACGGCGCGCGAGCATCGATCGTCCCTGCGAGCGTCACCGAACCCTGGTCGGCGACCAGCGCGAAATCCGCCACTTCGGTCAGGCCGTCGATTACCACACTGCCTGAGCGGATGCGGAACTGGCGCGAGGCCGAGAAGCCGGACACATTCAGGAGCTGGCTCATGCCGGCGAAGTCGGGAATCGCGGCAATGTCCAGAGCGAAGGAGCCGCCCTTCTCGCCTGCCCGCGCATGCGCCTCGATTGACCCGCCGAGCACCACCGTGCCGCCATTGGAGGCTGTCAATGACAGCTTGCCCGCGGCGCCACCTTCCACATGGGCGGACAGATTAAGGTGGCCGCCAGGCGCGACGACCACCGAGCCGACCGCGGCGAGCGCGATGCTGCCGGCATCGGCGAATTGCGCGACATCGTAGAACTGCTTCCTGAAGCCGCTAACATCGATGAGGCCGCCGGGCGCAATCGTCACATTGCCCGCGGTCGCGGTGAGATTGACCGCGCCGCCGAGCGCAACGATCCGCCCATCCATATTGATGCTGGTGCCGGTGAATGCGAGCCGCGTGCCGAGGCTTGCTTCGGCATTGTCGACCGGCGCACCGCCAGCTCCGGTGACGCGGATGGCGTTCTGCGTGGTGATCGATTGCGACGCGCCGCCGCGCCCGGTCACCACCGGGCTCACCAGCGTCACGGCTGCAGCGCCGGCATCGAGCGAGCCGCTGCCCTGCGCTCTCACCTGACGGCCGGCCGTCAGTGTCACCGCATCGAATCCGCGCAGCGTCTTGGCACCACCACCAAGCACGATGTCATTGGCGTTCAGTGACAGCTGCACGTTGCCGACCGCACCAAGGCTGACAAAGGTACCTGCTGAATTCTCCAGCGCGACGGTATCGCCGGCCACGACGATCGCACCGCTGCCATAGCCGACGAGACCGGCAGCATCGAAAGTGACAGTGCCGAGACCGGCGCGGCCGAGGTCGACGGATGTGTAGAAATCCATCGTGCTGTAGCTGCGCAGGGTCAGCGCCTGCGTATCCGCGAGCTGTGCCAGCGATGCAGCACTGAGCACGAGGCCGCTGCTCCCTCCGCCGAAGCTGATGCGGCCGCTGGCCAGTGACATCGCCGCGCCAGACAGTCTTGCACTGCTGGCGACCGCGGTGTCGCCGGTCGCATCGATCAGCAGCGCATTGCCACCGTTGAGCGTCGCATTGGCGCCAATGCTGACGAGGCCGCCGGCCGAGGTATCGACATTCTCGCGGATCACCTTCACGGCGTCGCCAGTCGAAACACGGATCAGCGCACCATAGTCACGCGATGGCGAGAGCACTACATCATTGTTTGGATTGGTGTCGGGCGTGCCGATGTCGCCATAGACGGCCTTCACCTGTGGCGCCATCACGAGATCGAGACCCGCGCCGGGCGAGTTGCCGCTCGCGACGATGACGCTGCCATCAGCGACCTGCACGGTGCCATTCGCCGCCAGCACGATTTCCGAACCGAACAGGCTGCTGTTCGCATCGTTGCGCACCAGCACATTCGAGGCCGAGACCGCGACTCGCGTACCGCGCGCATCGACGCTGCGCATGCCACCGATCAACAGGCTGCCCGCACCGAAATTGCTGAGCGAGGTCGCATCCACCACGAGATAGCCGGTCAGGTCGCTGCGCTCCTGCCCTGCCCCGACGATGGCAATCCTGCTGCCCGCGATATCGACCAGGCCGCCACGTCCGCCCTCTGCCGGCTGCGACTGTAGCGTGCCGTCGAGGACGAGGCTGGAACTTGCCTTGAACACCACCGAGCCGCCGTCCATCGTCAATCGCGGGGTCACCACATTGACTCCGGTGAGACGGTACTGACCGAGCTTGAAGAGGTCAGAGGCGAAATAGGCGTTGGCTGTAGCCTCGTTATACTCGCTGTAGCTGCGGAGCGTGGCACCCGACATCACACGCCAGGACGAGGAGAGCTGATCGCGCCCGCTGCCATAAGCATCGGCGCGCAATCCGGTCATCAGCGTCGCGCCATCCGCCAGTTGGAGCGTGGTGAATGCCTGTGTGCTGGTTGAATTCTTCACCATCGACACCGCGAAGGCGCCGGGCAGCAGCGCGTAGCGCGCCGGCAGCAGGTCGTACCAGCCCGCCGCGAGCCCGTTGCCGCCGGCTAGCCAGACCTTCTGCGCTGCCGCGCCGGAAACCTGCATGCCTGGCAGGATCGCATAGACGCCGGACTGCGCGAGCACGTCATGCGAGCCCCCGGGCCCCGGTACATGCTCCCAGGAGATGAGATCGCCGCCGCCGCGGATATCCACCACCGATCCGGCCGCGAGAGTCACCTTCGGCCCTTGCAGGATGATGTTCTTTTCCGGCAGCTTGCTCAGCGAGGGCGTCATCGTGCCGCTGGTCGGCTTGACGGTCGGGTCGATCCAGAACTCGTTATTGGCGAGCGTACCATAGGGCAGGATGAGGCCGTCGCCGGACACCGAGGTGACGCTGCCCGCGCCCAGCGTGATGCTGTCAGTGGACTGGAACACGATGCTGCCGAACGGCGCACGTACGGTGCCGTTCTGTGCGATTGCCGGCGCTTCCAGGGTGAGCGTGCCCGCGGCGGACAGCGGCAAACCGCTCTCACCGTTCTGCACGACGTCGATCCGCGCGCCGGCTTTGACGGTCGCGAGAATGCCGGTGGCGGGATAGATCTGGGCGGCGCGCAGTTCGAGCTTGCCATCGGCCGACAGCAAGGCGGTCCGGTTTTGCGTCAGGTCGGTCAGCAGGCCGCCGAGGCGAAGATCGCCGGTGACCAACGATGTCTCCGCAAATCCGGAGAAGGTCGCGCGGGTTACATCGATCAGGTCGGCGGTCAGCGTGAGCTTGCCAGTGCCGGCAGCGTCCGCGGCACCGTTGCCGGACAGAAGGCGAATATAGGGCGCTGTCAGGCTGGCCGCGCCAGCGCCGCCGCTGGCGAAGGTGCCAGTGATCG
>NZ_JBIISY010000211.1:0-9893 GCF_044340795.1 Tardiphaga sp.
CGCGGATGTCAGCGAGGTCCGTGGCATGACCGCGTGCGTTCGCCTCGATCGACCGTAAAGATCGGGTCCTAACGCGCGACGTCCGGGTCATCAGGCTGCCGATTCGAGCGCTTGGACAAGCTGCCGGCGCACGCATTCACCGTGTGCGAGCTCGACGGCCCTATGCCGATCTTGAGATATCGAAGACGGACAGCTTCATCCGACCGGTAGCTGTTGCTATACCAAGCACTTTAGAAACGTCCTAATCTACATTGGTGGCAAGTGTGCGTTTCGCCCGCTAAACATCGGCGATCGTCCGCAGCTATTATCGGCGATGCAGGCAGAGCCGGGTGGGACGATGATCGATTCAGACCAGAAGGCTGCACAGAAACGTCGTCGAGCGCTTCTTCTCAAACAACTTTACCAGTGGCACTGGATGAGTTCGGCTGTCTGCCTCATTGGAATGATCCTGTTTGCGATCACGGGCATTACATTGAATCACGCTGCCCAGATCGAGGGCCGACCGAAGGTCACCCTGCGCGAAGCCCGATTGCCGCAGGAGCTCTTAAGCGCGTTGCGCAAAACATCCACTACGTCGCAGGAGCCTCTGCCGGCTATGGTAAGCCAATGGCTGTCGCGGGAGATGCGCATCGACACGTCAGGGCGCGACACCGAATGGTCGGCCAAGGAGATCTATATCGCGTTGCCCAGACCAGGCGGAGATGCTTGGGCCACCATTGATCTCAGCACCGGCGATATAACTCATGAGGCGACCAGCAGAGGCTGGATCGCCTATCTGAATGATCTGCACAAGGGACGCCACACCGGCGCTTCATGGAGGTGGTTCATCGACCTGTTTTCCGTGGCGGCGGTCATTTTCTCCGTAACCGGCCTCTTGCTGCTGCAACTGCATGCGACCAGACGGCCGGCCACCTGGCCCGTCGTCGGCATAGGCTTCGCCTTGCCCGTCTTGCTCCTCATTTTTTTCGTTCATCAATGAAAGTTGCCCATGCGCCTTTTAGTCACCGCCGCCTTCACCACGATCGCTGCTACGCCCGCGCTGGCCGGCGAAGCAGCCGTCAGCATCGAGATTCCGCGCCTGTCGGTGGCCGAGTATCATCGTCCCTATGTGGCATTCTGGATCGAGAACCCCGACGGCAGCAAGATCACGAACCTCGCTGTGTGGTACGATACGAAGCTCAAGGACAACGAGGGCACAAAATGGCTCAAGGACATGCGGCAATGGTGGCGTCGCACCGGGCGTGACCTGACCATGCCCGCCGACGGCCTGAGCAGTCCGACTCGCGCGCCGGGCACCCACCAGCTGTCCTTCAATGCCGCATCCAAGTCGCTGACCGATCTCGCGCCGGGCAGTTACAGCCTGGTGATCGAAGCCGCCCGTGAGGTCGGCGGACGCGAGCTCCTTCGTATTCCGTTCGAGTGGCCGCCGAAAGCAGCACAGACGTTTGCGGCAAAGGGCGACAGCGAGATCGGCGCCGTCACGCTCAAGCTCGCACCATGATCCCTAGGCGCCGGCCGCAACATATCCATCGACTTACCAGTCCGACTGAGAGGAATACGCCATGAAGAACGCCGTTCGAACCGCGCTGCTTACATCTGCGCTCGCCATCCTCCCGCTCGCTGCACAGGCCCATCGCACCTGGCTGCTACCGTCAGCGACTGTACTCTCCGGCACCGACCCCTGGGTCACCGTCGATGGCGCCGTGTCCAATGACTTGTTCTATTTCGAGCACTTCCCGCTGCAACTGGACGGGCTGTCGGTCCTGTCGCCGGACGGCAAGGCGGTCGAAGCCCAAAACATCGCCAAGGGGCGCTACCGCAGCACATTCGACGTGAAGCTTGAACAACCCGGCACCTACAGGATGATGGTGCTCAACACCGGCGCCTTCGCCAGCTACAAGGTCGATGGTCAAAACAAGCGTTGGCGCGGCAAAGCCGATCAGATTGCGATGGCAATCCCCGCCAATGCGACGGATGTGAAACTTTCCGAAATGCACGGGCGGATCGAAGCCTTCGTGACGTCCGGCAAGCCGACATCAGAAACCCTGAAGCCAACCGGTGTCGGGCTCGAGATGGTTCCCGTGACCCATCCGAATAACCTAGTGGCCGGCGAGAAGGCGACGTTCCGAATGATGCTCGACGGCCAGCCGGCAGCGGGCCTCGCGATTGAGATCGTCCCCGGCGGCATCCGTTATCGCGACAAACTCAACGACATTAAGGTGACGGCCGACGAATCCGGCACTTTCAGCGTCACCTGGCCCGGACCGGGCATGTATTGGATGAATGCGTCGGTTCAGGACAGCAAGAGCACGATCAAGAACGCACAGCGGCGCGCGAGCTATACGACAACCGTCGAAGTGCTGCCGCAATAAGCTCCGCACCACATGGACAGCGAGTCCTTCCGACGCGTGGCGATCCCGCATGACGTGAAACCACGCGCCATGCCGGCGGGCGCGTCTCTGCAGATCCTGGCCGGCCAGACGATGGGCACGTCTTGGTCGGTCAGGTTCTACGGCACGGCTGCAGCAAGAGAGACGCTGAACCGTGCGGTGCAGCGCTGCCTTGATCTCGTCGTCAACCAAATGAGCCTTTGGGAGCCAGAGTCAGACATCAGCCGGCTCAATCGGCAGCCGCCCGGATCATGGCTCAACATCGCGGCCGAATTCGACGCCGTCACCACGGCAGCGCTGCGGATCGCGCGCCTGACCGGTGGCACGTTCGATCCGACCGTGGGGCGGCTGGTCAATCGATGGGGATTCGGGCCGGCAGCAGATGGTGCACAGCCGCCCTCACAGCACGAAACGCGGATGCAGATCGGCTGGAGGCAACTCGAGCATGATGCGGTAGGTCGCCGTGTCCGCCGCCTTGCTCCCGTTTCGCTCGATTTCAACGGCATCGCCAAGGGTTTTGCCGTCGATCTCGTGATGACGACCCTCCGGCAACACGGTCTCCATAATGCACTGGTCGAGATCGGAGGCGAACTATCGGGTGCCGGCACGAAACCGGACGGATCGCCGTGGTGGGTCGATGTCGAGGCGCGAGATCTCGATGGTGGACTGCCGGGCGCCCCGCTGCGGATCGCTCTGCACGAATCCGCCATCGCGACATCTGGCTGCGAGCGCCATGTCCTCCGTGACGGACAAGCGCTTTCGCATACTATCGATCCGGCCACTGGAAGACCCATCGCAAACCGCACGATTGCGGCGACGGTCCTGCACCGTTCATGTATGGAAGCCGACGCCTTCGCAACGGCCTTCATGGTGATGGAGCCGAATGCCGCGATCGACTGCGCGGATCGCCTCGAGCTCCCGGTTATCATCCGGCTGCGTAACCCGGAGCGCAACGAGACATCCGAACGGATATCGTCCGTAATGCGCGAGATGCTTGCGTGACGGTCAGGTCGCGGCCCACTGCCGCAGCAGGTTGTGATACAGCGACGTCAGCGACACCACCGAGGGATGCTCGGGATGATCGGCATTGAGGCGGATGATCGACATGTCGAGATCGAACATCATAGACCGCTTGGTCACGTCGCCGATCATGCTCTCGGTCCAGAAGAACGAGGCGACACGGGAGCCGCGCGTCACCGGCGTCACGTGATGCAGACTGGTGCCGGGATAGACAATCATGTCGCCGGCCGGCAGCTTCACGCTGTGGGTGCCATAGGTGTCCTCGACGACGAGCTCGCCGCCGTCATACTCGTCCGGCGAGGCGAAAAACAACGTCGATGACACGTCGGTCCTGACCCGCTCTCCGGTCGCGGCGATCGTGCGTATGGCGTTGTCGACATGCGAGCCGAAGTTCATCTCTCCTTCGGCATCATAGCGATTGAAGAGCGGCGGGAACACCTTCTTAGGCAGCACCGCCGACATGAACAGAGGGTTACGATTGAGCGCGGCAGACACCAATCCGCTCAATTCACGCGCCTCGGGCGTATGTTCGGGCAGCTGGAGATTGCGTTTGACCTGAGCCGACTGATGCCCGGCGGTGATGCGCCCATCGGCCCAGTCCGCTCGCCGCATGACATCGCGGCAGTACCGGACTTCGTCCGGCGTGAGAACTTCCGGGATATGAACCAGCAAAATTGAGACTCCAAAGATCGGAGGCCGGCGTCTGACGACACCGGCCTCCCTCGGTCGCGACTCATAAGATCGAGGCGTCGACGCTAGAAGGAGACGCGTCCCGAAAGCGACACGTAGCGTCCCTGGCCAGGTACGGCATAACCCGCGCCAGCCAGAGTATCAAAGTAGTACTGGTCTGTCAGATTGTAGACATTGAGCTGGAGCTTAAAGTTTTGTGTTACCTTGTAGGCGGCCATCGCGTCGAAGCGCCAGTACGACGGAACGCGGCCGTCGTTGGTGACACTGGTCCAACGCGAGTCAACGAAGACGGCGCCGCCGCCGACGGTGAGGTCCGGCGACATGTCGTAAGTCGACCAGACCGAGAACGAGTTCTCCGGCGTGTTGGCGAGTTCGTGCCCGATGTTGCCGGGCGTCAACGACGAGGTCAGCCTCGACTTCAGGTACGCATAGCCACCATAAATGCTCCAGGCATCGGTGAGGCGGCCTGATGCTCCGATCTCGAAACCCTCGACCTGCGAATCGCCGATCGCAACGTAGTTCGGACTGACGGTCGACCCGGAGTTTTCGTAATCACCCTGCTTTTTCGTGCGGAAGACGGCCGCATTGAAGTTCAGCCGGTTATTGAAGAAATCGATTTTGGCACCGATCTCGTCGGTTTCAGAGAGGACAGGCGCCAGCGACTGTTGCCCGGTGGTGATTGTGGTGAACTCCGCCGGCGGATTGGCGGACGTGCCGTGCATGTAATACACGCTGGAATTGGCGGTCGGATGCAACACGATGCCGGCGCGATAGGTCGTGAAGTCGTTCTTTGCGTCCAGATTCGTGGGCACCACCGGGGGCGTCGCGGGACCGCCCGTGAGCCTGTTGAACGAATATGTTCGCGCGTTCGACTCGAAATTGTCGAACCGAACGCCGCCGAGCAACTCGAGCCACTCGGTGACCTTGATCTGATCTTGGAGATAGACGCCGATCGTGTTCGCAGAGGAGATCGTCGCTGCCGTCGTGCTGGCCAGCGGCGTCGACACGTACGGATTCGGATTGGCGATATTCACGCGAATCGACGTGTCGTCGAAATTCGTGCGGAACTGCTCGCGGTCCTCGCGGCTGACCTCCATGCCGACAAGCACATTGTGCTCCAGGAAGCCCGTTGCGAACTTCGCATTGAGGTCGCTGACATTGCTGATAAGCTGATTATTGGTCTGGTTAGCGAAATGATTGCTGTTTTGCACCCAGATATTGCTCAGAGGCGTGTTAGGAGTGATCGCGCCAGCTGCGTAGGGAACGCCACCACTTGCCGTGGGATAGAGGTTTGTCGCGTTGATCTGGACCGGTCGCGTCCGGTTGAACCGCTCGACGTAGGAATAGCCGGTGGTGTTCGTGAATTTCAGCCCCGGCACGAATTCATATTCGAATTTATTGATGAGGTTATGTGCCTCAGTCTGCTCGACATCGTTCTGCCCGGGTGTCGCCACGCCGAAATAGGTGCTGCGCGGTACCGGGGCCGGCTGACGATATGTGGTGCCGAAATATGATCCGGGCAGCATCGGAATGCCGCGGTCGGCGATATTGTCATCGTTCTGATAGATGTAGCTCAGTGTGTTCTTGGCATGGTCGTTGATCTGGTAGGACACCGAGGGCGCAAAGCCGTAGCGCTTCACGTTGGCGAAATCGCGTCCGGCAATATCGGTTTCGTAAGCAAGTGCGGACAGGCGCACTGCCCAGTCGCCTAACGCCTTGTTGACATCGACAGTTGCACGGCCTCCCGCAGCGGACGTCCCCGTGCCTTCGAACACGTAGAAGTCGCGGTTTTGCGGTGTTTTGCTGACAATGTTGATGACGCCACCAGTCGAGCCGCGCCCGAAAGCAAATGACGAAGGCCCTTTGTATACTTCAACCCGGTCGAAGCTGAACGCATCGCGCGCGTACCAGCCGGGATCTCGTATACCGTCGCGATAGATGTCGTTGCGCGCGGTATAGCCGCGAATATTGATCTGGTCACCTTGCACGCCGCCCTCGCCGGCGGTGAACGTGATGCCTGGGACGTTTCGCAGCGCCTCCTGTGCGCTCGTCGTGCGCTGATCCTGCATTAATTGCTGCGTGACGACGTTTACAGTTTGAGGCGTGTTGAGCAGCGGTGTTGAAAAGCGCGACACGCCAGATTGCGCGGGCGCCTGATAACCAGCGATGCCCGCGCCATCGCCGATCACCGGCGCGACCTGCGGCGAGGTCGGCTCCCTTGCGGCCACCGCGCGTGGACGCGCTGTGTTCGTCGAGCGTTTGGTCGCTAAACGGGGCTTTGCGGTTGTCTGCTGCGGCGCCGTAACACGAACGGGCGGCAATTCCTGAGATGCAGGCGCCGAAACCGTCTGCGCGTCCGCCGAGGTCGGGATCAACATCGCAGCTGCGATGCCCACAGTGGTCCGGCCCAACGCTGTCTTCGAGACGCTGCCAAACGATTCAACATCGATATCCCCGTCGACGCTGCGAGTTGATATGATCCCCATTCCCCAATCCTAACTTCCAAAGTAACGGCAAGGCGCGACACATTGTCTCGTTTATAATGTTGTTGTCCATTTCTCGGCAATTAGATCGACGCAAAACTGCCTCGATTCCGCTAGGTTCTAGAGCTTTTCTAAAGCGGGGCATTGCAGCGGCAGGCCGAGACCTTTGAATGGCTCTAAAATGGCTTGGCTAATTTATGTAGCGAGCTTATCCGCGCGTCGCTGAAATCATTTGGCTCAAAGCACCATTGATCCTTGACTATATCGCCGCATGAACTGATTAGGTCACCAACTGAGCGTGGCACCGCATCGCGGAGTCGCCTGCAGGTCAGCCCCGATTGTTGCGAACCTCAATGTTTCAGCGTCTTGCTCGTTGTGCACTCGACCTCACTGCTAATCGACGTCTTGGGCGCTTTCGCAGAATTGCCGAAAACATCATGCGGCGTGACTCGGATATGCGTCGCCTCTCCGAAGCAGATTTAAAGGATGAAGCCCAGCGACTGCGCGCGCATGTCCGCAATGGTGCAAAACCCAATGCTTTGGTCGAGAGAGCTTTTGCGCTGGTACGCGAAGCGAGCCGCCGAGAGCTGTCTCAGACGCATACGTTATCCCAACTCATCGGCGGCCTCGCTATGCATGAGGGCTACGTCGTGGAAATGCCGACCGGCGAGGGCAAGACTCTCACGGCGACCCTCACATCGACCTTACAGGCAATGTCGGGGGCCGGCGTTCACGTTGCCTCGCCCAACGATTATCTGAGCTCACGCGATGCGGCTTGGATGAAGCCCATCTATGCCGCATTAGGCCTCAGCACGGGCATCATCACGACTCACATGGACGACGATAGCCGTCGAAGCGCCTATGGATGTGACGTAACTTATGGCGTCGCAAGCGAATTTGCTTTCGACTATCTGCGCGACAACATGAAATATAGCCGCGAAAGCGCGGTTCAGCGCGGCCACGGTTTTGCGCTAATCGATGAGGCGGATGCGATCCTGATAGACGAGGCGACGATGCCGCTGTCGCTGTTTGGACCACTCGGCGATCATTCCGAGTTTTACAAGACGATCGACGCGATCGTGGCGGGACTGCAACCCAATCATTACCGGATCGACGATCATCGTCATGTTCATTTGACCGATGAGGGGTACGGACAGATCGATGCTTGGCTCAAACAAGCCGAGCTTTTGAAGCCCGATGCATCGTTGCACGTCACGCAGTCGATTACGCTTCTTCACCACGTGATCCAGGCTGTTCGCGCCCGCACCATTTTGCAGCGTGACCGCGACTATGTCGTCAAGGACGACAAAGTCGTTATCGTGGATCGATACAGCGGCAGGATGATGGAGGGACGGCGCTATGACGATGGCCTGCATCAGGCTCTTGAGGCCAAGGAGCGCTGCCTTATCGGCGAGGAAGCGCGAACTCTTGCATCGATTACCTTCCAGTCCTTCTTCCGGAAATACCAAAAGTTGGCTGGAATGACGGGAACAGCGATCGACGACGCCGACGAATATCGACAGATCTACGGCATGCCGCTTCTATCGGTGCCCCCGGAGCGTCCGTCGCAACGGATCGATAGATGCGTTTATCACCTGAACCGCGACGCAAAGCTTGCAGCCATTGTCGCACGAATTGAAGAAGCGCATGCGCGCGGGCAACCTGTTCTTGTCGGCGCGCCGACAATTTCGCGGTCGGAAGCTATTGCCTCTGCGCTCAAGGCGCGTGGTTGGCGGACATCGCTTGCGGCCGGACCGCGAGTGTTTGCACTTCTCAGCGCCAAGCATCATGAGCACGAGGCTCAGATCGTAGCGCAAGCGGGATCCTCAGGCGCCGTGACCATAGCGACCGCCATGGCCGGACGCGGCACCGACATCCGGCTGGGCGGCTTACCAATTAGTGACGAGAACCGGCAGCGGGTTGCCGCCGCCGGTGGGCTGCTGGTGATCGGGTCCGAACATCACGAATTCGCGCGGCTTGATCGTCAGCTCCGCGGTCGCGCCGGAAGACAGGGCGATGCCGGCCAGTCGGAGTTTCATACGTCTTGGGAGGACGAACTCGTCAATGCAGCGAATACCCCTGGACGAACGATGGCCGCTCGACCCATGCCCCTTGAGCGTGCCATCGCAGAGGCGCAAAGGCGCAACCTGAGCCGGACCTTCAATGAACGCTCCGCTTTGATGCGCTTCGACGATGTCATCGAAACGCAGCGGATGACCCTTTTGGCGCAGCGCGCCATTGTTCGCGACACGGAGGATCCACTTGCTCTAGCAGATGACCTGCGTCAGGACACTATTGACGATCTCCTCCAGCGATTTGCACCTAAAGGCGAAACGCCACAGCTCCTCCGCCTCGATGCGAGCGTGCGCGCAATTTTAACGCTCGCCATCGATTTTTCTTCGATGACCGATCAAATGGCGAATACCGCACATTTGCGCAGGCTGATCAAAACGGCCGCTGATAATTGGATGGCCGGCAAGGTAAAGGCATTCGGAGCCGAGCGGCTCGCCGAGGTGATACGCGGGCTGATGCTGGCGCTGTTAGACCAGCTTTGGACTGAACAGACGCAGCGCCTCGAGCATTTGCGCCGGGCGGTCTCCGACCGCGGCCTCAATAGACAACGGACTCAAGCCGAATATCGATCCGAGGCGTTCTCCACATTCGCACATCTGATGATGGAATTCCGGCATGAAGCGACAGCTCACGCAATGCGGCTCGGACTCCGGGCCGAGAAATAGCCGGTGGCGACCTGGCGGCCCTGAATGATAGTGGCGTAACAATCTATTCACGCTCCTTTGTTCGACGCCACATATGCCGACAGCAATCTCGCGCTAGGCCCTAGACTTCAGAATTGCAGTTCGCGCGAATGAGAGTCTACTCCGACCGATCACATTAGCATGACAAGTCGGTCTGCTACCTGGCGTCAGGTCAGCCGAACCGCCGACGTGAATCTAGTGCAAATGATTACATCTGAACATTGATTACAACGAGAGTTTTTGCGAATCAGAGCGCGCGATCACAAAACCCCGCACGGCTCGTAGTCAGGAGTCTATCGGCTACTCACATCAAAATCGACTAGCTGCTTGGTCCTTCGCTGTCCGCTTTGGCCAGATGCGCCCATTCCGCACAAGGGGGCCGAAGCTGGCGGTGCAGATAGAAGTTTCTGGTTATCGACCATATTACCAGATGGTTTAGCGTATGATTTCGGGCGCTGGTCCGACGGCCCCTGTGCTATCCAAGATTTGGGTGATCTCCAGCTCCAAGGCTTCTGTAGGCGGGGCAGTTACAACGATATTAAGCGCCTCGCGTT
>NZ_JBIISY010000019.1:0-45338 GCF_044340795.1 Tardiphaga sp.
GGGATATGAGACGCCGTCAAAGCTTCCCTTCACCATGGAGGAACGTTCGGATAACGGCCGATGCGGACGGCTCACATCTATCTTGACGGGCATTGAGTTCGAGACGATGTCAGCGCTGTTGTGGAAGCCGTCCTGCTTCACGACAAAGCTGTGCTTTCCGAGCTTCAAGCGCCCCGTCGCGAAGCTCCACACGCCATTGTCATTCGCAGTCGCCGTTCCGATCTGCTTCTCGCCATCGAAGACTCTGATGGCGCTCCCGGGGAACGCACTTCCGTTCAGCGTCAACGCGTTCGCCGATGTGATGCCGTCACCAATCGCCCCCGTATCGGGCGCAAATGAAACGATCGCCGGCGTGGTCACCAGTGTCGCATCCCTAGACACGGTCAGCGGCGTATTGCGCGCCGATACGGCCAGCGGCGGCGGCGGATCGATATGAACCTTGGCAGACTGCGAGGAGTAGAAGCCAATGGTCGACCATTCCGTCGAGAGCTTGATCCAATTGCTGCTTCCGGCCCCCGGATTGTTGCTGTGGTCCTGGAGATAAGGCGCTTTCGCGTCGATCCACCAGTCGGCGCCGACCATGGCGATCAGATCAAGGCGCGCATCAGTGACCCGGATATCCATCTGTACATAGACAGCATCAACGGAACCAGCGACATATGTTCCGCGCGCGCCGAACCAGAAGTGATCATTGTGATCGAGGGTCGGTGGATTGAAGCTGACACGTCCACCTTCCTGTGTCGCCATCATCATGGGATGGCCGGCATTATTCAGGAAGCTAGGGACGAAGTGACCGCCGACCAGTTGTGTCTTCGACTGGTCTTGAACCAAGGTCCAGCCACCCGCTTTCGCGCGCACATATGTCTTCGCATTTGCGACTTCAACCTGTGCAGCGGGATTCGAATACGGGGCGGCGCCAATCCTCTGATAGACCTGCCCCCAGCCTTCGACCGCCGTGAAATGACCCGGCGGAATCTTCTTGCCATCGTTGTTCCACCCCTTGAACCAGTTGTAGCTCTGGGGCACGCCAACGGGAAAACCTTCGCTCTTTCCGACCGTGTTCTGCGTCACGACCTGAGGAAACGAAACATCCATCAAACACCTCGCGTCGATACCACGCTTCGCCTATTTGGATCTCATCACCCTCGAGCAACCGAATATAGATACGGCTTACGAACAACGGGTTTGGCCGTGGCGCGTCCCGCATAGGCGAAGAAAAGCGCCATCGATGTGAAATTATCGACCAGATTCTCGGAGATGAAATAGATCAATAGAACGGTGAACAGGATCCGCGGCGCCTGCTGTTTCAGCGACGCAAGGATGCTGGCAACGAAAACGACAAAGATCACAAAGCTGAACAGGCCATATTCCGCCAGGATACGCAGATAGTCGTTATGAGGCGGCATCGGTGCACTGGCGATGTAGCCGGTCTGCCCCGATCCATATCCAAACAGGATCACGCCGATACCCTGCGACGTGTACAGGTCCCAGATATTCGACCAGTGAATGACACGAAAGAAGGCTGACAGATCGGTTGTCCCTGTCATGATGACAAGTTGCTTATATGACGTCCGCGCGATCGTGCTCGGACCCAGATTCCAGATCAACGCGATGCTATCGAGCCCCGTGATCAAACGATCCAATGCACCAGCAGCAAAGGCACCGATCCCTCCAATTGCAATCACGATGAAGGCGAGAACAACTTCCTTGCGCAACGGAAACACCGACCACACACCGATGGAAACGATGGTTGCAAGTGCTGGACCTACCCGATTCATCAACAAGGCGTTCATGAACTGCAGAACGAGGACCTTGTTGCCAAGCCACGGCGACAGAGCAAAGAACAGAGCCGAAAAATAGAGCGCGGCCGTGTTTGAATTGGGAAAATAGGCGACCACGTCCGGATATTCACGGCCGACATAGATCTTTGTGCTTCCTGTGAGCATAAACAGGAGCGGAAGGATGCCGAGAAGGTAGATGCATCGTTTCTCGCCAACTCCAATGCGTCCGGGGGACGCCTGACCGGCGAGATAGAACGTAAAGATCGAGATGTATTTCAACGTGTCGGGCACACTTGCCACCGACATATTCGCGAGAAAACTCAAGCCGGCAAACGCACAAGCCAGCGCAGCGAGAATCTTGTGAAAATGATTGTCGGCATCGGAGGCAAAGATCACGACGATCGAGTAACCGATCAACAACAGGCTACACATGTTGCTGACGCCGTTCAGCACACCGGAGCCAGTAGCGTGATATCCGAATGTGAGCACGTTCATGGCGACGAGCCCAACACACGTTGCCAGGAAAAATCTGTCAGCCGCGGTCTTCGATGCAGGGATGCTGCCCGACGGAAACGGCGCATCAACCATCAATTTCTGCACAGCATCCGCTCCCTCGCCTTCACCAATTGTCTGCTTACTCGTAACCGGCAAAGGCCAACGCCGCCCGCAGATCCGTCATGGCGCAAGCATCCGAGACATATTGCATTGCCCACTGCCCGATTTGATCATCGTCAATTCAGCGCAGGGCGATGCCGCCGCACGGGACGGATGTTGCAATGTTACGTTACTGGGCGCGGCGCCACTTCAGGATCGGCGAGACGATCGACTTTCCCAGTGGCGTGCGCTGCAATCCAGTCTTCAAGAGATCGATGGCCGGCGACGGAAGCGAGGGCATCAATTCATTGCGTATGATGACGCTGCCATCTCCCGTATCTCGGTCGCACTCGGCCGCTTTTCTCACACGGTCATGCCAGTCCGCGCTTTCATGAGATACATTCTTGAAGTACTGGGCTGACCAGTCCTTTCGCGCGCTGGTCGGCACCGTCAACGACTTATTGGCTTCATGCTTGAACAGCATGGGCTGCGCCTGCCTGATCGCCAGACGTCGCATGATCTGTTCGGGCGAACGATACGGAAAGTGCTTGAGACGTATCCGTGAATGTGATGTCAGCCCACGATTGTCTGGCCAGATCAGACCGCCCCAGATCAGACCTTCCCGGTGACGCACGAAGCGCGGCTCGCTCCAGTTATTTTGATAGAATGTAAGCCTCTCGCTGACCGGGCGCGCCGACCACGCTTCCGGGTTCTGCTCATAGGCCGCAAGATCGATATCCGTAAAATAATAATTGCAAGTCGCCGAGTAGACGAAGCCCGACTTGCGCCACAGATTGCCGAGAAACTGGCGCGGCTCGTCGATATAGATTTCATCGCCATCGAGCCGGCACCACCAGTCTCCGCATGTGGCGACCGATCGATAGGCCTCGAATATCTCTCCGCGCAATTCATCGGTAAATTTTCGATCATCGCGGCCGACGACGACGATCTTCGCGCTCCGCCTGGCCAGCGCCTGGATGGTTTCCCACGTCCCGTCGGTGCTGCCGTTATCGAATATGAAGATATTATCGCTCCACTTCAACGCGTGCTCGAGCGTTTCACCGATGATGTCATTCTCATCCCGTACACAACAGATGCTGAATATCTTCATGCATATCTCCGCGGCCATGTGATCCGGGTAGTGCGCAGTCGAGATTTAAGTGCTTCCGCGCATATTCTTGCGCCCCTGTTTGCAGCCCGTTGACTGATCTTCGTCACGCTCCTCAGGCTCCCAATGATGCAGCCGTGTCTGGATTGGCGTCCGAACGGGATCGTGCTGCCGAACCGAAAAGCGACCAGTATCGCCAGACAAGAACCCCCGTCGACGTGAGAAGGATCGCCGCTCCTGCGCCGTGCAGGCCAGCGGTCGGCAGTAGCACCAATTGGGCGCACACCAGTGCAATCACCGAGACGACATTGGTGATCGTCATCAGCCGATCCTCATGAGACGAGAACAGCGCCATGGCACCGAAATCGGCCATGTATCGCACTGCCATCCCGGTCACGATCAGCCAGAGCACCGGCAAATGGCCTGAAAGTGCGGCCTGGCCCAACCACGGCAAGGCAACCTGAAAGGCGGAGGTGATCGCGACGCTCAACGCAAGCGTTGCGACAGCCGAGATTTGCATGAATCGCCACGCCAATTGACGGTGCGCAGGCAGGCCACCTCTGGCAAAGGCCTGGATCAGCAACGGACGCTGTTTCTGCTGAAGAACGAGCCCAAGGAAGGTGGTCGTCGCGTTCGCCACCGTCCAGAACAGAAAATAGATGCCGGCTGCCTTGATTCCAAGGAATAGCGTCACGAGGTAACGATCGATATACTGGCTCGCAACAAAGCTGAGATCGCTGACATAGAACAGATATGACTTCCGTACTGTATCGATGACGAAGGACATCCGGAAGCGACCCGCAAACGCCTTCCAGGGCCAGGACCGGCAGAGCCAGGCAAACAGCATCATCGATACGACGCCGCCCATCAGCCACGCGGCGAACAGGCACGACAAAGTTCGCATATCGGGGAACGCGATTGCCAGCGGCATGTATATAGCGATCCATGCCGCTCCCCGTACGAAGGCGATCAAGTTCGCGGCCAGATGATGCTGGCGATTGGACAGCAGATAGAACACGTCATTGCCGACATGCTCAAGGTAGATGACAGCTACCAGAAGGATCCAGATCGATGCGACGCCGAACACGACTGCCGATACAGCGGCGATCGCGAGAAGCAGGATGTAGATCGCCGACACGAATGACCAGTACTGCCACAGGCTGTGGACCAGGTCCTGCAGGCCGGCGTTGACGGCAGTCCGCATCAGGAGATGGTTCATCCCGATATTGACGGACACAGGCACGATGGCAATCGCCCCCGTAGCCAGACCGTAGACCCCCAGCGAAGACAGATCGAGATAGTGCGCGATGAAGATCGCGAGCGCGAATTTTGAGCCCATCACGGCGGCTCGCATCGACATCACCATCATCACGGCGACTGCATTGCTGAGCGATATCGACACTGCCGCGACGTCTTTCTCCTGTGGCAGGCCCTCGTGGCCCAGGGGCCGTGGCATTCTGCGCCCGATTGAATCTCGAACTGGGCCAATCCGCCCATGATGGCGACCCGGACCGTAGCAACTCTCCTGACAGCAATTTGACGACCGTCATGATTGCTGCAAATTGGCGCCGCAAACGAACATGAATGTCAGGCGCGTACTGACAACACCTCACGCAAGGCGTGCGGGTGCTCCCTGTCGCTGCCGCAATTGTGCGGCCAGGAAATCGGGACAAAGCAATTTCGCGATGAAACGAAGGACGGCCGCACCATCGACTCCGGCAAATTCGCGCCGGCAGCGCCATACCGCCCCCGACAACTCCATCAGAGTTCCGCCGCTTCCGCGATGGTCGGACAGGACAATCAATGCCCGACGAGCAAAGAAGCGCCGTGCCTGACGCACGATCGCTCTCTGGTCATCGTCCGCACTCATATGGATGGCAGCGTACTGCCTCACCAGATCGACGATCCGGCTGCCATCCACCAGTAGAGCATCGATCTCCAGACGAGCGGTTTCCGATCTCTGGTGAAATGTGAATGCTGCGCAGGCTTCATTAATGAAGCCGGCCTTCCCGAGAAACAGAAGCTGCACCCAGGCGGCGATGTCGGACATATGCGGCATGTCGAGCGGCAGTCCGCCATTCGCCTGAAACAGCTCTGTGCGCATGACCACGCTGCACATGGTGACCGTGATCCGATCTGCAAATAACTCTCGCAGCACATCGGTGCCTGGGACGATCCCCGTCGCCAGCGCGCCGCTGACACATGCCGGCTTCGTGCGACCGAGCGAGGCATTATGGATATCGCTCAGGGCGATCACAACTGGCAGGTCGGGGTCTTGCCTGATGAGGCCAGCACAGCGCTCAAGAAACCATGGAGCCATCCTGTCGTCGTCAGAAACAAACAGGATGTATTCGCCCCGAGCGTTGGCGAGACATGCATTCCAGTTCGGCGCCAGGCCGATATTGGTCGCCTGCCTGACGACCCGCAATCGACTGTCCGCAAATCCAGCCAACATGGCCTGGGTATCATCGATCGATGCATTGTCGGAGACAACAATCTCGAAATTTGCATAAGTTTGCGCAAGCGCGGCTTTGATGCAGCCTTCGAGAAGTGCGGATCGGTTGAAAGTCGGAATAGCGATCGTGAAAAATGGATCGCCTTCACGGGAAGAACCAAGACCGCTCAAATCCGAAACCATCACGAAGATCTCCGATCGTCGGCGGTCGATGCTCTGCCTGACCACACCAAGCCGCATGCTTTATGCGCAACGCATCAGGATACTGCGATTTCCAGCGACCACATGCGCGCAACAGGCGTTGCACTCATCCATCAGGAATATCTGCCCGGCATCGGGCATCCCGGCTTTACGCAACCGAAATGTCTCAGCTTGCACGACCGGCAAATTGACGGCCGTCAAATCGGCTACGGTGGTGTTTTGCGGCAGGAACCTGTGTGAAAATAACGACGCGCGGCAGAAACAGTCTGCCCTGCCGCTACAGGCTAGAGTGGCAGGGCAGATTCAAGCGACGATGTTACGCACGGATTTACAGCGAGCGGTTAAACGGTGGATCTGGCAAGCACCTGGGAGAGCGACGACGTCGCCTCAGACGAAGGCAAGACGCCGATCGGTGCAGAGTTTGGCGAAACCGTAGCGGAATATTGCATCATCAGATCGAGCGCGGCAGCATTTTGGCTCGCCGTCGCCAGACTGGCAGAGGAGGCCCCCTGTACCGTGAGCCGCACATTATCGTAGAGTGCGCCAAGCCCGTCGCCGCCTTGGCCGGCTACCTCGCGGAAAGTCAAACGGTCCAATCCGCCCGTACCAGTTACCGTGAAATTATAGGTGCTCCAAGAATTCCCCGGCGGAACGGTCGCGATCAGCTGGTCGTTCCAGAGGACTTCCATGGAGCAGGTCGCCCCGCTGAAGCCAGGACGGGATCGGGCATCGAATGCAAGATTGTAAGTCTGGCCGACCGCGGTATTGACGTCCTGATACAGCCCGTCGCGCGCGCCGACATAATCGAGTTCGCCAAAATTCATGCCGTCAGTGGCCGTCACATTGTTGAGGTTATTCCAGAGCTCGATCGTGCCGCCCGAAATGGCGGTCCAGCCGGGAATGGACGAAAAGCCGGCCCAACGCCCCGCCGATACTGCTGAGTCCTCGAACGACCCGTTGACCAACAAGTTATCGCCAACGACCGGCGGCTTCGGCGGCGGCGTCGATGTATCCGGTGGCACCGACGGCCTCGTGACCGTGACATTCATCACGGCCGATGAAGCCCCCGTATTCCCTGCCACGTCAGTCGCGGTCGCGGTGAAGTTGTGAGCACCATAGGACAATTCGGCTGTCGCAAAACTCCATGAGCCGCTGCTGTTGACCGTGGCCGTGCCGATTGAGGCACCGCTATCAAATATCCGCACCGTGCTGCCTGCTTCTGCCGATCCGGATAGGGTCAGACGGCGCGCGCCGGTCGCACCATCCCCGATCGTGCCCTCATCCGGGCTGAACGCCACGACTTTCGGTGCCTGCGGCGCGATCGTATCGACTTGTACATTCAGAGCTGCGGAGGCCACACTGACATTGCCGGCGGCATCCGTCGCGCGCGCCGTAAAAGCATGAGTCCCGTTCTGCAATTGCGGTGTTGACAGACTCCATGCGCCATTGCCGCCAGCTCGCACCGAGCCGATCTGCGTCGCCCCATCAAAGATCCTGACGGTGCTATTTGCCTCTGCCGTGCCGGACAAAGTCAGCACGCTCGCGGAGGTAATCCTGTCGCCAGCCACACCGGTGTCCTGCGCGAAGCCGACAAGCTTAGGTGCATCTGGTGCAACGGTATCCGGCGGCACGACGACGGGTGGATTGCCCCCGGCACCAAGCAGAGGGGGTGGCAGGTCCGCCTGAAATTCTGCGGTACTCAATGAGTAGTAGCCCAGTGTCGTCCACTCGGTCGACAGAACGGACCAGTTGCTACTGCCGACACCCGGATTGTTGCTGTGGTCCTGCAGATAGGGAGCGCTCGCATCGCGCCACCAGTCAGCGCCGACACTCGCGACCAGATTCAGCTTCGGGTCAGTGACCCTCATATCCATCTGTACGTAAACAGCATCGATCGCGCCGGCCGCATATGTTCCACGCGAGCCGTACCAGAAATGATCGTTGTAGCCGGAGGGCGGCGCCGCAAACGCGGCCGCGCCATTGGACTGCGAATTGACCTTCATGGCGTAGCCGGCATTTCCGGAGAAATCGGTTACGAAATGGCCACCGGCAATCTGGCTGCGGGACTGGTCCTGCACCAGAACCCACTCCCCCGTTGCCTTCAGGCGAACATAGGTTTTTGCATTGGCGACTTCCACGGACGCATTTGCATTCACATAGGTCGCGGCACCGACCTTCTGATAAACTTGTCCCCACCCCTCGACCGCCGTGAAATAGGAAGGCGGCGTCTTCATACCGTCGTCATTCCAGCCTTTGTACCAATTGTAGCTCTGCGGCACACCGAGCGGGAAACCTTCACTCTTGCCCAGCGTGTTCTGCGCGATGATATCTGAAATCGATATTGCCATTCAGCTGTCCCCGTTGTTTCCAGATTGCGCGACAGTTGCCCGGACCCGCGCCGATAAAACGTCAAAACATGCCACGCCCACAGCGAGCGAATCGCCTATGATGCTCGCAGCGTATTTTGTCGTGAATGTGATTTGATACTTGCTGACGTGCCATGCGCGGCAATCCGACGCGCGCATTCTTTCTTGTTCTTATGTTCTGGCTTGGCCTTTTTATGCAAGGCCGAAGGGCACCGACGATTGGTCTAGTTTGCAACTAGACCAATCGATTGATGTATTATGCGCAACACCGGCCGTGCGTCATACACGGGGGACAATGTCTGCGTTACACAACTAGCTATCTTTTCTAATCGCTCGCTGCACCCGATATCGCTCGCAACAGTATCAGGCGATCTATCTGCCTTGCAGTGCCGCGGGAGTGCAAGATCGCCCCTCCGCGGCATCATCAATTCGAGCTAGTCCGTTCGGACTGGTTACTCGGCCGCCTGCATCTCGCGCAAATGATTCCGAACGGAGCGCCGGACCGCCTCGTTGAATCTGACCACGTCGTCGTCGCCATGACCAGATACTTCCGCTTGCCGTTGCTGGCGACGCAGGGCGGCAAGTTCAAGCAGGATCGCCATCGCCGCCCCCAGCAGGATACCAGCGACGAGCGCAATCATCACGATATGCATCAAACGCGGAAACACAGGAGAAATCGGCCGCTCTCCCTGCTGGATCACGCGAACACTGGAAAGCTGGGTCTTCTTCGCAATATCGAGATTGATCTGCTCCTCGATCACCCGGCTTCCGTAATGATCTGCGGCCGCGGACGCGCGCGTCAGGACACGCTTCAAGCGGTCATACTCAGCTTCCTTAGACGACAGCAGCGCTAGTTCGGAATTGATCTTTTCCAGCTCGATCACGAGCAGCTTCTCAACCCTGAGCAGGCCGTTCAGGTCGGTATTCACCTTCAGGAGGTTCGCCATGGCATCCTGATAGACCTTGACCAACAGAAGTGGCGGGGCTTCCTCATTCTGAGCTACGCCCACCGAATTCTCGGTTTCCTTGTAATCGCGTCCACGCAGGTTGCTGACGATGCCCGTGACGGTACGCGACTGATAGACCGGCCGCAGAATCCCCAGCTGATCCAGAATCGCCTGTTTCTGTCCTTTGCGATCCTCGATCTGTCCGCGGCTCGTTGCGATCGACGTATTGAGATCGTCGGCCCGCTTGAGCAGCAGTGTTCGCTGGTCGGCGACCGAATAGATCGACGCGGCCACGGAGAAGTTTCGCAGGTCTGTTCCCGCCTTTTCTGCCTCGGCCTCCAAACGCTTGTTCTGCTGCTCAAAGAAGATGTCCGCTCCGGGGACTTGAACGAGGTCCGCCTGGGTCAGAACCAGAGAGTTCGCGAGCTCGTTGACGAATTCGGCGGCTATGATCGGGTCACGATATCGAAACGTGATCCGCAGCAAGTCAGACCTGCCTTCGGCCCTCGCTGAGATCCGGTCGCGCAGCGCACCAATCGTGGCCAGCTTTTGCGCTGCCTCGGGATCAAGTATCTCCTCTTCGCCGACTTTGGTTTCCGAGCCCGGCGTAGACGCCGGCCTGAGAAACGAAAGCTGCTTAGGAATGAGTTGGAGATAATCGTAGCTGGTGACAAAGTTGATGAAGCGCGCCATTGCGCCGGGCGCCTCAGGTTTCTGAGACAGGCGATCGAAACCGACCCTGGATGCTGCCTGCCGAATGACGTGATCTGTGGTCACAATTCGCGCCAGCGAATCCACACGGCTGGACAGGTCCATTCCTTCGCTGAACGCCGCATTGACCGTGGACGATTGCTTGTCCTTGATGCCCTGTCCCACTCTCAGCAGCGCGTAGGATTCATAGCGCTCGCCGACCGCACTATAGAACATGTATGCGAGCCCCGACATCAGCGCGATCGCCAGATACGTCATGCGCCGACGCCGCCAGAGAGCCGGAATCAGGTTCGTAACCGTGTGGGAATAGCTGTGATTGACTTGCGACACGATCGGACACTCCGAGTTCGATTCGACGTCTGGACCGACTGAGCGCGCCTGTTGGCGCCCGTCTTATCGTCCATCAACGCAATAGTCGGTCGGTCGCAGGTTCCTTATTTGACCGCCGTCAACTCCGCGCATGCTTGTCCAACAAGAATGAAATCACGTCGCCGTCAGAAGTCCCCGCGAGCCATTTGAGTCCAGCGCGCGAGAACTTTGCGCGCCGGAGGATGACATCGCGTCGACACGCCGGGGCAGCGGTCACGCAAATAATCGTGTGTATTCAGTCGGATGGGCGGTTGCGATGACGATCATGGTCACTGGGGGCGCCGGGTACATTGGATCTCACACCTGTGTAGAGTTGATCCAACGCGGATATGCAGTCGTCATCTACGACAACTTTTCCAACAGCCATCCGGAAGTAATAAATCGTATTGCCACGATTTCGGGTATCGCTCCCGCTGCAGTCCGCGGGGATATCCGTGACCAGGACGCGCTCCAGACCGCGTTGCGTTCGCATCGCTGCGAGTCGGTGATCCATTTTGCGGGCGTGAAATCTGTTTCCGAATCGGTTGCGGATCCGGTGATGTATTACGACATCAATGTCACCGGCACGCTGTCGCTCATCAAGGCAATGCAACGCGTGGGCGTCGTCGAACTCGTCTTTTCGTCATCGGCCACGGTCTACGGAGAGCCGGATACTTTACCACTGAAGGAAGATCATCCTCTTGCTCCGTTCAGCCCTTATGGCCGCACAAAAAAGGTCGTCGAGGAATTTCTGCACGATGTTGCCGCTTCCACATCGCCAATCAGAACGGCGATCCTGCGATACTTCAACCCGGTAGGAGCGCATGAAAGCGGCCTGATCGGCGAAGATCCGCACGGACCGCCGAACAATCTGATGCCATTCGTCTCTCAAGTCGCTGTCGGTCGCCGGCCATTTCTCAACGTCTTCGGCAATGACTACGCGACGGTGGATGGAACGGGCGTCCGGGACTATGTTCATGTGATGGATCTCGCCGCAGGCCATGTGTGTGCGCTCGAATGTCTCAAGACGGATGAATTCATCACGGCCAATCTCGGCACCGGCCGTGGAAGCAGCGTGCTGGAGCTTGTCGATGCCTTCGCGAGGGCGAGCGGCAAACAAATCCCCATGAGATTCGCACCCCGGCGCGATGGTGATATCGCGAGCTATTACGCATCCCCTGACTTTGCGCAACGCGTGCTCGGCTGGCAAGCCAGGAGAAGTCTGGAAGACATGTGCAGAGATGCCTGGCGCTGGCAAAAACAGAACCCAAACGGTTATCGAACCGAGCAAAACCGGAATTTGCCTCGGCAACTGATCGGGCCGGAGCTCACTGGATACGCTGACCCATCAAGTGCTCGTATACCCGCCCAACTGCCCTAGGTCGGCTGAGCTATTTCGATTGACAAATGCCAGACGGGAATGCCCCGTCTTCGTGGTTGATTGCCCTTGCCCTGCCCGCACATCAACGCTTAAGTATTTACGATCAATTCATTCATTTATTGGTTGCGCGCTGATATTGAACAAGAAATGGCCATTCGCTTTCAAGGCAGGCGACCGCATTCGGTTTAGCGAACTCGGGCGACAACGGAATCCGCGATTGCGTGATCGCGTAGGCTCTGTACTCGCCGTCGGCGGCAAGATCCGAAGCAGTGATAGCCTGCTCGTCTTGCTCGACAACAGCGCCTCACCCATCAGACTGCATCGAAGCTATATCGAACCACTGCCCGATCGCGGGCCTTGCGCTTAACTTCGACAGCGCGGCTGGCAAACGCACACCCCACCGTTTCTTTGGCCTCCTCGGAGTGCGGCACACCGAGCGCAAGGTCTTGAAATAGGAACAGGCCGGATGTGACACGTTCTAGAACGACAGCCTATTCTTCGAAGAAAAGAATCAAGAATACGACGACGGTCAATTACCGCGCATCATTTTGCGCGTAGATCTATCGGAAGCCTAGGCCATTCGGTCTCGATCATTCCGTGGTGTGCTTAGTATTTCCTATGACTGCAAGATTTTTGAGCGCGCGTCGATACGAATCAACCATCATGATCGTGTCAGACGCCAATCTCCTTGATCACAAAGAAAACGGCAGAGAAGCCATGCGTGTCTCTACAGCATTAGCACTAGCTTCGGTGTCTATCCTGGCGGCGGGATGCAGCGCTTCCAGCAATGTGAGTGAGTTCGCAGGCGTACCGGCCTATCAGCTTCCACCTGACCATATCCGCTATCGCCCCCAAACCACGGGACGACCTGTCCGAGAAGCGGTGACGACGGTACAGGAGACACTCGTCATTCTCACACCGCAGGAGGAGAACGCGCGATTCCTGGCATTTATGGAGGCCGAGAATGGCAGATTGGCCAAAGTGACGACCATCTGCCGACACTGCGAGGGTGCTCCAGCGCCATTGCCATCCTATGTCAGGAGCCAAAACATCGACCTCGCAAAGCCTAACCTCGATACAAAAGGCGACGAATCGCCGTCGACGCGCAGCGAACATGCGTCACGCGGGCAATCGACGAGGTAGTAGCGTGCATCCGCAGCCCGATCGCGTCTGTACCAGGGGTCGCACCGGCAAACATCTGTGAGATGCCGATGGCAGAACTGACTCAGGGGCAGCTCGCGCTTTTACGCATCGAAGTCATAGGCCCTGCACCAGGTTGGAATGCCGATCTGGAGGTGAGACTGTACAGCATGATCGTGACGGGAGCCGAAGCGGCCGATCTCCTTATGCGCGGGTTGCTGGAAGCCATTCCACTCCCTCCTCCCCATGATGAAGAGTTTGACCTAAGCTCGGGCTCAATCATTCTCGATCACATCTGGAGGCCCACCGAGGCCGGTCTATCTGCCTTGTCGGCCGCCCTCGCCGGTGATTTCGTAAAGTGATCCATTCGATCTGCAAAGCCGGTCGCACACAGACCGAGCACGCGCGCCTGCCCCGCGTCACTGCGATCCTTCAATCCAACAACTATTCGAATACCCGTGCGTTACTAGACGAAATTGCCAAGCTCTCATTGCGAGACTTGCGCTTCATCAACTCACCGCGCGCCGGAACGGCTACGAGAAAACAAGCCGGATCTGCAGTCGCAACAGCGCCGGTCAGACTCAGGGCTTGGTCCCCCGCCGAGCCCTGAGCCGACGAATTTGCCTCATTCGCGATCCATCGCGTCGACCATTGAGAGCTCCGGCATGGAACTGAAACGATTGCCCTCCCAACGCGTCGACGATAACGAGTTTCTGCTTTCGTCATCGGATCGCTATTTCGATACGTCCACAGGCACGCTAACGCTCATCGGCTTGTCGTATGACGAGACGCGGGAGTTCATCGCCCTGAACGTTTCGTTGTGTCAGGCCAGCGATGCCACCATGGACGAGAACCATGAACGCCACCTGGAGACAGGCTGTGAAATGCGATGGCATCAGCTCCATCAGAAACACGAATCCGCGAGACATGCATGGCTGCGCGAGCGGGCAACTCCGGTGTGGTAGATTGCCTGCCTTACCGCATTCGATACGCCACCACTCGATTAGCTGGTAGGAGCGAGGCTCCATTCGCCCCAGATCGATACGCCGCCTTCTTGCAAAGAGACCAATGACGATGGAAATCGATCTGGGCCAATTCCGCGACAAGACCATCCTTGTCATCGGAGCAACCGGTTTTATCGGACGACATCTCGTCGATTCGCTCATTGATCTCGGCGCGACCGTCGTCGGCGCATCGCGTCGCGAGGCTGCTGAGGGCGGACAGACATTCTGGCGACAGTGTGATGCCAGTGACCCTCGACAACTATCAACTCTGTTCGACGAGGTGTCTCCCGACATCGTCTATCAGTTGACCAGCGACAGCCAGGGTGGGCAGGAACTGTCACTCATCGCTGAAAGCATCCGCAATGATCTGGTTGCAACGGTCAACGTGCTAACGGAAGCAACCCAACGCGGCGTCGCCCGTGTCGTTGTGATCGGTTCGCTGGAGGAGCCCAAGGGAGACGCGTCGCAGGCCACTCCGTCTTCTCCTTATGCGGCAGCGAAATGGACGGCATGCGCTTATGCGCGCATGTTTTCAGAACTCTACGGGTTGCCGGTGACCGTGCTACGCCTGATGATGACATACGGCCCCGGGCAGAAGCCGTACAAGGTCATTCCATACACCATCCGGACTCTGCTGGCAGGTGAGCCCGCCGCCCTGACGAATGGCGAGCGCAAGCTCGACTGGATTTACATCGACGATGCAATCGACGCCATTCTGCGCTCCGGTCTTCTTCGAGAGCAGGATGCACAGTCGATCGACATTGGATCGGGCACACCGGTCTTGATGCAGGATCTATTGATCACGATTGGGGACATTATTGGCCGGCCGGAATTGCTCTCATTCGGAAGCCTTCCCAACCGTATGCGCGAACGGGAGGAGGTCGCGGACCTTACTCGCGCGACCAGCAAACTCGGGTGGGAAGCACGCACCTCTCTGAGAGATGGTCTTCGGAAAACGATCGCCTACTACCAGTCGACAGCGGCCATGACATATCTAACGACGTTTCCAGTGTTGCTGCCATTTCTCATGCAGCATTGATCGGCTCATCGTCAGGACGAGCCAAGCACTTGATCCATTGCCGCGCCTGTCATTTGCCGGTGGCGAGCAATACGTCGTTGCGTGCATGAGCGGGATTGCGCTGCAGTAACCAACATGATTTCGGCAGCCAGAAAAGTCTGGAAGCCTTGCTCGGCTGTTCGCCGCGGCCTGCAGGCCTCCGACAGCCCGCCCCACACATGGAAGTACACCGACGACCTCATCCGTCTGGCCAGCTTTTCAATCGATCTCGCAAACCCCGCTAGTTGGGCATCGCACCCATGGCCCGAGTTCTGAGTTCTGCGTAAATGGATAGAGTGTCCGCCTGTAGCACAGGCCCTCACCACCGGGTCCGCCCGCTTTCGGAAAGCTCGCCATCCCTATGGCATCATTCATTCGCATCGATCCAACCCAGACGATTCGATTGGAAGCGCACGACGCAGCATTGCCCTGCGAAATCTGCACGACCGGGACGAACTCCCAGAGCTTTTGAACAAACGCTATGTCACCGCGTGCCTGGGACGGCACCAACACAGCCAACGAAACGAGAATTGCCGCGCGCATGTCCTGTTCTCCCTCACCGAACAGGATTGGAAGAATGAGCAACATCAATTTGACGATGGTCAATTGCCCATGTCACGGGCGTGTTTCGTTGTTAGCCAAGGAGGGGCGCCGGCATCATGCGGCCCGCCTTGATCGGAAACGCGGGATGCAATGTAAGCAGCGCGACCAGCTCGCAAGCATTCAAAGCTCGTCTGGACTTTGCTTGCCACTGCTGAGGCGCTCGGCAGCGGCATCCAGGACTTTGCGCGACGCTCCATATCGCGCGATCAGTTTGCGCGCTTCGTCCAGAGTTATTCCATGCTTGAACGCCAGGAAGTCGGGAGTGTAGCCCCCGTCAAACTCATTGCTTGGATCAGAAGGCATGCGAAATCAGCAATTCGAATAAAATGGCACGGTAGACTGACGACCTAGAACCAATCCTGTCCGAAGATACGAGTACGCCTGTGCTTTTGACACCTTAAAATTGAGACACCTTGCACTTCGCAGGGTGTTGCGGCGCCGCGCATTCGTGCTCCGTAAAGGCGGCGATGCCAGCGCGCCAGACGAATGAGACCAAGACGAACCGCGAGGTCGTCCAAAGCTCGGCTTGGCCGCTCCAGACGGCGATACGATAAGCCAAATGGTAATTTGGAAGATAGCGCCTTGCCCTAGAGGCGGCGATCGGTCCCGGTATCAGATGGGAAACACGATTCTCTAGGGAACACAGAACGTTAGAAGCTACTGGCGGAGAGAGAGGGATTCGAACCCTCGAAACAGTTTCCCGTTTACACGCGTTCCAGGCGTGCGCCTTCAACCACTCGGCCACCTCCCCAGTGCGCCTCTCATGACGGCTGCACGACCGATTTGCAAGCGCGCGCCGGCATCGATCGACGCTTTTTCGCAATTATCTGGAAAATAAAAGGATTTTGCCGCCCACGGGCCGCCCTGACGGCCCGCGATCTCGATCTGGCACCCCGACCTAGTGCAGGCGGGACGTCGCCGCCACCGAAGCGACGGAATGGACGGGCCAGACCACCGGCGCGGCGCCCGGCACATTGTCATTTTGCGCGGTGTCGTTGAGCGCATGGGCATCCTGCAACGCACTCACGAAATCGCCGAACCATTCCTGGATCGTGCCGGCGCGCAGCTTGGCCATCATGGCTTCCCAACGCATCCGGCGCTCCATCAGCGGCATCGAGAATGCCGTCGCGATGGTGCGGGCCATGCCGTCGATATCGTGCGGATTCACCAGCAGGGCCGTATCCAGCTCATTGGCGGCGCCGGCGAATTTCGACAACACGAGCACGCCGGGATCGACCGGGTTCTGGGCGGCGACATATTCCTTCGCCACCAGATTCATGCCGTCATGCAGCGGCGTCACGACGCCGACCTGGGCGGCGCGATAAAGGCCGGCGAGGACGGTCTGGCTGAAACCCTTGTTGAGGTAGCGGATCGGCGTCCAGTCCACCTCGCCATGGCGGCCATTGACGTCGCTGACCAGCTTGGCGAGCTGGTTCTGCAAATCGCCGTAAGCCTCGATATTGCCGCGCGACAGCGTCGCGATCTGCAGCAGCGAGACGGAGCGTTTGAGCTGCGGCTGTGCGGTCAGCATGCGATCGAAAGCGTCGATGCGATTGACCAGGCCCTTCGAGTAATCGACACGGTCGACGCCGATGGCGAGCTTCTCGCCATTCAGGCTGCGGCGCAGACGCGACACATCCGGATGCGACGACGATTTTGCAGCGAAGGCTGCAAATTTCGCGGGATCGATGCCGATCGGGAACACGGCACAACGCGACGCGCCGTAGCGCGACTGCACGGTGCCGGCCGAAACCTCGAGACCGAGATCGCCTTCCACATAGGACAGGAAGTTGTCGCGATCGCCATCGGTCTGGAAACCGATGAGATCGTAAGCCAGCATCGCCTCGACCAGTTCACGATGATGCGGCACGCCGCTGAAAATATCGCGCGTCGGCCATGGCGTATGCAGGAAGAAGCCAAGCGGCTGCGTCACGCCGAGCGCACGCAATTCGGCGCCGAGCGCGAGGAAATGATAATCCTGGATCCAGAACGCGGTGTCAGGCTTGCGGAATTTGAGCAGCGCACGGGCGAAGAACGAGTTCACCTCGCGATAGGACTGGTAATTGTCCTGCGTGGTGCGGATCAGATCGGTGCGGGAATGCAATGCAGGCCACAGCGCAGAGTTGGCGAAGCCTTCGTAATAGCCCTCGTAGTGCGCGGCCGGCAGATCGAGCATCGCCAGCGCGCCCGCACCGAGCGCCTCAATTTCAGCAAACGGTTCTTTCTGCGCGCCTTCGCGCAAACGACCGGAGGAACCAACCCAAATCGCGCCGGACTTCTCAACCACGGGCAGCAATGCTGCCGCCAATCCTCCAGTCATCGGTTCATTTGCCGAGGCGCGGGAGACACGGTTTGAGACAACGACGAGATTCACAAGATTCCCTCCTGATGGCTGGTCGAGGATAAACGTCCGTTCATCAATATGGTTCCTGGTCATCATTCGACCCGATTGAAACCAAATTCGGGCACGCAACAGTGGAACCCGACTTTTTCGTGGAGTTCCACCGCTTCATACTGACGCGATGGGAGTCGCTTACGCGACCTTCGCATCATCAATCAGCAATCGCCCGAGCCACGCGCGCACGTCGCGCGGTTCGGCGAAATGGCCTGCAACACCCTGCGCGTGACGGCCAACGGAGAATGCCAAACCATTCATGCCGGGCATGATGGCAAATACACTTTCATCAGTGACATCGTCGCCGAGGAAAATCGGGCGTCGCCCCTTGAACGGCTCATGCGTCATCAATTCGATCACGCCGGTCGCCTTGGTGAATCCCGCCGGCTTGATCTCGCAGACGAATTTTCCGGGCAACACTTCAATTGGTGCATTGGGAAGATCGGCACGGATCGCCGACACCGCATCATAGATCGCCTTCTCCGCATGGGGCGCGAGGCGATAATGCAGCGCGAGCGAATAGCCCTTGTCTTCCAGCAGAATGCCGGGCGAGAGCTTCGCGATCGCAGCCAGCCGCCGCTTCAATTCCTTGTCCATCGGCGGCGCGCCTGCCGCGACGGATTCGACATCGCGCCCCAGCCGCATTTCCGCGCCATGACCTCCGACCGCGGGAAACTGCATCGGCGCGAAGATCAGGTCGATATCGTTGACGGACCGGCCGGAGACGAGCGCCATGGCGCCATTGGTCCGCTGCAGCAGCTTGCCCATATTGGTGGCGAGATCCGGCGGCACCCAGACTTCGCGCGGCGTCGGCGCCATGTCGAGCAGCGTGCCATCGATATCGAGCAGCAAGGCGCATTCGCTGAGTCGCGGCAGTTCGATATCGACATGATCGAAAATCGCCGATGCTGCAGGCGGCGCATCGTCCAGGGCAATTTCGATGATTTTCTGCGGTGAAGTCATGATGTCACTCCGTCGCGGCCAATGGCCGTGCAACTGATTCAAGCGGCTTGCGTTCCGCCGCGATGGCATAGCGCCAGCCGACGATCGCAGCCGCGATCATCAGGACGGCGCCGAGAAGGTAACCGGCGAACACGCTGCTGCGCGAGCCGGTATCGATGAGGACACCGAACAGCGCCGGGCCGGCGATGCCGCCGATGCCGGTGCCGATGGCGTAGAACAGCGCGATCGCCAATGCGCGGACCTCGATCGGGAAGGTCTCGCTCACCGTGAGATAGGCTGCACTGGCCGCGGGCGAGGCGAAGAAGAAGATCACCATCCAGGCGATCGTCTGGGTCTGCGCGCTCATCACGCCGATGGAAAACAGATAGCCCGAACCTGCCAGCAGGATTCCGGACATCCCATAGGTAAAGGCGATCATCGCGCGGCGACCGACGGTGTCGAACAGCCGGCCCAGCAGGAGCGGACCGAGAAAATTGCCGGCAGCGAAGGGCAGCAGGTACCAGCCCACATGGCTCGACGAGATACCATAGAAATCCGTCAGGATCAGCGCATAGGTGAAGAAGATCGCGTTGTAGAAGAAGGCCTGCGCCGCCATCAGCACCAGACCGACCAGCGAACGCTGACGGTATGAGACGAACAGCGTCTTCGCGACCTCCAACAGCGGCGTATGACTGCGCTGGGTCAGCTTGATCTTCGGCAGCGACGCGATGACGTCGGGCGATGCCTTCTGATGCGCGGATGTTTCGATGTCGCGCACGATCTCTTCGGCGCGCTCGGGCTGGCCGTGGATCATCAGCCAGCGCGGGCTTTCCGGAATCCACATGCGCATGAACAGCACCACGAGGCCGATCGCAGCGCCAGTGAAATAGGCGATGCGCCAGCCATAGGCTTGCGACACCACGGCGGGATCGAGCAGCACGATGGCGCAGACGGCGCCCATGGCCGCGCCGAGCCAGAAACTGCCATTGATCACCAGGTCGGTCCAGCCGCGATAGCGCGCCGGCACCAGTTCCTGGATGGTCGAGTTGATCGCCGTATATTCGCCGCCGATGCCCGCACCGGTGAGAAAGCGAAACAGCGCATAGCTCGCGAGATTCCAGGAGAACGCCGTGGCCGCCGCGGCGGAAAGATAGAGCGCAAGCGTGATGAAGAACAGTTTCTTGCGGCCAATGCGATCCGTCAGCCAGCCGAAGCCGAGCGCGCCGATGACGGCGCCGGCGAGATAGGCGCTGCTGGCAATGCCGATATCGAGATTGGAGAATTTGAGGACCGGATCGTCCTTCAGCGCGCCGGACAACGCGCCGGCGAGCGTGACTTCGAGCCCGTCGAGAATCCAGGTGATGCCGAGGGCGAGCACGACGCGGGTGTGGAAACCGCTCCAGCGCAGATTGTCGAGGCGTGAAGGAATGTCGGTCTCGATCACCCGCGCGCCCTGCGCGGGCAGGCCGTCCGGCGCGATCGCCTGCGCGCTGCTCATGTCGCCCTGCTCCGAAGCATCAATACTGGGCTCCTCGGGTTCAAGGGCAAGGCGACGGCACGAAAGCGGATACCACCCGATGCCGACCGGCATGGGTTGCTTTGGTCCTGACAATGAATTCCCACGGTTGGCTAACCGGTTGGCACTGCGAAAGTTCCCGAATAGCGGCCAGGAACGAGGCCGGATCGCCCGGGTTGGCGGGACGAAGGAGGACGCCCTCATGAGCCAACGCAGGAAGAAGGCGGCACGCAAGCGTGCTCCGGCAAAGACCGCGTCACATCAGCGACATGGCGGCGCGAAGAAAGCGTCCCGCAAACGCTGGTCGCAGCACGTCACCGACACCAGCGACGCACTCGACCTCAAACACGGAGTGTTCAAGCTGCACGATCCCCGCAGGATCGCGGCGTCCTTGAAACGTTCTGCCGAGCAGAGCGATCGCCGCAAGGCGAACCCTTACCGCTCGGCGCTGTCGATGCTGACGTTCTACATCAATCGCGCTGGCAAGAACCTGCCGAAGACACAGGTGACCCGGCTGCAACGCGCAAAAGACGAATTGAAGAAGCAGTTCGGCCGCCCGTGAGACATGCTCATTCCGCTTTCTTTTGCGGATCGTCGATGACACTGACCGAGGCGGCAACGATGCGCCAGCCTTCGGGAAAGCGTATCCAGGTCTGCATCTGCCGTCCCACTTTGCCCGGCGCATTGTCGCGATAGAACAGCGTCGAGGCCACGGCGGTATCGCGGCCATAGGACGTGATCACCGTCCTCTCGATCCGCCGCATCAGGCCCACCGGTGAACGCGCGCCGCGAAAGGCCTGGATCTCGTCATAGCCGTAGAGGTTTTCCCCCATGCCATAGCGGATGGTCCGCGGATCATTCCGGAACAGCTCACCCAGCACTGCCGTGTCATTGGTGGTGAGCGCCTTTTCATAGCGCGCGAAGGCGGCGCTCACTTCGGCGATGACGTCGGGCAGATTGATTTCCATGGACATTTCCTTTGCGTCGCCCGACGACCGGGCCGAACCGCTGTCATCATAGGTCAGCAGCGCTGCCATGACGATCTCTGCCCATCGCGGCTTGACAAGGTCGCGACTTCCCTCCCTTATTGCGACTAGTTCGCATTAGCATTCGCAGTTAGATGTAAGGGAAGCGGCGTGGCATTGGGGAATTGGGCATCGGTGGCGGCACTTTCCGGGGCAGCCTGCATCTACGGGGCGAGCGCCAGCCTGGTCCACGCGCAGGAGGCGTTGTCGGAGATTACCGTGACCGCCGAGCGCGAGAAGAAAGAGGCCGACGCCTTCCAGTCCACCACGCAGCTCTCCGGAGAGGCCCTGCAGCGCGCCGCCTCGTCATCCCTGGCCGATCTGCTGGCGACCCAGCCCGGCATCGCCGCCTCGACCTTTGCGCCGGGCGCGAGCCGGCCGAATATCCGCGGCCTCGACGACTATCGCGTCCGCATCCAGGAAAACGGCGTTGGCAGCCAGGACGTCTCGGATTTCAGCCAGGACCATCAGGTGCCGGTCGATCCGCTCACCGCCGACAAGGTGGAGGTGATCCGCGGTCCGGGCACGCTGCGCTATGGCAACCAGGCCATCGGCGGCGTGGTGAATGCGATCAACAACCGCATTCCCGAGGCGCTGGTGCCGAACGGCTTTGCCGCCAAGATCAAGGGCGGCGGCTCATCGGTGGACAGCAGCGTCGATGGCGCGGCGAGCATCGATGCGTCAGGCAACAATGTCGCCATCCATGTGGACGCATTCGCCCGCCGCGCCGGTGACTATCGCATTCCCGGAGGGGGCGTGCAGGCCAATACGCGCCAGCAATCCGAAGGCCAGGCCATCGGCGGCTCGTATATTTTCGACGGCGGCTATATCGGCACTGCGCTCCAGCACATCACCAGCCTCTACCACATCCCCGGTGTCGCGGAATCCGCGAGCCGCACGCGGATCGATCTCGAACAGACCAAATGGACGACGAAGGGTGAATGGCGCGCGCCGAACGACAAGATCGATGCCATCCGCTTCGCCGTCGGCGTCAGCGACTACAGGCACAAGGAATTCGCCATTGGCGGCGATGGCATCGACGGCCTGCAGAACACCATCACCAACAAGGAAATCGAGGGCCGCGTCGAACTCGATCATGCCGCGGTGGCAACGCCGCTTGGTGCGCTGACCGGAAGCTGGGGCATCCAGGCCAGCAACCGCAAGCTCGGCACATCAGGCGTGCTCGGCGGGTTGCTGGCGCCGACCAATACGGATGCCGTGGGCGGCTTCGCCTTCGAGCAGTTGCAGCTCAATGACACGCTGAAACTGCAGGCCGCCGGCCGTATCGAGACCCTCACCGTGTCGGGCATGGCGGCCACCTTCCCGGCCAATTTCCTGCCGCCGCCGGACACGTTCAGCGAAACAGCCGCGGTGCGAAACTTCACGCCCATGAGCTTCAGCTTCGGCGTGCTGCAATCGCTGCCCTGGGACATGGTGGTGTCGCTCAATGCCAGCCGCACCCAGCGCGCCCCAGCCGCCCCCGAACTGTTCTCGCGCGGCTCCGACGGCGCATCGGGCACTTTCGTGATCGGCAATCCCAATCTCAAGATCGAAACCGCCGAATCCGTCGAACTCGGCCTCAAGCGCAGCGCCGGCCAGTTCCGCTTCGAGGCCAGCATCTATTACACGCGCTATCTCGATTTCATCTACAAGCAACTCACCGGCAATTTCTGCACCGACGTCTTCGCGAGTTGCGGCGCAACAGGCCCGCTGATGCAGGTTGCCTATGGCCAGCGCGATGCCAATTTCCGCGGCGCCGAGTTCATGGCGCAACTCGATGTCGCCCCCGTCAACGACGGCATGCTCGGCCTGGACGGTCAGTTCGACGTGGTGCGCGCGACCTTTGCCGATGGCAGCAATGTGCCCCGCATTGCCCCCATGCGGGTCGGCGGCGGCATCTGGTGGCGCAGTGCGGAATGGTATGCCCGCCTCGGCCTGCTGCATGCCTTCACGCAGGACGACATCGCGGCCAATGAAACGCCGACCAGTGGCTACAATCTGCTGAAGGCCGAAGTCAGCTACACGCACACGTTCACAAAGGTCGATGGCGGCATGCGCGACATCACTTTTGGCGTTGTCGGCGACAATCTGCTCGACGAGCGCATTCGCAACCACATATCGTTCAAGAAGGCCGAGGTGTTGCAGCCCGGTCTCGGCGTCCGGTTGTTCACGACCATGCGATTTTGACCGCCATGACCCTTGAATTCAAGACCTTGGAATCGCTCCATTTTCGTTCGCAACATGCCGCCCTGAGGGCGACATCACCGGTGACGGGCGATATGGTCCGGCGCTCTTCGCACACAGCCTCGATCCACGGAATGCAGCTTCGATGACCGGCTCCCGCTCCACGTTCCTTCTTGCCGCCGCCCTCGCGACGCTCGCTGTTCAACCGGCTTTCGCTGCCGGCGCCGAGGCGCTGCTGCCGTCGAACCTGTCGCCCTGGGGCATGTTCCAGAACGCCGACATCGTGGTGAAGACCGTGATGGTCGGCCTCGCTTGCGCCTCGCTGGTGACCTGGACTGTATGGCTCGCCAAGACCATCGAACTGCGCCGCGAAACCAGCCGCGCCCATCAGCGCCTCGAAATGCTGGAGAGCGATACGTCGCTGCGCCAGGTCGCGCGCGACAGCGCCGAGGCGCGCGATGCGGTCGCCCAGCTCATCCACACCGCCGTCCGCGAAACCGAACTCTCCCACGGCATTTTCGACGACGGCTTCAAGGAGCGCATCGCGCTGCGGCTCGAGCGTGTCGAAGGCGCAATGGCGCGGCGCATCGCGCGCGGCACCGGCATCGTCGCCACCATCGGCTCGACCTCGCCCTTCATCGGCCTGTTCGGCACCGTCTGGGGCATCATGAATGCGTTTATCGGCATTGCCGAAACCAAGACCACCAATCTCGCCGTGGTCGCGCCCGGCATCGCCGAAGCGCTGCTGGCCACGGCACTCGGTCTCGTCGCCGCCATTCCGGCGGTCATGATCTACAATGCGCTGGTGCGCAGCATCACCGGCTATCGCGCGCTGCTCGGCGACGCGTCCGCGCAAGTGATGCTTCTCATCAGCCGCGACCACAGCCGCCGCGGCATGCCGCTGGCGCGCGCTGCAGAGTAAGAGCGCGGGAAAAAACAATGGGCTCACGACTGGGCGGACGTATCGGCGCGGCGGATGATCTCGAAGTCAATCACGAGATCAATGTCACGCCCTTCATCGACGTGATGCTGGTGCTCTTGATCATCTTCATGGTGGCAGCGCCGCTCGCGACCGTGGACATGGGCGTCGATCTGCCGGCCTCCACCGCCGAGCCGCAGCCGCGGCCGGACAAGCCGGTGTTCGTCACCGTCAAGCCGGACATGACGCTCGGCATCGGCGAGGACGTGATCCAGCGCGACGGGCTCGGCGAAGCCCTCGGCGCCGCCACGAAAAACAACAAGGACGAACGCATCTTCGTGCGCGCCGACAAGGCCGTCAGCTATGGCGACCTGATGGAGGTGATGAACATGCTGCGCAATGCCGGCTATCTGAAGATCGCGCTGGTCGGCCTCGACGGACGCGCCACGCTGCAATGAATGCCTTCGCGCTCCACCATCCCGGCGACAAGGCCGCGCTGCGCTGGACCGGTTCGGCGCTGGCGATCATTGCCATCCATGCCGCCTTGATCGCCGGCGGCATCGCGCTGTATCGCAACCATGCGCCGCCGGGGACCGCCGAAACCACCATCATGATCGACATGTCGCCGATGTCCGCGGCACCGGAAGCGCAGCCTCTCGACATCGCGCCGGGTCCGCAGATGCAGCAGGCCGAGGAACAGTCCGCGCCGCCCCCCGAACCGCAGCCGCAACAGCCGGTCGAGGAGCAGATTCCGCCGACACCGCTGATGGACAAGGCCGAGGTCGCAGCACCGCAGGAACAGAAGGTAGAGCCGGTGCCGACACCGCCGGAGCCGCCAAAGGTCATTCCCGAACCGCCGAAGCCCGTGCCTGAGAAGCCGAAACCTGTTCGGGCCGAGGTGAAGAAGAAGCCGAATGAGAGCAAGCCCGCACCGCGCACCACGGCGCCGCAGCGCGCCGAACACACCGCGCCGACGAACTCCGCGGCCATGGCCGGCGCCTCGCGCGCGGCCGTGGCCAGCTACAATCAGATCGTCCAGGCGCATGTGCAGCGCTACAAGCAGTATCCCTCCGGCGCGCGCAACGGACAGGCCGGCAAGATCCGCACCATGGTGGCCTTCACGCTGAGCCGTTCGGGCAGCGTGTTGTCGGTGCGCACGATCGGCTCGTCGGGCAATCCGGCCTTTGACGCAGAGACGGTCGCCACCGTGCGCCGCGCGCAGCCATTCCCGCCCTTCCCGGCGGAGATGGCGATGTCGACCCAGTCGTTCACGCTGCCGCTGTCGTATGATTTGCGGTGAGGGCTGAGGCCGTAGGGCGGATTAGCGAAGCGTAATCCGCCGCGGAGACTCAGCCATGCACTCGGCCGGCGGATTGCGCCTTCGGCTAATCCGCCCTACGGCATCACTGCGCCGGATTGGCTCGCTCGAATTGCCGCAACAGCTTGTTGCCGCGCTCGACGGCCGAATCCAGAGCCTGCTGTGCCGTCTTCTTCCCGGCAAAGGCCGCTTCCAGTTCGTCCTCGATGGCATCGCGGATCAGCGTGAATGATCCGAGCCGCAACCCCGTCGAATTCTCCGTCGGCGGTTTCAGCGTGATCTGCTCGATGGATTTTTCGGTGCCGGGATTGCGCTGATAGAAGCCCTGCGACTTGGTCAGCTCGTAGGCCGCACGCGTGCTCGGCAGGTAACCCGTGTTCTGGTGCCACGCCGCCTGGATGTCGGGCTGTGACAGGAACGCGAAGAACTTGGCGACGCCCTTGTATTCGTCGCGCGGCCGATCACGCAGTACCCATAGGGTGGCGCCGCCGATCATCGAATTCTGCGGCGCGCTGGCGACGTCCGGCCAGTAGGGCAACATGCCGTAGCCGACATCGAATTTCGCATTCTTGAGAATGTCCGCACGTGTGCCGGACGAACCGAGGAAGATGCCGCATTCGCCCTTCTGGAAACGCGGCTCGGCGGTGGTGGCGCGGCCGCTGTAGTCAAACAATTTGGTCTTCTGCCATTCGGTGAGCTGCGCGATGTGGCGCACCATGGCGGGATTGTTGATGGTCAGCGCGGCGTCGAGGCCGGCCAACCCATTCGATCGCGTGGCCATCGCAATGTTATGAAACGCCGAAAAATTCTCGACATTGATCCATGAGGGCCATGATGTGGTGAAGCCACAGGCCGAACCCGCGGCCCGCAAGCGCTTGGCCATGGCTCCGAGCTCCGGCCATGTTTTCGGCGGCTGCTCGGGGTCGAGGCCCGCGGCGCGGAACAGATCCTTGTTGTAGTACAGGATCGGCGTCGAGGCGTTGAACGGGAACGACAGCATATTCCCGTCCGTATCGGTGTAGTAGCCGGTGATCGCCGGCAGATAGGCCGATGGCGTGAATGTCTCGGCCTGGTCGCGCATCAGCTCATAGACCGGATAGGTGGCCCCCTTCGCCGCCATCATGGTTGCCGTGCCGATCTCGTTGACCTGCACGATGGCCGGCTGGCTGCGCGAGCGGAAGGCGAAGATCGCCGAGGTCACGGTCTCGGTGTAATTGCCCTTGTAGACCGGCACGATACGGAAGCCTGTCTGGGTGGCATTGAAGTCCATCGCCAGCTTTTCGACCTGCCGGCCCAGTTCGCCCGACATGGCATGCCACCACTGCACCTCGACCACAGCCCGCGCGGGGGCCATAGCCAGCAGGGTCGTCATGACGAGCGCGCAACATCCGAGCGCCAGTTTCCGCATCGTCCTATCCTGCCTTGTTGCAGTGCCGATCGAAGCCGGGTGCCATCAGCCTGCCACAGGAGGGTCTCACCTCCCGGCAACACATCAATATGACATTTCCGATAAGGTCTTAGATGGCCATCACGGGCCGTCCGCAAGCAGATTCATCATCAACCTGCCAAACTGTGTTAAATTCCAATGCCTTTCGGTTCAATCGCAAGTATAGCTGCAAGTCTTTAGATAGACTTTGTCCGCCAAGTGAACCTTTCCCAAAGGACGAATGACACACTCGTGGTGACACGACCGCACAGTGAAGTATCCGAGGGTCAGGAAGGACTGGCGGCGAAGGGCCGAACCGGCATTGTCGGGCTTGTGCGCGCGATTCCGATCCGCTGGCGCATTCTCTCCATTGCCGCGCTGAATTCCGCCGTCGTGCTCGTTCTCGCGGGCCTGATCTGGAGCGGCTCGCGGGTGCTGTCGTCTGCCTGGGAAGATGTTCGCCAGGTGCGACAATCAGACCAGGTGCTGGCGCTGCTGGAAAGCGAGACCGGCCGGCTGCAGAACCTGATCCATCGCTACATCAACCAGCCGAGCCCCGAACTCTTCGCCGAGATTTTGCTGCTGCGCGAGGCCGTGCTGGGCACGCTGAACACCCGCGCCTCCACCGATCCGATGATCTCCGGTTCGGTCGAGGAGCTGGAGCGCGTGACAGAACGCTTCCTCTCAGGCTTCGGCGAACTGCGCTCGCTGCAGACCACCATCGCCAAGACCTATGAGGACCAGGTGCTCGGCCCGGCCAAGGACATGGCGGGGCTGTATTCCATCATCGAAGGCGCCACCGGCCAGCGCGATGCGCTGATCTGGCCCGCGCTCGGCAAATCCCGCGAGGCCTTCACCGCCATGCTGGTGGCGGCGAATTCCTACTATCTCTCGCTGGCCTCGGCATCCGCCGAAGAAGCCCGGCGCAATGCCGAGACGATCGAGCGCACCATTCCGGTGATGACCGACCTTTCCGACAACGATCTGCAGCGCATCGCCCTGCAACGCCTGAAGGGACGCGCGGGGGCTTTGCGCGAGGGTCTCGCAAAACTGTCCGAACAGCTGTCCGGCCGCACCGATCTGCTGCGCAACGCCATCGATGCCAGCCAGGCAGAAACCATCGCCGCCATTGACGGCCTGTCGGTGAAGATGCGCCAGCGCGAACAAAGCGCGCAGACGACCTTCGCCCGGACGCTGGCCGCCATCTCGCGCAACGTGCTGGTGATTGCCGGCGCCTTTCTGGGCATCATTCTCACCGCCGGCATCATCATCACGCTCAGCATTCGCCTGCCGCTGCGGCAGATCATGACCTCGATGCGGGCGATCACCTCGGGCGATCTGGACCGTAAGGTCCAGGGCACGGCGGCCAGGGACGAAATCGCCGCCATGGCACGGGCCGTCGAGGTGTTTCGCCAGAATGCCATCGCCAAGCGCGACGCCGAATACGAGCTGCGCGCCGCCAAGGAAAAGGCCGAAAGCGCGCTGCTCGAACTCAATACGGCCCAGCAGAACCTGATCGATGCCGAACGACTGGCCGCGCTCGGCGGCCTCGTTGCCGGCGTCGCCCACGAGGTCAACAATCCGATCGGCATCAGCCTCACGGTGGCGTCGAGCTTCGCCCGCCGCGCCGAGATGTTCGACGCCGAGCTGCGTTCGAAGGCGCCGTTGAAGCGCTCGCAGCTCGAGGATTTCGTCAGGACATCGCAGGATGCCGCCCAGCAGCTGGTCGCCAACCTGCACCGCGCCGGCGATCTCATCCAGTCATTCAAGCAAGTGGCGGTCGACCGCTCCCATGCCGAGCGCCGCCAGTTCAGCCTCAGCGAGGCCACCGACCAGATCATCGCCAGCCTGCGGCCGGTGCTGAAGAAGGCGCCGATCAGCATCTCCGTGGACGTGCCGGACGGGCTGCTGGTGGACGGCTATCCCGGCTCCTATGGCCAGATCCTGACCAACCTGTTCCTCAACGCCGCCAATCACGCCTTCCCGGATGGCCAGCCCGGCGCCATTTCGGTCACCGCCAAGGCGCGCGGCACTGATGACATCGAGATCAGCTTTTCCGACAATGGCGTCGGCATGAGCCCTGACGTACAACGGCAAGCATTCGATCCATTCTTTACGACGCGCCGCAACGACGGCGGCACCGGCCTCGGCCTGCACATTGTTTACAACCTGGTCACCCAGCAACTGGGCGGCCGCATGATGCTGGAATCCCGTTTGGGACAAGGCACGACATTTCGCATTATCATGCCGCGGAGCGCCACCGGTGCCGCCGGCTCATTTGACGGGACGACGCAGCAATGGCCGACCAAGACGATGTCCTCTTCCTGATCGAAGACGACGGCGAGTTACTTCACGAGTCCCATGCCCGCAAATGGAAGATCGCGGTCATCGACGACGATCAGGCCGTGCATGAAGGCACGCGCTTTGCGCTGAGCGACTATGTGTTGAACGGCCAGTCGCTGGAGATCCTGTCGGCCTATTCCGCCGCCGAGGGCCGCGACTTGATGCGCCAGCATCCCGACATCGCGGCGGTGCTGCTCGACGTCATCATGGAAACCGACGATGCCGGCCTCGCCCTTGTCGAATTCATCCGCAACGAGCTGCATAACGAGACCGTCCGCATCATCCTGCGCACCGGCCAGCCAGGCCAGGCTCCCGAGCGCCGCATCATCGTCGATTACGACATCAACGACTACAAGGCGAAGACCGAACTCACCGCCGACAAGCTGTTCACCTCACTGACGGCGGCGCTGCGCAGCTATCAGCAGCTTGAGCGCATGGTGCAGACCCGGCGCGGCCTTGAAATCATTCTCGATGCCGCCTCCACGCTCTACGACTTCCGCTCGATGCAGCGGCTCGCCGAAGGCGTTCTGACCCAGATCGCATCGCTGCTCAATGTGGATTGCGCGGGCATTCTGGTGCTGCGCGACGGCGGCTCCGTGACCGAGGATTTTGCGGTGCTGGCCGGCTCCGGCTGCTACAGCCGCTTCACCGGATGCCCGACGCCGGACTCGCTCGATTCCGATTTGCGCCAGATGGTGGAAGACGCCTTCCGCCGCCGCAAGCATGAGTTCGACGACCATCGCACCGTGCTCTACATCCGCACCGGCTCGGGTCGCGAAGTCGTGGTGCTGCTGCAGGCCGAGCGCGAGTTGTCGGAGACCGACCGTTCGCTGGTGGAGCTGTTCGGCAGCCGCCTGTCCATCGCCTTCGACAATGTAATCCTTTATCAGCAGCTCCAGGCGGCCAATACACAGCTTGAGGACCGCGTCACCCAGCGCACCCGCGCGCTGATGCAGGCCAACCGTCGCCTCTCCGCGCAGTGGCTGCGGCTGCAGCGCGCCAATGGCTTCAAGAACGAGATCCTCGGCACCGTCGCCCATGACCTGAAGAACCCGCTCGGCGTCATTCTCGGCCGCACCGAGATGCTGACCGAGCTGATTGCCGCAGGCTCTGCAAAGGAAGGCATCGCCACCCAGATCGACCATATCCGCGATGCCACCAAGCGCCTGACATCGATGGTCGACCACCTGATCTCCGACGCCATGGCCGATGCGTTCGACATCACCATCCGCCGCGAGCCGGTCGATCTCTCCGCGCTGGTGAGCGAGGTGGCCGAGGCCAATCGCCCTTCCGCGGTCAACAAGCAGCAGCAGATCGCGGTGTCCACGCCGGGCCATTCCGACCTGACCATGTGCGACGCCGATCGCATCCGTGAGGCCATCGACAATCTCATCAGCAACGCCATCAAATACTCGCCGATCGGCGGCAAGATCGACATCCGGGTGGCCGGTGATGCAGATCAGGTCCGCATCAGCGTCAGCGACGAGGGGGCCGGACTCTCGCCGGAGGATCTCGACCGCCTGTTTGGTCGCTTCCAGCGGCTCTCCGCCAAACCCACCGGCGGCGAAAGCTCGACAGGTCTCGGCCTCTCCATCGTCAAGCGCATCATCGACATGCATGGCGGCGAAGTCACCGCGGACAGCGCCGGCCCCGGCCAGGGGGCGAGCTTCGTCATTCTGCTGCCGGTCACCACCGAGGCCCGGCCATGAGCACGAGCCCGCATATCATCGTCGTCGATGACGAGGCGCCCGCCCGCGAAATGGTTGGCGATTATCTGAAGATGCACGGCTTCACCGTGACGCTGTGCGACGGCGGCAAGAGCCTGCGCGGCGAGATCGAGACCAGGGTGCCCGATCTCGTGGTGCTTGATCTCAACATGCCGGAGGAAGACGGCCTCTCGATCATCCGCGACCTCAAGAGCCGCACCAACGTGCCGGTGATCATGCTCACGGCAACAGCGAGCCCGATCGATCGCGTGGTCGGCCTCGAACTCGGCGCGGATGACTACATCGCAAAACCCTGCGAACTCCGCGAGCTGATGGCGCGCATCCGCTCGGTGCTGCGCCGGAGCGTACCCGCCAAGGCGGCTGCCGAGGCTGCACCGGCCAAGAACGCCAGGGATCATCTCGTCCGCTTCGGCACCAAATGGCTCGATCTCGAAGCCCAGGCACTGCGCGACGAGGAAGGCAACGAGCATCCGCTGACGGCGTCCGAATTCGGCCTGCTCAAGGTCTTCGCCGCCAATCCGAAGCGCGTACTGTCGCGCGAACGGTTGCTGGAGCTCGCCAATGCCCGCGACGCCGAGGCGTTCGACCGGGCCGTCGACCTCCGCATCATGCGCATCCGCCGCAAGATCGAGCCCGACCCGACAAAGCCCGCCGTAATCCGTACAATTCGCGGTGGCGGCTATTTGTTCTCTCCCGCCGGAGAGAAGGCTTAGTCCGCCGTCCGGAATGCTATCTCATTAGAAACATTCGATTTTCATCCCCGAATGTTTCGTCGCAACGGCCCCGACGAAACAATTCTCCGCCGCCACGAAACCATTTTCCGCTTTTCAAGCCGCCGTCCTGAAACCTGCAAACCTTAACAACTGATCCCACGAAACGCCCATCACCGACGTTTCAACGGGAGCCAGTCATGTCGAACGTCATCGCCATCAACGCCGCCGGCCGCCAGGGAATCATCACTGCTCGCGCCACCACGGATGAGATGCTGCTGGAGCGGATCGCCACCGGCGACCGTTCCGCGATGCACACGCTCTATGCCCGTCACAATGTCCGGGTCTATCGCTTCGTGCTGCGCATGCTGCGCGATGTCACCGCGACGGAAGATCTGGTGAGCCAAGTGTTCCTCGATGTGTGGCGCACCGCCAGCCAGTTCGAGGGCCGCTCGCAGGTCTCCACCTGGCTGTTGTCGATCGCGCGCTTCAAGGCGCTGACCGCGCTGCGCCAGCGCAAATACGAGGACATCGACCAAGACGAGGTGATGGACGTCGCCGACAGCGCCGACACGCCGGAAGCCTCACTGGACCGCAGCCGCACCAGCGAAATCCTGCGCGCCTGCGTGGCCAAGCTCTCTCCTGCGCACCGCGAGATCGTCAATCTCGTCTACTATCACGAGAAGTCGGTCGACGAAGTCGCCGGGATTGTCGGCATCCCCGCCTCCACCGTGAAGACGCGCATGTTCTATGCCCGCAAGCAGCTCGCCGACCTGCTGAAAAATGCCGGCATCGACAGCCTTGCAGCGTAACGCCTTTTCTCTCCCGACCTCAAAACCTCCACCCGGACAGGACGCCACCCTGCTCCGGGTTTTTTGTCGCCTGCGCTTTTAATCAAATCGTCACCCGCGCGAACGACCATGCCGGCGAATTCGTGGTTTTCGTGCCGGTGCTGCGATGCTATGCACACCGGACCATCAAATCGGGAGATGCCGAAATGATCGACCTTCGCCGCCTGCTCGGGCTCACTCTCATCGCCGCAGCCGGCCTCGCATTGTCGATCACGCAAGCCAGCGCGCAATTGCAGCGCCCCGATGTCGGTGACGAGCCCGGCCTGATCGCTGATGACTCCATCGAATTGCCGCCGGAATTCCAGAAGCAGATGGTGCTCTACCGCACCACCGAGCCACCGGGCACCATCATCATCTCCACCAATGAGCGCTATCTCTATCTGGTGCAGGGCAATGGCCGCGCGATGCGCTATGGCATCGGCGTCGGCCGCGACGGTTTTCAGTGGCAGGGCCTGGTCAAGATCACCCGCAAGGCCGAATGGCCTGACTGGACCCCGCCCGCGGAAATGATCCAGCGCCAGCCCTATCTGCCGCGCTTCATGGCCGGCGGCCCCGGCAATCCCATGGGTGCCCGCGCGCTCTATCTCGGCGCCACCGTCTATCGCATCCACGGCACCAACCGGCCCGACACCATCGGCACCGCCGTGTCATCCGGCTGTTTCCGTCTCGTCAATGCCGACGTCACCGATCTCTACGAGCGCGTTCCCGTCGGCACCAAGGTCGTGATCCGGCAGAAGCCCGAAATCTGAGGTGGCGTTCGCCACCGCGACTCCTTGCATCACCACACGTTAATCAGGGGCTGACCACTCATGGCGATGAAGCGCACTTTCGTGACCGGACTGGCCATCGGCCTTGCGGTCGCCACCGCGATCGCAGCCGCCGCGATCACCTATGAACGCTACGACACCAAGACGCTGAAACGTACCATCAAGCGCGACGCGGTTCTGTGCGGCGTCAACCAGAGCCTGCCGGGCTTTTCGGCGCCGGATGCGCAGGGCAACTGGAGCGGTTTTGACGTCGATTTCTGCCGCGCTGTCGCCGCCGCCATCTTCGACGATCCGAAGAAGGTGAAATTCGTCGGCCTCGACGCCAATGAGCGCTTCAAGGAGCTGCAGAGCCGCAAGATCGACATCCTCGCGCGCAACACCACCTGGAGCATGTCGCGCGAGAGCAATCTGGCGCTCTATTTCCCGGCCGTGTCCTATTACGACGGCCAGAGCTTCATGATCCCGAAGTCGCGCAATATCGACTCGGCGCTCGAGCTCAATGACAGCAAGGTCTGCGTGCAGGACAACACCACCACCGTGCTGAATGCAGCGGATTACTTCCGCGCCAACAACATCAAATACACCGAAGTGAAATTCGCGAAGCTGGAGGATGTCCTCAAGGCCTATAATTCCGGCCAGTGCGACACTTTCACGGCGGATGCCTCACAGCTCTACGCCCTGCGCCTGACGCTGGCGAAGCCGGACGATCACGTGATCCTGCCCGATGTCATCTCGAAGGAGCCGCTGGCTCCGGTGGTCCGCCAGCGCGATGATGACTGGATGATGATCGTGAAATGGACGCTCTATGCGATGATCAATGCCGAAGAGCTCGGCATCACCTCGAAGAATATCGACGAGGCACTGAAGTCTAAGAAGCCGGACGTGATGCGCCTGGTCGGCACCGAGGGCGTCTATGGCGAGGATCTCGGCCTGTCGAAGGACTGGGCGGCGCGGATCATCCGCCACGTCGGCAATTACGGCGAGGTGTATGAGCGCAATGTGGGCGACGGCTCGAAGCTGAAGATCCCGCGCGGGTTGAACCAGACCTGGAATGCCGGCGGCATCCAATACGCACCGCCGATTCGCTAAACTCTCGGTGTCATCGCCCGGCTCGACCGGGCGATCCAGTAGACACGGACTTCTGAAATACGAACGCGGCGCCTGTGTTTACTGGATCACCCGCTTTCGCGGGTGATGACAGATGGAGCCGAGGCTTTCCTACCTCAATACTTCTTCATCTTCGCCAGCTGGTCCGCGTGAAAATTGCTGTCGCCCAGCAATTCCTGGCACACCCTCGCGCGCTTCATGAACAGGCCAACGTCGAACTGGTCGGTCATGCCCATGCCGCCATGCATCTGCACGCCCTCCTGCACCGCCAGCGTCGCCGTGGTGCCAGCCTTGGCTTTCGCCACAGCAACGGCCGCTGCCGCATTCGGCGCGTCGGCATCGAGCAATTGCAGCGCCTTCATCGCAGCAGCCCGCGTCACCTCGATTTCCGTATAGAGATGCGCCGCGCGGTGCTGCAGTGCCTGGAATTCGCCGATCAGTTTTCCAAACTGCTTGCGCTCCTTGAGATACGTCACTGTCCGCCCGAATACTTCGTCCGACAGTCCCACCATCTCGGCCGCCAAGGCACCCCGGCCGATACTCAGCACGCGATCAAGCAACGCGCCGCCCTGATCGACCTCGCCGAGCACGCTGTCGGCATCGACGGCGACATTGTCGAACACGATCCGCGCCGCATTATGCGCATCGACCATGACCGTGCGCTCAACGGCGATGCCCTTCGCCTTGGGATCGATGGCGAACAAGGTCAGCCCCTCGCGCTCGCCCACGCTGCCGCCGCTGCGCGCCGCCACGATCAGGAGATCGGCGGTGTGGCCATCGACCACGAAAGCCTTGTCGCCGCTGAGTTTGAAACCATTGCCGGAACGCTCGGCCTTCAGGGCAATGTGCAACGGACGATGTTTCGTCCCCTCATCGATCGCGAGAGCGGCGAGCAGCTTGCCCTCCGCGATATTCGGCAGATAAGCCGATTGCTGCGCCTCGCTGCCGCCGCGCAATGCGGTGACTGACAGTACTGATGTCGCAAAGAACGGCGACGGCATCAGCGTGCGACCGATCTCTTCCATGATGACGCCGGCCTCGACGGCTCCGAGCCCGCTGCCGCCATGGGCTTCCGGCACCAGGAGGCCGGCAAAACCCATTTCGGCAAAGGTCTTCCAGTGGTCGCGCGAAAAGCCCGTCGCGTCCTTGCTGTCACGGAGCTGCCGGAAATGAGCGATCGGCGCCTTGTCACCGATGAATCCCCGCGCGCTGTCGCGGAGCATGGTCTGTTCTTCGTTGAGGAGGAGAGGCATGGGATGATGTCCAATTCGCTGTCGATATCGTTTACACTCCGTCATGGCCGGGCTTGACCCGGTCATCCATCTTGCGACGCGCGGCGAAGATGGATCCCCGGGTCAAGCCCGGGGATGACAGCGGAGAAAGCCTCAAGCTCCCGGCAAATCCAGAATCCGTTTCGCGACGATTCCCAGCATCACTTCGCTGGTGCCGCCCTCGATGGAATTCGCCTTTGTCCGCAGCCAGGCACGCGGCTTCACACCTTCTTGCGAACGCGCGCTTTCCCATTCCAGCGCATCGCTGCCGCCCGCCGACATCAGGATTTCGTGGCGCCGCTTGTTGAGTTCGGTTCCGTAATATTTCATCGCCGACGAGAACGCCGGATGCCCCTGCCCGGCCTTGGCGAGATCGACCGCCCGTTCCGCTGCACAGGCCAGTGCCGCCTCGTCCACCTCGAATGTCGCGATCTGCCCGCGCAGCATCGCATCGTCGAGCCGGCCTTCGCCATCAACCCCGATCGTATCCGCCGCCACCTGACCGAGCGGACGGCCGACGCCGCGCTCGCCCATGCCGGAGATCATCGCCCGCTCATGCTGCAGCAGATATTTGGCGACGTCCCAACCGCGATTGACCGTGCCGACCACATGCGATTTCGGCACGCGCACATTGTCGAAGAAAGTCTCGCAGAACGGCGACTTTCCGGAGATCAAGAGGATCGGCTTCGTCGAGACGCCAGTAGACGCCATGTCGAACAGGATGAAGCTGATGCCGTCATGCTTCTTCGCCGCGCCGTCGGTGCGCACCAGGCAGAAAATCCAGTCGGCGTAATTGGCGTAGGACGTCCAGATCTTCGAGCCATTGATCACATAATGATCGCCATCGCTCTCCGCGCGCGTCTGCAGCGAGGCGAGGTCGGAGCCGGCATTCGGCTCGGAATAGCCCTGGCACCAGCGGATCAGACCCGCGGCGATCTTCGGCAGATGTTCTTTCTTCTGCGCGTCATTGCCGTATTTCAGCAGCGCCGGCCCGAGCATCCAGATGCCGAAGCTCGACAGCGGCGGACGCGCACCGATCTTCGCCATCTCCTCGCGCAGCACTTTCGCCTGGGCACCGTCGAGGCCGCCGCCGCCATATTCCTTTGGCCAGTCCGGCACGGTCCAGCCCTTGTCGCGCATGCGCTCGAACCAGAGGCGCTGCGGCTCCGACGCGAATTTCGTGTTGCGACCGCCCCAGAACACATCTTCATCGGCCGTGACAGGTTTGCGCATCTCCGGCGGGCAATTCTGCTCCAGCCAGGCGCGGGTATCGCTGCGGAATGTCTCGAGATCCGACATCGGGTGTTTCCTGTTGTTTGTGCGCAAGCGTGGGACGCCCGCATTGTTGTTGGCGCGAAGCTTACCCGGCAGATCGCGGAATTCAATGGCTTGTCGCGAGGTGCGAAGACCCGTTAGCTTCGCCCGATAACGAACAAGAACGAGACGAGGAACGAGATGCGCCTGAAGCTTCTTTCGCCTGGCGAAATGACCGCCGACCAGAAGGCGATCTATGATGAATCCATCGCCAGCAAGCGCGGCAAGCCGCCGGAGCCGATGATGGCCTGGCTCGCCAGCCCCGAAATGGCACGTCACGCTACGCGCCTCGGCGCGTTCCTGCGCTACGACACCTCGCTGTCAGATGCGCATGCCGAACTCGCGATCCTGGTCACCGCGCGGCACTGGACGGCGCATTTCGAATGGTATGCCCACAAACGGTTTGCGCTGAATGCGGGCCTCGATCCCGCCATCATCGAAGACATCAAGAACCGCCGCACGCCGACCTTCGGCGAGACGAGAGAGCGCGTGATCTATGACATCGCCAGGTCGCTGCACGAGGCGCAGGGCTTGTCGAAGCCGCTCTATGACGAAGCCAACGAGGTGCTCGGCACCAAGGCGCTGGCCGAGATCATCGGCCTGTGCGGCTATTACACGATGGTCTCGATGACGCTGAACACCTATGAATTCGGCCTGCCGGACGGACAGGTATCGGAATTGGCGTGACACGTAGGGCGGATGAGGCGAAGCCGTCATCCGCCGCGGAGTTTCAGCTATGAAATCGGCCGGCGGATTTCGCCTTCGGCTCATCCGCCCTACAAATCCACTTTCTGGAAACGATGGGTTTCGCGAAGGCGCTCTACCTACCCGCCAGCACTGTGACTAGATCGTCTGGAGCATCACACCACGCAGGAGCCTCGCTATGCCCGATACCAACCCGCCGATCCCCGCTGGCACTAGGATCGGCCATGTACATCTCAAGGTCGCCGATCTCGATCGCGCGCTCGGCTTCTATCGCGATGTGCTCGGCTTCCAGATCAAGGCACGCTACGGCGACCAGGCCGTGTTCATCGCCGCCGGCGACTATCATCATCATATCGGCCTCAACACCTGGGAGAGCAAAGGCGGCCAGCCGCCCGCGCCCGGCACCACCGGCCTCTTCCACACCGCCATCCTGTATCCGACCCGCGCCGACCTCGCCGACGCCTTGCACCGTGTGCTCGCCGCCGGAATCCAGCTCGACGGCGCCAGCGACCATGGCGTCAGCGAAGCGCTGTATCTGCGCGATCCCGACCAGAACGGGGTGGAGCTGTATTGGGACCGCCCGGAAAGCGAATGGCCACGCGATGCCAATGGCGAGATCGAGATGTTCACGAAACGGCTGGATGTCGAGGATTTATTGCGGGCACGGGAGGCGTAAAACGCCGACCCGTAGGATGGGTTGAGCGTCTTCGCGATACCCATCACCATCGGCGCAAGAAGTGATGGGTATCGCTGCGCTCAACCCATCCTACGACCGCGGTGTTTTAGCCGCTCCCCGCACCATGATCATCACCGCCGCGATCACCTGCAGCGCCATGCAGCTGTAGAACGGCACGCTATAGCTGCCCGAAATATCCTTGAGCCAGCCGACGATGCCCGGCCCGAAGGCATAGGTCACCTGTGTCACCGAGGTGATCAGGCTCACCAGCACCCCGAAGGCACGTGGATCAAATTCGCGTTGCACGATCAGCGCCGGCAGCGTGATCAGATTGCCCACCGAAAATCCGAACAGCGCGCAGGCCAGGAAGATCAGCGCATCACTGTGAAAATTGATGACGATGGCCAGCGCGACGGCCTGACTGAGAAACGAGAAGGCCGAAGCCAGCCGTTGATTGAGCCGGTCGATCACGGTCGAGAAAAGCACGCGCCCGACGACTGCCATGACCGTCAGCAGCGACACCGCGGCGGCGGCGCGCTCACGGCCGATCACCGGATCGAGAAACGAGATCAGGTGAACGATGAAGCCCACCTGCGCAAACAGTCCGAAGGCGAAAGCGATGGTCACCGACAGGAAAGCGATATCGCGGATCGCCTGGGCGCGGATGCGCGTCGAGGACGGCGCATTCGCCACAGCACTATTGCCGACAGCAGCGCGATGCGGAGGATGGCCGACAAAGATCAGGATCACCGGCAGCAGCAACAGCAGCATGGCGCCGACCGCCGCCATCGTGGCGCCGGCGAAGCCGAAGGCATTGCTCGCCGCGACCAGCAGCGGCACGCCAACAATACCACCGAAGCTGGCACCATTGAGCGCAAGGCTGATGGCCATGCCGCGCTTCTTGTCGAACCACATGCCGAGCGTGTTGGTGATGGCGCCGAGGCTGGTGCCGGCCCAGCCGAAGGCGAGCAGCACATTCACCGCATAGAGCTGCCACGGCGCCGTGATCTGGCCGAGCAGCACGGTGGCGATGCTGAGCATGCCGACGCCGGCCAGCAGCGTGTTGCGCGGGCCGAGCGCCCGCATCGCCTCGCTGACAAAGGCGACGAGCAATGCGCCGACGAGATAGAAGAAGGTGGTGGCCGTCGCGATGGTCGAGGCCGGCCAGCCATGGACGCGCTGGAGTTCCGCGAGATAGACGCTCTGTCCGTAGAAGCCGAGGGCCCATCCGAAGGTCGCAAGGACGAAGCAAACACCTACGATCCGCCAGCCTTCATAACGAATCGAAGCCTCGTTGGTCTGCCCCTGTGAAGTCGCGTCCATTCCGGATCTGCTTTCGTTGACTTTCCCCGATGCATGCTGCTCTGCGACATCACGCCGCGCAGATTTAGCATCGTTCCAGCCATTAACCACCCGATTTCCCCGGGAAAAAGCCTGCGTTTTTTAACTTCGCCTGCAAGCTATCCAAACGTTCACTTTCTTGGCAGATGAACTCTGGGGCACCATATGCTAGGGGTGATTGCATATGGAGGATTTGAAACCGTGAACGCTCTTGCCGAAGTGACTGAACAGACCGACCGCTCGCTCCTGATCGTTGAGGACGACAAGCCGTTTCTGGAACGCCTGTCACGCGCGATGGAGACCCGCGGTTTTACCGTCACCTCCTGCGATACCGTTTCTGACGGCCTTGCCCATATCGGCAAGTCGGCGCCGGCTTTTGCCGTGGTCGATCTTCGCCTCGGCGACGGCAACGGTCTGGACGTTGTCTCCGCACTGAAGCAGCAGCGCCCGGAAGCCCGCGCCATCGTGCTGACCGGCTACGGCAACATCGCCACCGCCGTGACCGCGGTGAAGATGGGCGCCGTCGACTATCTGTCGAAGCCGGCCGATGCCGATGACGTCGTCAATGCGTTGCTCGCGATCGACAGCGACAAGTCGGAATTGCCGAACAATCCGATGTCGGCCGACCGCGTGCGCTGGGAGCACATCCAGCGCATCTACGAGATGTGCAACCGCAACGTCTCGGAAACCGCGCGCCGCCTCAACATGCACCGCCGCACGCTGCAGCGCATCCTCGCCAAGCGCGCGCCAAGATAAGCGTTCAGCTATCAGAACTCATTCGGCCAGGCTGCATGACCTTGAGGGTCGTGCAGCCTGTTCAGTCTGTGCGCTGCCGTCATCGCAAAGCGCAGCATCATTGATTTGCGCGTCGCTGCCGGCAGCTTGTGCTCCGGCGCCTCGCACTGCACATGCGCCCCATAGGCATCCGCAACGATCAGCCCGGTCTCACCGGGGAAAATCTCGCATGGCAGATCCTGCGTGAAGGCGAAGAACAGCCGGTCGCAATGGGCGCGGTAGTCCGGCCATTTCTGGTCGGCGCGCAGATCCTCCACCGATGACTTGATCTCGACGATCCAGATCTCGCCCTTCTCATTCATCGCCACCAGATCCGCCCGCCGTCCCGACGGCAGCGATAGCTCGGCCACGCATGAAAATCCGAGCGAGCGCAACAGGCGCACGGTTCCGCGCGCGATCGCCAACGCCGTTTCGGACTGGCGGCGGTCGAAAATCAGCGTCGGGGTTTGAACGGCGGTCGATTCCATGGCGACGAACTTAGCCGATTTCAGTTGGAGCGCCCAATACGCACGACGGGGACCGGCCGCTGGAACGCCGCTGCGCTGCCTCCGTGCTGCCGCACGCGTCAAAACCGGCGTCACCACCGACAAAGCTCACTCACCCGCGCGTGATCAAGCGAAAGAACCGGAGACATTCCATGAGTTTAGCCCGTATCGGCCGCATCGCCTTGATCGTCGCTGCCGCAAGTTTGCCGCAAGTCCTGCTGGCGTCATCTGCGCTCGCAAAACCTACCGTGGAAGTCGCTTTTGTGCTCGACACGACTGGTTCCATGGCCGGCCTGATCGAAGGCGCCAAGCGCAAGATCTGGTCGATCGCGACCTCGATCCTCGACCAGAATCCCGATGCGGAAATCCGCATGGGCCTCGTCGCCTATCGCGATATCGGCGACGACTATGTGACGAAGAAATTCGATCTCACCACCGACATCCAGGACCTTTACGCCAACCTCCTGCAGGTGCGCGCGCAAGGTGGCGGCGACTGGCCGGAAAGCGTCAATGAGGCGCTGGATGTGGCGGTCAACAAGCTGCAATGGACCAAGGGCAGCGATGCCCGCCGCATCGTCTTCCTGGTCGGCGACGCCCCACCGCACATGGATTATGCGCAGGACACCAAATACGAGGTCACGATGAAGGTGGCGCAGCAGAAGGACATCATCGTCAATGCGGTGCTGACCGGTGGCGCACGTGACACCGAGCGCGTCTGGCGCGACGTCGCCCAGCGCGGCGACGGCCGCTTCATGGCGATCCCGCAGGATGGCGGACAGGTGGTGATCATCGAGACGCCGTATGATGAGGAGATCATCATCCTGCAGAACGAGATCAACAAGACGGTGATTCCGTATGGTCCCCGCGCGCTGCAGAAGCGCACGGAGGAAAAGACCCGGCAGCTGTCGGAAGTCGCCCGCGCCGCGCCGGCTTCGGCGTCGGACATGGCGAGCTATATCAACAAGAAAGCCAAAGTGTCGTCGGAGGCGGTGACCGGCGGCGGCGATCTGGTGGCCGATGTGGCATCGGGCGGCAAGAAGCTTGATGGCGTCAAGGATGACGAACTGCCGGATTCGCTTCGGAAAATGTCGATGCAGGATCGTACGGCCGAGCTCGACAAGCAGATGGCGGTGCGCAAGGAGCTGAATGCCAAGCTCGCCGCATTGGTCGCCAAGCGCGACGCCTATGTGGCTGCCCAGCGCGACAAGACGGCGGCCCCGAAGGCGTCGTCCTTCGACCGCGAGGTGGAGGCGACATTGAAGCTGCAGTTGAAGAAGTGATCCGCTGACTTGTCATCCCCGCCTAGCGCATCGAAGATGCGCGCTGAGCGGGGATCCAGTAAACTCCGGCCTTGCCTTTCCATCGCGAACGCTGGTGTTTACCGGGTCGCCCGGTCAAGCCGGGCGATGACAGATGAGCGTCACGAATGTCCTCTTCCATCGCCCTCAAAAATCGGCATTGTGGCGCCATGACAGAGAGCGCACCCAAGGCCCAGGCGGGCGGCACCATCATTCCGGTCACGCTGTTCCAGCAGAACTGCATGCTGCTATGGGATGAAGCCACGCGGCAGGCTGTTGTGATCGATCCCGGCGGCGATGTGCCGCTGATCCAGGAGGCGATTGCCAAGGCCAATGTGAAGGTCGAGCAGATCTGGCTTACCCATGGCCATATCGACCATGTAGGCGGAGCCGCCGAACTCCGAGATGCACTGAAGGTCGAGATCATCGGCCCGCACAAGGCCGACGACTACCTGCTCGATAATGTCGAATCCTCCGGCGCCAATTACGGCATCACCGGCGTCCGCAATTTCCGGCCCGACCGCTGGCTCGAAGAAGGCGACAAGGTCAGCGTCGGCGGCCTCTCCTTCGACATCCTGCACTGCCCCGGCCATTCGCCGGGCAGCGTCGTGTTCTACAGCCAGGCAATGAAGTTCGCCCATGTGGGCGACGTGCTGTTCGCCGGCTCGGTCGGCCGCACGGATCTGCCGGGCGGCAGCCACGAGACACTGATCAATTCCATCACGACCAAGCTGATCCCGCTTGGTGACGATGTCGGCTTCATCTGCGGCCACGGGCCGGGCTCAAGCATCGGCCAGGAGCGGATGACCAACCCCTTCCTCACCGGAATGGCCTGATTTCGATCAACTGGCGTGGTCGAAATCGATCCAGTTATCGATCTGCGAGGCGGCAATCGTCCGCTTCGGCTGAACGGGGTTCAAGGTCCCGGCAGTAGCCGTCCAGCCCTTTGCCACAATCTCGCGGGCAAAGACCTTGGCATCGACTTCGGACTTGAAAGTTTTGGTGGTGCGCGCCGGCCCCGTGGCGCGGGTATCGGACTTGATCGTCCGGTCAGGGCCAAAAGCAACATACCAAGTATCGGGTTTCGTCATCATGGCTGTCATAACGCCAATTGTGACGAAAAGTTGCATGAGTTGTGGCACTTCGCGGATTTGTCGCAGGTGCCGAGCACACCCTCTCAACAAGGCAGGCCGCCCGACCGGGGCGACCTGCAGTTTGGGAGACACTAGGTTCTCGCTAAGTCAGGTAACCGACTCTCAGTCGATGACTTCCACAATGCGATGGGTGCCGGGTTCGACCAGAACCGTGCGGCCATTGACCACCGTGTAGCGATACTGGCGCGCAGCGCTGTATTCGGCCGGCACCTCATAGTAGGTTACGCCGCTGGCGGGCAGCACGGTGCCGACACGAACTTCACGCTCATAAGTGTAGGACGGGCGGCGCTGATCGACCACGTAGCTGCGGAAGCGCGGCCGGTCATCGACGCCCAGCACGCCCGCGACGCCACCGACCACACCACCAATGGTGCCACCAACAATGGCGCCGACAGGACCAGCAGCGCGTTCACCTTCGGCCGCGCCACGCTCGATACCCCCGGGAACGCCCTGGGCTTGAGCGACGGCCGGAAGTGCCATCACGGCAACGACGGCGGCAGTTCCAAGAAGACGGCGGATCATGATGATCTCCATTTTGCGATTGCACATATTGCGGCGATACAAGTGCGCCACCGTGCAATGGTTCCGGAGCCAAGAACGTGGAATGATCCTTGTCGAAAGCATTTTTTCGATGTCAGCCGGGAACCACGACGTTAGTTAGTACCGTTTGATAGTACCAATCGGACTTGAGTGCTTTCCAATTCCGGGATTCAGCCATGCATCTGTTTTCGTAACAGCCCTCTGTCCAGCTCACCGTCATTCTGTATCGTTGAGTTTTTGAGGAAGTTGTTCTGTGTCGAAAATGATTGTTAGTTCTCCAGATGACGAAGCATTTCTGAAGGCAGTCGAGCTCATTTATGATGCGGCTGCCGATCCCGGCGTATGGCCGGCCGCCCTCCATGCGATCTCGGCTCGCTTCAACGCCGCCGGCGCCATCCTGATCTGGCAACGCGACGACGGAAAGTTTGGCACGGTCGCGTCCGAAGGCATCGCCGAAGCACAAAAAGACTATGTGGAAAGCGGCTGGCTTGGTCGCGACATCCGGGCCATCCGCGGCCTCGAACGTGGCTACTTCTTCAACGGCGAACCATTCAGCGACAGCCACATCTGTACGCCCGAAGAACTCGCGACCAATCCATTCTACACCGAGTTTCTGACCCGCCACGACCTCAAATGGTTCGGCGCCGTTGCCGTTTCGCCAGATCCTCATCTCGCTGTCGGATTGAGTGTCCAGCGTCGGCCTGATTCTGCGCCGTTCGATGCGGAGGAATTGAAGGTCATCGCCCATTTCGGGCGCTATGTCGAAAAATCCCTCCGGCTCTCGATCCAGCTGATCGATGCGGAAGTGTCCAAGATCGGCCTAGCCGAAGCGC